>JANQEX010000071.1 GCA_028278105.1 Alphaproteobacteria bacterium | reverse complement strand
TCATGCCCGCCCCCGCTGGAGTTTACCCCCGCGAAAGCGGGGGCGAGGGCAGGCTCCGGCGGGCATCCCATTGTTTTTAATCAAATGGGACCCCCGCCTGCGCGGGGGTGATTGTTAAAGTGAGACACCACCGTTTTTTCTGGTTTCTGGTTTTCCGGTTTCCGAATCACCCCACGGCCTGCTGGGCGATCATGTCCTTGATGACGGCCTCGCTGCTCTGGCTCATGACGCGCGAGGCGAAGGTGCTGGCCTCCACCATGTTGAGGCCGCGAATGGCGCGCTTGACTTCGGGAATGCGGGCGGGAGCCATGGAAAGCTCGCGGATGCCAAGGCCGATCAGGAGCGGCGCGAGCCGCGCGTCGCCCGCCATCTCGCCGCAGAGCGACACGGGAATGCGGGCGCGCAAGGCGGCCTCGGCCGCGAACTGGATCAGCCGCAGCACCGCCGGATGCACGGGATTGTAGAGATCGGCCACCTGCTCGTCCGCGCGGTCGATGGCCAGCGTGTATTGCGTCAGGTCGTTGCTGCCGATGGAGAAAAAGTCGCTCACCTGCGCCAGCGCGTCGGCCGAAAGCGCCGCGCCCGGAACTTCAATCATCACGCCGACCGGCGGCAGGGGGTCGGGCAATCTTTCGCCACGGCGTTGCAGGCGGCGCACCACGGCGGCCAGTCGCTCGCGCAACTGACGCACCTCCTCCACCGAGGAGATCATCGGCACCAGAATGCGCGCGTTGCCATGAACCGCCGCGCGCAGGATGGCGGCAAGCTGCGTGTCCAGCACCCTGGGATAGCGCAGGCAAAGGCGAATGGCCCGAAGGCCGAGAGCCGGGTTCGAGCTTTCGCCAGGGCCGTCCATCGCCTCGGCCAGCTTGTCGCCGCCCAGATCAAGGGTGCGGATGGTGACCGGCTTTTCGTCCATATCGGAAAGAATACTGCGCAAAAGCTGATACTGCTCGTCCTCGTCGGGCATGGTCTTGCGGTTCATGAACATGAACTCGGTACGCAACAGGCCGACGCCCTGCGCGCCCGTTTCCAGCGCCCGTCCGGTTTCGCGCGGCAGTTCCAGATTGGCCTGGAGCGCCACCTCGGTCCCGTCGCTGGTGATGGCGGGAAGGCGGCGCAGGCTCTTGAGCTGCTCGCGCTCCTTTTTCAGGCGGTCGATGCGGCGGCGATAGCGGGCAAGGGTCGCCGACGCGGGATTGATGATGACCTTGCCCTCGACGCCGTCCACGATCACCGTTTCGCCGAAAGCGCAGTGATGGCGCAGCCCCGCCACGCCCAGCACGGCGGGCACGGCCAGCGCGCGGGCCATGATGGCGCTATGGCCGTCCATGCCGCCCAGTTCGGTGGCGATGCCGGCCACCGCTTCGGGGTCGATCTGGGCGGTGTCGGCCGGGCTGATATCCTCGGCGATCAGCACGTTTCCGGGCTTGACGGCCGCAAAGGCGTCGCTTTCATGCGCGGCGAGATTGCGCAGGATCCGTCGCCCCGCCTCGCGGATGTCCTCGGCGCGCGCGGCCAGATAGCTGTCGCCCATCGCGGCGAAGGTTTGCGCCAACTGCTCCATTTCCTTCTGAAGCGCGGCTTCGGCGTTGATTTTCTCGGAGCCGATGCGCTTCTCCACCCCGCGGATCAGGCGCGAGCCCGACAGCATGGCGATATGCGCATCCAGAAGGATGGCCATTTCCTCCGCCGCCGCTTCGGGCAGGGTTCCGGCCTTGGCCTTCACGCGGCGAAGCTGGCGCAGCGCTTTCGCAACCGCGTCCGAGAAACGCTCCAGCTCGTCCGGCACACCGGCGGCGGCCACGCTGTATTCGGGCACCTGAAGGCGCGTGGCGTCCAGCACGAAGGCGGGGCCGATGGCCACGCCCGCCGATGCCGCCAGTCCTTCCAGGATTTGCTCGTTACTCATCTTCCTCGAACCTGTCCGTCATCAGTTTTGCAAGCGCCGCCACGGCTTCGGCCGCGTCGTCGCCGCAGGCGCGGATTTCAACCTCGGTCCCCGCCGTCGCCGCCAGCATCATCAATCCCATGATCGAACGGGCGCTGACCGAAACCTCATCCCGCGCAATCTCGATCTCGGCGGCAAAACCCGCCGCCGCCTGCACCAGCTTGGCCGCCGCGCGCGCGTGCAGCCCGCGCCGGTTGAGAATGGTGACGGTTTGCCGGACCGCGGGCATGCCCTCTCAGGACTCCAGAACACGCGAGGCCACGATGATGTATTTCTTCGCCGACTCTTCCGCCTGCGTCACCGCGTCGGCCAGCGTGGAGCCGGCGGGCATGCGCGCCAGGCGGATCAGCATGGGCAGGTTCACGCCCGCGATCACCTCCACCTCGCCCTTTTTCATGATGGCGATGGCGAGATTGCTGGGCGTGCCGCCGAAAAGGTCGGTCAGCACCACCACGCCGCCGCCGGCATTCACCCCGGCCACGCATTTGGTGATTTCGGCATGGCGTTCCGCGCCGTCGTCGTCGGGGCCGATGGACACGGCGCGGATCTGCGCCTGCGGTCCGGCCAGGATGTGCTCGGCCGTTTTCAGGAATTCATGGCCCAGATCGCCATGCGTGACCAGAACGATGCCGATCATGTTTTCTGCTCTCCGGTTGGCGCGTCAAGCCGGGGCAGCCGGTCGATGTCGCGGTGGGAAATGGTTACCACATAGCCCTGCGCCGCCAGCATGGTGGCAAGCTGCTCGGCCACGAACACCGAGCGGTGGCGTCCGCCCGTGCAGCCGATGGCGAGGGTCAGATAGGATTTGCCCTCTTCGCGGTAGCGCGGCAAGAGCGGAAACAGGAATCCCAGCAGGCTGTTGAAGAAACTCCCGAATTCCGGATCGGCGCGAATGGCGTCGCCCACCGCCAGATCCAGGCCCGTCAGCGGGCGCAGCCTTGCGTTCCAGTGCGGATTGCGCAGGAAGCGCACGTCGAAGATCAGGTCGGCCTCGCGCGGCACCCCGTATTTATAGGCAAAGCTGGACACCGAAACGGTCAGCGCCGAAATATCGGTGCGGTAATGCCCGGCCAGAAGGCGGCGCAGGTCGGGAATGGAAAGAAGGGCCGTATCCACCACATGACCGGCGGCCTCGCGGATGGGACGCATCAGCCCGCGTTCGATGGCGATGCCGTCGGTCACGGGCCGGTCGACCGCCAGCGGATGGCGGCGGCGGGTTTCGTTGAAGCGGCGCTGCAACGCCTCGTCATCGCAATCAAGAAACAGAAGACGGAAATCCAGGGAAGGATCGGCCTGGTATTCGGCCACCTGCGCCAAAAACGCCTCGGCGCTGAATTCGGCGTTGCGGCTGTCGAGACTGACGGCCAGCGGCTTGCCCGCGGCGGCGCTTTCGCGGATCAGCGACGGAATCATGGAAAGGCGCAGATTGTCCACGGCCTCGTGCCCCAGGTCTTCCAGCGTTTTGAGGGCCGAGGAAAGCCCCGCCCCCGACATGCCGGAAATCAGCACGACGCGGCGGCGCGGCGCGCCGTCCGAAGGAGGATGGGGGGGAGGGGATTCGTCACTCATGATGCCGCGGGATATTGCAGGAGCGCGCGGATTTTCGCAACGCCGGAAGCCTCGAACGGGTAAAGGCGGAAAAGCGGCAGCTTCACGCCCAAAATCTCCGCCTGCAGGGCGTCCGGCAGGCGCGGAACGGATTCGGCCGGCACGCAATCGATGCATACATCCAGCCGCGCGCGGGAAAGATACGGCAGGCGTTTCAATCCCACGCCGCGGATTTCGATGAGCCCCGCGATCCGCGGCGGCGGCTCCGCGTACAGAATGTTATTCTCGGCAACCGCCGCCACGCGGTCGTCGCCAACCAGCGCGCCGCCGGCTTCGATCAGGCGAAGGGCAAGGTCGGATTTGCCTGAGCCGGACTCCCCGCGCAGCAGGATCCCCCGCCCGCAAAAAACCACCGCCGTGCCATGAAGCGTTTCAGCCATGCCCAAAACATGGCATCGCACCCCGGTCCTGCCAAGGGGCCTTGTTTACTGGTAGTGTCTCACTTTGAAAATCACCCCCGCCCCCGCTTTCGCGGGGGTAAACTCCAGCGGGGGCGGGCATGATGTTTTTTAAACTGAGACACTGCCTGTTTACTCTATATCTGATTTCTGACTTCTGACCTCTGACTTCTGATTACGCCAGAATATCCATCAGCTTTTTTTCGGCATCCAGTTGCGCCTTCAGCGCCTTGGCGTTGGCCGTGTGCAAGGTGGAGGCCTGTTTGCTGCCGGCCAGCTCTTTCGCCACGTTCACATCCGAACCTTCCTGCGAGGCCGTGGCGATGTTCCGCGCGGATTTGGCGAGGCGCTGCGTGGCATTGTTCAGCCCGTTCAGCGAGGATGAAACGCCGTCAATCATGTGTCCTCCCTTCGCGTTTGCGAAAGGACCAATCTAGCCCGGACAGGCTTAAGGCCGCGTTAAAATACCCCCCGTCATCGTGGCGTGGCGGTTGAGCGGAATGCCGCGTCATTAAAACAGGGCTTTTTCCAGCAAGCACGCATCGCCATAGGAGTAAAAGCGGTAATCGCGGGCGATGGCTTCGGCATAGGCCTCTTTCATGCGCGCAGTTCCGGCAAAGGCGCAGACCAGCATGAAAAGCGTGGATTTCGGCAAATGAAAATTGGTCAGAAGCAGGTCAACCGCCCGGAAGCGCGCGCCGGGATAAAGAAAGATTTGCGTCTCCCCCTTCCAGGGACTCACCCGCCCGTTTTCATCTCCCGCCGTTTCCAGCAACCGGCAGGATGTGGTGCCCACCGCCACCACCCGTCCGCCTTTTTCGCGGGCGGCGTTGATGGCGGCGGCGGCCTTTTCCGAAACCTCGCCCGCCTCGGCATGCATCGCATGCTCTTCAATCCTTTCGGTTTTCACCGGAAGAAAGGTCCCCGCCCCTACATGCAGGGTCAGCGGCACAAAGCCTACGCTTCTCTCCTTGAGCGCCTGAAGCAGCGCGGGCGTAAAGTGCAGGCCCGCCGTGGGCGCGGCCACCGATCCATCCTGTCGCGCATAAATGGTTTGATAATCTTCCACATCGCTTTCCCCCGCCGCGCGGCGGATATAGGGCGGCAGCGGGGCCTCGCCATGGCGCCGCAACAGCTCATGAAAATCGCCCCTGGTCTCAAAGGCCAGCCGCACCCGCCCCTCGCCTTCATGCTCCAGAAGGCGGGCGGAAAAATCGTCGCCGATCACTATTTCATCGCCCGCGCGCAAGCGCCTGGCCGGACGGGCGAAGGCTTCCCATTCCCCTCTGGCCAGCGGCTTGTGCAACAAAAGCTCAACCCGCGCCGGACCGCGCCGCCCGTAAAGCCGGGCCGGGATGACCTTGCTGTCATTGGCCACCAGCACATCGCCCGGCCTCAACAGCGCGGGCAGATCGGCCATCCTTCGATGACCCGGACCGCCCGTTTGCGGCACATGCAGCAGGCGGGCGGCATCGCGCGGCCTGACCGGCTCTTGCGCAATGCGCTCCGGCGGCAGAAAAAAGTCGAAATCGGCAAGACGCATGCTTTGACGTGGCGGCTGTTTCCGGCCTATTTTGACGCGCAAGGAGACGCTTTTCCATGGCCATCAATGTCTGGCGCTGGCACGAGATGGATTCCGCCACAAGGCAGGCCGTGCTGCGCCGCTCGGAAACCGAGATCGACGCCGCCGCCGAAAAGGCGGCCGCCATCATCGAGGCCGTAAAAACCCGCGGCGACGAAGCCTTGCGCGACTTCGCCCGCCGTTTCGACAAGGCCGAGGTGAACGGGATCCGGGCCAGTGAAGAAGACGTCGCGCGCGCATGGAAAACGCTTGATCCGAAGGTGGTTTCCGCCATCCGCACCTGCGCCGCCAATGTTTTCATCCATCATCGCCAGCAGATAGAGCGCGTGGAAGCCGGGTGGATCGGGGAAATCACGCCCGGCCTGTGGGGCGGCGAAAAAATCTCGGCCATCGACAGCGCCGGAATCTATGTGCCGCGCGGCAAGAACGCCTTCCCCTCCATGATGTACATGCAGTGCATTCCGGCCGTGGTGGCGGGGGTCGGCGCCCTTGCGGTCTGCACGCCGCCCACGCCCGATGGCGGGATCGACGCCGCCTCGCTGGTGGCCGCCGATATTTGCGGTGTGAAAACCGTTTGCCGGGCGGGAGGCGCCGCCGCCATCGCCGCCTTCGCCTTCGGCACGGAAAGCGTGCCGAAAACCGCCCAGGTCAACGGGCCCGGCAGTTTCCATGTGGCCGCCGCGCGCAGGCTTCTGGGCGGCCGCATCAATCCCGGCCTGCCGGCGGGACCGACGGATTCCCTCATCCTTGCCGATGATTCCGCCCATCCCGCCAATACGGCGCATGACCTGATCAACGAGGCCGAGCATGGCCCCGATTCCGCCGCCCTTCTCGTCACCACCAGCCAAAAACTGGCCGACGCGGTTTTGGAGCTTCTGCCCGGATTCATCGCCGCCCTGCCCGATCCGCAAAAAAGCTATTTGCAAACGGTTTTCTCGAAATATGGCGGCGTGATCCTGTGCCGCAGCCCGGATGAAGCGGTGGAGGCCGCCAACGCCTATGCGCCGGAACATCTTTTGCTGAAAGTCGCGGACCCTTCGGCGCTGTTGCCGTCCCTGCGCCATGCGGGGGAGATTCTGGTCGGCGAGGCCACGCCTTTCGCGCTCGGCAATTTCGGCATCGGCGTCAATGCCGTGCTTCCCACCGGCGGGCAGGCCCGAACCTGGAGCGCCACCTCGGTCTGGAGTTTTTTAAAGCGCACCAGCCTCGCCTATGCCTCTTCGGAAGGATTCGCCGGACTCTCCGGCCCCGTGGCCGCCCTTGCCGATTACGAGGGATTCCCCGGCCATGCCGCGGCCCTTCGCCAGCGCGACCGGTCCGCCTTCCGGGATATCGATCCCGAAAAGCTTGTTTCGGAATTAAAAAAACCTGGCGAATAAGCCTGTTTCCGGGCAATATAAAATCTCAAGCCTTTCCATACGTTAGAATAAAAAGTTCACTTATGTTCCGCATAAAAGCACAGTGATGCATTTCAGCGACAGTGGCCGGGATTCTTGGCATAAATACAGGTTAAAACTTCTGTTTTTTCCGGCGATTCCGCAGGGCAACCCAAGGCGGAAAATCCCCATAAGCTGCGGTTTTATCAGCTTTTCATCGCGGCGTTTTCCCCCTTTTTTCCGCAATATCCGCCATCTGGATTAAACAGGGCTTTTCTCTTGGCTTATGATGTTACATCGATTAATTGAGTCCGGAAGCTATTCCCGCTGTACCTCGCGCATGTCCGCTCAAGGATGCGTGAATTCCAAAGGAGAAGAAAAATGCAGTTCCGTCATGTCGCTCTTTGCGGCATCGCTCTCAGCGCCGCGCTCACCCTTTCGGCGCCCGCCCAGGCGCACAATAATGGCGATGCCTTCTCGCCCGTGCGTGATGCCCGCGGGGCGCCCGTGCGGAGCATGCTGTCCAACCAGTGTGTGCTGACCCGCTGGCCCGGCATGGAAGGTGAATGCCTCGGCACCTACCGTCATATCGCGCTGGAAGACCGTACGGTCTATTTTGAATTCAACAAGGCCTACCTGACGCCGAAAGCCAAGGCCAAGCTGGACTCACTGACCGGCATTCTGCGCAACGAAAAGAACATCAAGAGCCTGTCCATCGTCGGTTATGCCGACCGGATCGGTTCGCGCAAATACAACGCCGCTCTTTCCAAGAAGCGCGCGCTTAGCGTTCGCGCGTATCTGAGATCGCAAGGCTTCAATAACGTCAATGTGGCCAGGATCCGCTGGCTGGGCGAAGACCGTCCGACCACGTCATGCCCCGGCGATCTGACCCGTGGCGAGTTGATCGCCTGCCTGCAACCCGACCGCCGCGTCGAGGTTGAGGTCAACTACGAACAGACCGTCCTGGGCGGGAAGAAGAAGACCTACTACAAGAAAAAGAGGTAATTTCTTCTCTCAGGAATTTATTCGAACGGGGCTCTTCGGAGCCCCGTTTTTTATGGGGTGAATGTTCCGGCCCGCCGGTTCCCGGCTATTTCTCCGGCACGAATATGCGCGTGGTGACCTGATAGGCCGTGCCTTTTTCGGTCACCCGGATCTGCGCTTCCCAAAAACCGCTCTTGATATCGACTTCGCCGCGATAAACGCCGGGCTCTTTCATGGCCAGGCGCACGCGCCTTGAGCGCACCGAAAAATCGTTCGGATCAATCAGGCGGATTTCCACCCTGGCATCCGTAACCGGCCGGCGAAGCCTGTTGCGCAGCAAAAAACGGATTCGGGCTTTTTTGTCGGGCTTTTTGTCGATCAGAAGCTCGCTGCCCCAGCCGAGCGCGTCCTCATGGCTTTGCCGCTCCACGACCCGTCCCTGGCGCATCGCGCGCAGATAGGCTTCGGGGTCCACCAGCTTGTAAGTGGTGAAGACCAGCCACAGCAGATAGCCTATGCCAAGCGCCATGGCGAAAAAAAGCAGGATCAGGGCCGCGCCAAAAACGGGAGGCCTTTCCTTTTTCCTTGGCGGGTGCGCTTTTTTTTCTTCGGCCGGGGGGGGCGGGGCCGAGTCGCCGGGCGGAGCGGGTTTATCCTGCATCGCCGGACTATAGCATTTTTGCCGGAAGGATAAACAAAGCGCGTCGCGTCGCCATTGTTTTGAGCGAAAACGTTTTTATAATGCCGCCATGCGTTATTCCCGTCAGGTTATCCTTCCCGAAATCGGCTCCGAGGGGCAAAAGGCCATTCGCGCCACGAAAGTGCTTTGCGTCGGCGCGGGCGGCCTGGGTTGCGCCGCCCTGCCCTATCTCGCGGCGGCGGGCGTCGGCCAGATCGGCATATGCGATGATGACCGGGTTGATGTTTCGAACCTGCAAAGGCAGATCCTCTACAAAACCTGTGAAGTCGGCGCGCCCAAGGCCGAGCTTGCCGCGGCCAACCTGCGCGGCTTGAATCCGGAAGTCACCGTCAAGGTTCACGGCAGCCGTCTTGGACCCGACAATGCGCTGACGCTTTTCCCGCAATACGACATTATTCTGGACGGCAGCGATAATTTCCCCACCAAATTCCTGATTAATGACGCGGCGGTGCGGCTGCAAAAACCTTTCGTCTATGGCGCGGTTCTGGGATTCGAAGGTCAGATCAGCGTCTTCATGCCGGGCGACGGGCCCTGCTACCGGTGCCTGTTCGGCGAAATGCCGGGCAACCCCGCCGCCAATTGCGTCGAGGCGGGGGTTCTTGGTTCTTTTGTCGGCGTGATGGGAGCCATGCAGGCGACGGAGTGCCTGAAAATCGCCGCGAAAAACCCAAAACTCGCGCCGCTGACGGGCCGGCTGTTGTTTCTTGACGCGCGCGGCTGGCGGATCCGCGAATTCGCCGTGCAGAAATCCCGCTCCTGCCCCACCTGCTCGAAAAAGCCGGAAGATATTGTTTTGTCCATGCCCGAAGCTCCCTGCGCCACGGTCCCCGTGCCCGAAATCACCCCAAAGGAAGCGGCGGACCTGGAAAATGTCCTGTTCCTTGATGTGCGCGAGCCGCATGAATGGAATGTGGACCGCATTTCGGGAGCGGTTCACCTGCCGCTGGGAAGCCTGCTTGCGGAATCGGAGCTTGACCTTCCGCACGAGGGAGAAATCGTCGTCTACTGCCGCAGCGGCGTGCGTAGCAAAAAGGCCCTGCTGCATCTTCAGGAGCTTGGCCACGCCAACGGAAAAAACTTGCAGGGCGGCTATCTGGCTTTCGAGCGCGAATATCCCGCCCGCTGCGAACGCAGCATGTGATCCCCCCAAAGACGTCATCCCGGAAAGACGCGAAGCGGCTTATCCGGGATCTTTTTCTGGTAGTGTCTCAATTTGAAAAACATCATGCCCGCGCAGGCGGGCATCCCATTGTTTTTAATCAAATGGGACCCCTGCCGGAGCCTGTCCCCGCGAAAGCGGGGACGGGGGTAATTTTCAAAGTGAGACACCACCCTTTTTCTCGTTCTGGCATGAGATCCCGGATAAACATGCTTCGCCCGTTTTCCGGGATGACGTATTTTGGAAACTCCCTTATCCACAAAAAATCAAAGGCCGTTCGGCCTTATTCGTAAATTGATTCAATTTTCGAAGAATTCTTTCTTGCGCCATACGGGTTTGCTCATGCTGCGGCGCGAAAGACACTTTTTGCGAATTAACCCTGCATTAAATCCTCTGAATTAATCTTGATGGCGTGAACTGAAGGCCTTTTTAGCCGGAATCGGCATGTTGTGAGGGCCGGAGGGTGTTTCTGGAAACAGCGCTTTTTGCGCAACAGAGGATACCCTTCATGCAACAGTTCCACCTTTGCCACTGCGCGAATCTCGTATTCACCTTCGCCTTTCTGTTAACGCCAGCGGCGCCGCTTAACGCGGCGTCAACCTATACGCAGCCCTTCAGCCTGGCCGGACTCGGTTCTTCCCTGCAGGTCCGCGCCAATTACGGGGCGGGCATAACTTTCGGCCTGATCGACACCGGCGTGCAGGCGCGGTGGATCGGCTATCAGAACCGCATCAGCCCTTACAGCGCCTGCACCATCGCGGGGTGCGGCAACTCCCTGGCGGTCAACGACGATAACGGCCACGGCAATTTCATCGCCAGCGAGATCATCGGAAACGTCGCCGGAAAATATGTGGGCTTCGCGCCCGCCGCCACGCTGATCGCGGTGAAAGCGCTTTCCTCCAGCGGCTCCGGCCATGTGAACGACGTGGCGAACGGAATCCGCCATGCCGCCGGCCATGGCGCGAAGGTCCTCAATCTCAGCCTCAGCCTCGTGCCGACCCAGGCCATGATCGACGCCATCAATCACGCCGCCGCAAGCGGCGCAGTTATCGTCTTCGCGGGCGGCAATAACGGCGCGATCTTTAACAAGGGGAAAAACATCTCCGGCCTGACCGACACGGCCATCCAAAACCTGATTATTACCGGCTCGGCCGGCGCGTCGAAAAGCATCAGCTATTTTTCGTCCAAACCGGGCGCGGGCGGCTTTGTCTCCACCAGCGGACGGTTTTATTCTTTCGCCAGCCGCTGGATGGTGGCCAATGGCGAGGCCGTTTACGGCGCCAGCACCAAGCTGGGGCCGTCGGGCTATACCTACCTTACCTCCATGACCGGCACCTCCATGACCGCGCCGCAGGCCTCCGGCGCGGCGGGGCTGCTGGCGGCGCGCTGGCCTTTCCTTATCAACAAGGGAACCGTGGCCAACATCCTGCTGGAAGGCTCGCAGGATTTGGGCAGCGCCGGCATCGACGCCGTGTACGGCACGGGATTCCTGCGCATCGACCGGGCTTTCCAGCCCATGGGCGCGCTGACCGTGCCGGTCTTCGGCATCCATGTTCCCGTCACGGAAGCCAAGATTCTGGCCACCGGACAGCTCAGCACGACCGGCGTCTACAAGGCCCTGCAAAAAGGCGTGGCCTTCGACAAATATGGCCGCGATTTCAGCATGGACCTGGCTTCCGGCATCACCCTGGCCCCGCCCTCCATGGCCACCGGCCAGGTTTTCGGCCGCAGCGTGACCGGCAGCGCCACCGGACGCCGGTTCACCGATCTCGGCAATGGCCGCTGGTTGACGACCGCTTTTTCGGGCGCCTCTGTCACGGACCGCGCGCCCGTCCGGCCCGGCGGCGCCAGCCGTTTTCTTGAAGACCCCACCCGCCCGCAAAAGAGCGTCTGGGCGGCGGGCTTTTCCACCGGCAGCGTCTATCTGGGCGCCGGATCGGGCGGCGGCGCGGCGGCATCGTTCAACGATGCGCGCTGGAACGGCAAGACCGCTTTCTTCGATACCGGCATGGCGGGCGCGGCCAGCCTGCTTGACCTGAATCCCGGCGGCGGCTACGCCACGGCGGGCCTTGATCTGGACATGGGACGCCTGTCTTTCAGCGTGATGACCGGCGCGGACAAGGAGCGCAGCATCCTGACCGGCAACCGGATCGCGGCGCAGGGCTTCGCCCTCGGCTACAGCTTCGCGGCCGCGCAGGACCTTGACGTGTCGCTGACCACCTCCATCCTGCGCGAGACGAATGCGCTGCTGGGCTCGGCCTCAGGCGGCTATCTGAAACTGGCCGAAGACGCCAACAGCTATGCTTTCGGCCTCAGCGCCAATTACGATCTTGGCGGCGGCCTGCAACTCGGACTCGACGCCACGCTGGTCTCCACCGTGCCGTCGGGCAACGCCAAAAGCCTTGTCACCAAAACCTCGCGCCTGAACGCGGCGGGATTCGGCGTGGCGCTGCGCAAGGAAAACCTGACGGGCGCGGGGGACACCTTCACCGCCTCGATCCGCGCGCCCTTGCGTGTCTTTTCGGGCCACGCCCGGCTGAGCGTGCCGGTGGGCGCCGACCCGGAGACGGGCGATCCCGTCATCCGCACCGAAAAAGCCAGCCTTGTGCCCGACGGCTTCGAGACCGGCTTCGCCCTTGGCTACGCGCGGCCGCTGGACAAGGCCACCACCTTGCGCTTCGACTTCGCCTTCCGCAACGATGCCGACAATATCCGCGGCGCGAAGGACCATGCGGCGCTGCTGCGCCTGACGCGGAGGTTTTAGACGGCAGGGGTGGACCCGGTGATTCCCTTCCTGATGCGGGCCGGGGCTGTTAAAAAGGGCGGATGCCCCGCCGCAAATCCCGCCGCGAAAAAATATCAGCCGGTCTGCGGCTTGGCCTGCCGCGGCGGCAGGCCGTCCTTTTGGCCGGGCTGAATACGCCCGAAGATATTCAGGCTTTCATCAACCGCGTTCCCGTCAATTTCGAGAAGGGTGGCGACACCTGCCATTCCGCCGCGCACGCGCTGAAAATGCGTCATGCGCATTGCATCGAAGGCGCGTTCATCGCCGCCTGCGCCCTTTTCATGATGGGCCGGCCCCCGCTTCTGATGGACATGCGCGCCAAAGGCGACATGGATCACGTCGTCACGCTGTTCAAGCGCGGCAAATACTGGGGCGCGATTTCAAAAAGCAATCATGTGTGGCTGCGCTGGCGCGATCCCGTCTATCGCGGCCTGCGCGAACTGGCCATGTCGTATTTCCATGAATACGTGTCGGGAAAGAACAAGACGCTCGTGGCCTATTCCGCGCCGTTCGACCTGCGCCGCCTCCCGCCGCAAGCCTGGGCCAGCGGCGACGCGCCTTGCTTTGATACCGCGTTGAAACTGGACCGCTCCCGCCATGTCCGCCTGATATCGAACCGGCAGGCGGCGGCGCTCCGCCCGCGCGACGCCATCGAACGCAAGGCCGACAGGCTGAGGGAGTGGCCGGAGAAAAAGCCCGCCCCATGTAAAAAGGGACAGGTTCTTACAACCGTCCATTCATCCTGAATTAAAAAGAAAGGATTTTTTATTTTTCGAGCCCCACAACGCGCTTTACACGTTGAGCAAGAAGGCTGACACGCGCGGCAACTCCATCAGCACCCGGCGCATTGTCGCTTGTCACGGACTTGTGTTCATGCGAATGGCCATCCCCATGCCCGCACATGTGAACGATGCGGTCCAGGGCCATGCCTACATGTTGATTATCCGTGATGCGGAAAAAGCGCCGCAAGCCGAAGTTATACATATAAATGTTAAGCTTGTCGCGGATTTCGGCATGAATAAGCACAACCTGCATTTTGCTGTCAGGGTACTCCTTGGCCAGATATTCCTTTAGCAATTTCGCATTACGCAGGCCCTGCTCTACCTCGGCAGCCATGTTCCTGCGCTCCGCGGGGTCAGGCGCAAAGCCCAAACGCCTGATAACAGCATCCTGATTCTTTTTGTTATCGACATAATCCATCAGGTTTTTTTTGCCTTTTGCCATAAGCCGCCAACAGCGCGTTTCTTCATCAAGCGCGGCTTCATCTTCGACCGGGGCATGGTTTGCAGGATCAATCACTGCATTGATATAACCGCAGCGGCCATGAGACGAAACCGGAAGCATGTCAACGCCCAGATGATGCAGCAGAGCTATATAGTTTTTGGTCTCTTGGCTCACCTGACCTGGCCGTTCAGTGTCCTCAACATCCGCGCCGAGCCGCGTTTGCGGCATAATCTTGCCGGGCCTGTCCTCAAGGATCATATCAATAAGATGGCGCGTGTCCGGGCAACGAATGATGCCAAGAACTGGTTTCTGCTTTTTCCAGATGCTGTCGCATTCATCACCATTGGCCGTAGCTTGATTAAACTCCGCCCAGTTACGCCAGTTTCTACACGCGGATGCGGCAACTTCATAAGCCGCCATGTTAAAGAAGTGCATAATGGCCACCGCGCGCCTTTTGAAACCCGGCGGCGTTGTACGAATGTCTTCCGCAGAAGCAAACCGCTCCAGAATCCGCGGAGAACCTTCTCTAACAAGCTCCATGATATATCGTTCAGCGGCATTCCAATCATCACATCCATCGATGGTTATGGACCTCAGGGCCCTTTCTTCGGGAGTGACATAGCGTAAAAACACGAGATTTCCTTGTATGTTTCGGGTCTTGGAGAATGTTCGGCGCAATCATCTACCCCCCACATGGCCCCATGTAAACACCTGAATTACTTGCGTTATTAGCGGCGTGGCTATTAACGATGTAAGCATGCAAAATGCCTTGGAATCGTTTTTAACCTTATCACTGAAAATGAATCCCGCTGCCGAAGCCAGCACCGCCGCCGCGCCCGCAAAAGCCGAAGATTTGTGGCTGGGCCGGCGCGCGCCGCGCTATACCAGCTACCCGCCCGCCCCTTTCTTTCACGCCGGTTTCGGCGCGGAGGATGTCAGGGCCATGCTGGCCGCCACGGGCGAGGATGAAAAAATCTCGCTCTACATCCATGTTCCTTTCTGCGAGCGGCTGTGCCTCTACTGCGGCTGCCACATGACGGTGACGCATCGCGCCGAACGGGTGGAGCGTTATATAAAGGCTCTTGCCGCCGAAGCGGCGCTGGTGGAGCGCGCCGCGGGCAAAAGACTGAAAATCGCCTGTCTGCATTTCGGCGGCGGCACGCCGAACATCATGGAGCCGCGCCAGATCGACACGCTGTTCGAGGCCCTGCGCCGTCATTTTGATTTTTCGCAAAACCCCGTCCTTGCCGTCGAGATCGACCCCCGCGTGCTGAACGCCGAAAAGGCCGCCGCCTGGGCCCGCGGCGGCATGACGCGCGCCAGTCTCGGCATTCAGGATTTCAACCCAAAGGTCCAGGCCCTGGTCCACCGCGAGGAGCCGTTCGAGGTGGTGGAGCGCGCCTGCGCCCTTCTGCGCAAGGAAGGCGTCACGGCCCTTAACCTTGACCTGATGTATGGCCTGCCCCTGCAAACGCCGGACGCCATCACGCAAACCGCCGAGGCCTGCATGAAGCTGCATCCGACGCGCCTTGCGCTTTTTTCCTACGCGCATGTGCCAAGGCTGAAGCCGCACCAGAAGGCGCTGGAGGATGCGGGCATTCCTGGTAAACATGAATTGCTGGACATGGACCGCGCCGCGCGCGCCGTTTTCGCCGCGCATGGTTTTGTCGCGCTTGGCATGGACCATTTCGCCCGGCCGGGCGATGCGCTTTTTCTGGCCGCGGCGTCGGGCAGGATGCGGCGCAATTTTCAGGGCTATACGGAGGACGCGGCCGAAACGCTGGTGGGGCTCGGCGCATCAAGCATCAGCAAATACCGCGATGGCTACGCCCAGAATGAAAAGGACATTGCCCGCTACGAGGCCGCCATCGGCCTTGGCGAACTTGCCACCGCGCGCGGCCTGCACATGAGTGACGACGACAGGCTGCGCGCCACCATCATCGAGCGGCTGATGTGCGATCTTTCCGCCGATATCGCGGCCCTTGTGGACAGCTTTGATGTTCCCCTTTCCTCTTTTGCCGTTGAGTTCGAGGAGCTGAAAAGGCTGGAAACCTACGGCATCGTCGCGCTGGAAGGCGGATGCGTCCGCCTGACCGCGCCGCACCGCATGGCGATTCGGGTTGTCGCCGCCCGGTTCGACACCTACTCGCGCGAAGGGGCTAATTTATACTCGCGCGTGGCCTAAACATTCTTCAGGAAAGCTCGCGCGGATGGCGCTTGCCGTGAACATAACGCACGATTTCGATTCCACCCGCAACGACCTTATACCAGCGGTCTTATGAAATGACTCACCCCGAAAGCATGGACCGTCACCCCCGCGACGGCGGGGGTCCACGCTTTAAAACTTTTGTTTTGATGGTTTTTTAGCGTGGATGCCCGCCGGAGCCTGTCCCCGCGCAGGCGGGGGCGGGCATGACGGGTTACCTTATGGCATGTGTCCGTTCATAAGTTCGTTGGTATTATAGAGTATAAGATACCGCCCGGCCGGCAGGTAACGCAGCCCCTTTGCGATGTCGTCGCGCGCGGCGCCAAGCCGCGGATTACCGGCCAGCAGGCGGCTTTTTTCGTCAAGGCGGTCAAGCAGCCTGTCGGCGGCGGCAGGATTTTCTCTGGCGGCATGGGACCAGATTTCGATCAGGTCTTCCTCGGCCCGCGCGGTGCGGCGCAGCTTCGCCTTGCGCCTTTTCACGTGGCCGCTCTTGCGGCGCGGCGGGCGCGCCTATGGGCCTCTTTCCTGATTCCTTCAATGGACTTGAACTGGCCCTTGCCGCTTGCAATCCCTTCTTCCCAAGACTGGCGCAGTTCCTCCGCACCCAGACCGGAGATGGAGCGGCGCAATTTCCATTGGCGCAAGGCGTCGCGGATGACTTCGCTGGCCGAGGTGTACTCCCCCGTGCCCACCGCGTCTTTCAGGAGGGCGATAAATTCGGGCGTCAGGGCGACGCTGACTTTCTGGACCTGGGTCATTGTTTTGCTCCTGTAGTAGCAATATAGGGGCAAATCAATCCGTGGGCAAGAAAGGCCCTGTCTTCGACGGCTTCTTCGCGCCTGTTGAGTCGGACAGCCGGGAAAGCCGCCCGGCATTCATTCGCGCGAAGGGGCCAATTTATACTCGCGCGTGGCGTGAAAAGCCTTAAACTTCCTTTCAGTTTCATTTCACTTTCACGTGACAAAAACCGGGCCAAAACCGAGTCCTGATTTTTCTTTTTTTGTGTGATTCCCGCACGGCATCATTCCGTGTCCGTTTTTGTGTGCGGCGCGGCTGAATAATTCTTGGCCCGACTCCGCGGCGCGTTCTAACCTGAAAAAAGTTGCATCCTTTCCCTCTAAAAAATTTGACTTGGATCAAACACATCATACCAGATGTTGTGGATTCATTCGCGCCCCGACCCCACATATCGTGGTTTTATTAATAATTACAGAAATACGGAGAACACCATGCTCGACCAGGCCCTGGCCAAACTTTCCACCGTCATCGCCGAACAGGACGAAAACGAAGGCACCTCGGTCAACTGTATCGAGGCCGTGGACGAGTACTTGGGCAAGTATGACTGGCGGGTGAACGCCAACGCCAATGTGGGCTACAGCCATGCCGGTTTGATCAACAACCTGGCGGGGAAAGTCATCGCCAATTACTGGCTGGACGCCGTCTATTCCCCGGAGGAAGGCTATGCCCATCGCAACGGCGATTACCACATTCATGATCTGGACAATCTGGGAGGCTATTGCGCTGGCTGGAGCCTGCGGCAGCTTCTCGGCGAGGGTTTCAATGGCGTGACCGGACGGGTTTCGTCCCGCCCGCCCCGCCACTTCCGCGAGGCCCTGGGGCAGATGGCCAATTTCCTTGGCATCTTGCAATCGGAATGGGCGGGGGCGCAGGCTTTCAGCTCGTTCGACACCTATTTGGCCCCTTACGTGTTCCGCGACCAGTTGAACGACCGCGAGATCCGCAAGGCCGTGCGCGCCTTTGTTTACAACCTGAATGTGCCCGCGCGCTGGGGCCAGTCGCCCTTCACCAACATCACCTTCGACATCAACGTGCCCGAAGACCTGCGCGGCCAGATGCCCCTGTCGAACGGCGACCACCTGTTCGCCGACCTGCATGACCGCGAGCTTCTGCGCGTGGCCAAGCAGCGCCGCCCGGAAATCGGGCAGTTGACCGACATGACTTACGCCGATTTCGCGCCGGAGATGGAGCAGATCATCCTCGCCTATTACGACGTGATGACCGACGGCGATTCCACCGGCCAGCCCTTCACCTTCCCCATCCCCACCGTGAACATCACCGAGGATTTTCAGTGGGACAGCCGCGTGGCGGGAGCCATTTTCGCCAACGCCGCCAAGGTAGGCAGCAGCTATTTCCAGAATTTCACCGGCAGCCAGTACGTGACGGACGAGGCCGGCAACCGCAGCATCAATCCCGAAGCCTACAAGCCGGGCGCGGTGCGCAGCATGTGCTGCCGGTTGCAGCTTGACCTGCGCGAGCTGCAAAAACGCGGCAACGGGCTGTTCGGCTCGGCGGAAATGACGGGCTCCATCGGCGTGGTGACGATCAACATGGCCCGCCTTGGCTACCGCTTTGCCGGCAACGAGGACGGCCTGTTCCGCGAGGTGGAACGGCTGATGGACCTCGCCAAGAGCACGCTGGAGAAAAAGCGCGTTTTCGTTTCCGAGATGCTGGAACGCGGGCTTTATCCCTATACCAAGCGCTACCTGCATGATCTGCGCAACCATTTCAGCACCATCGGCGTGAACGGCATGAACGAAATGGTGCGCAACGTGACCCGGGACGAGCAGGACCTGACGCATCCCGAAGGCATCGCGCTGTGCCTGCGCCTGCTGGATGTCATGCGCCAGCGCCTGCGCCAGTATCAGGAGGAAACGGGCAATCTTTACAATCTGGAGGCCACGCCCGCCGAAGGCACCACCTACCGTTTCGCCAAGGAAGACCGCAAGCGCTATCCCGGCATTCTCCAGGCCGGCGTCATGCCGAACGTGTATTACACCAACTCAAGCCAGATTCCGGTGGGCCATACCGACGATCCCTTCGCCGCGCTGGACCTGCAAAACCGCCTGCAATGCAAATATACCGGCGGCACGGTGCTGCATCTGTACATGAACGAAAAGCTGGAATCCGGCGAAAGCTGCAAGAAGCTGGTGCGCGCGGTGCTGGAAAACTATCAGCTTCCCTACATCACCGTGACGCCGGTGTTTTCGGTGTGCGACGATCATGGCTATCTGGACGGCGAGCAGCCCTCCTGCCCGCATTGCCACAAGCCCACGCAGGTATGGACGCGGGTGATGGGCTATTTCCGCCCCATCGACAGCTTCAATATCGGCAAGAAGGGCGAGCATCGTGAGCGCATGCATTTCAGCGAACAGGCCGCCCGCATGCGCTGTTGCGGATAATTGATCGGCGCGGCCGGGCGCTGTATGCTTCTCGTTCCATGAACGCGGATGAAAATTTCGAACAAAACGCGCGCGCGCCTTTTGCCCTGCCGCTGGTCCGGCTGGGCCTGCGCGCGCCGTATCCCCTGCTGAACCCCGCCATGGGAATGGTGATGCGGCGCTTGCGGCGGCGGCATCCGGCGTTGTTCAAGGCCATCGCGGAGATGGAGCCCGCGAGCCTTTCGGTGGAATTGACCGACGCGCCGCGCAAATTCCGGCTGGAGCTTGGCGGTGGACGGGTGCAAATTCGTACCATGTGCGACGGACGGCAGCCGGTCACGGTGAAAATCACCGGCTCGCTGGAAGCCCTGCTGGACATTCTTGAGGCGCGGAGCGACGGCGACGCGCTGTTTTTTTCGCGCGGCATCCGGCTGACCGGAAATTCCGCGCCCATCGTGGCCTTGCGCAATATTCTGGACAGCGAAAGCATCAATCTGCTGGACGAGGCCCTGTTGCTTCTTGGCCCGCTGGCCCCGCCCGCGCACAGGACCTGGCGGTGCGCGGCGCGGATAAGCCGCTCCTTCGCGGAAAAGCGGGAAAGCCGGGAGGACGCGGCATGAGCCCGCCCTATCTGGAGCTTGTCTGCCCCGCCGGAACGCCCGCCGCGCTTACGGCCGCGATTGACGCGGGAGCGGACACGGTTTATTGCGGCTTCCGCGATTGCACCAACGCCCGCAATTATCCGGGGCTGAACTTTACGCCCAGGGAAATGGCCGAAGGCGTGCGCTATGCCCATGCGCGCGGGCGCAAACTGCTTTGCGCCATCAACACCTACGCGCGGGCGGGCGAGGTGGCGCTGTGGCGCAAGGCGGTGGACGCCGCCGCCGGCATGGGCGTGGACGCGGTGATCCTGGCCGATATCGGCCTGCTGGATTACGCGCAGCGGGCGCACCCGGACCTTCGCCTGCATCTGTCGGTGCAGGCGGCGGCGGCGAACCCCGTTTCCATCGGCTACTACCGCGACCGCTTCAACGTGAAGCGCGTGGTGTTCCCGCGCATCCTGTCGGTGGCCGAGGTGGCGGAACTGATCCTGCAGATCGGCATTGAGGCGGAGGTCTTCGCTTTCGGCAGCGTGGGCACCATGGTGGAAGGACGCTGCTTTTTGTCGTCCTACATCACCGGCATTTCGCCGTCCAGCGACGGAGCCTGCGCCCCCGCCAGCCATGTGAGCTATGAGGAAAAAGACGGCGCGATGATTTCAAAACTGGGCAAGGTCGTGATGAACCGCTTTGCCGCCAATGACGCCGCCGCCTATCCCACGCCCTGCAAGGGAACCTATGTGGCGAACGGCAAGGCCTCGTTTTTGTTCGAGGAGCCGGTGGGGCTGAACGCGCTCGACATCCTGCCGGAACTGAAGAAAGCCGGCGTCACCGCCCTGAAGATCGAGGGACGGCAAAGGGGCAAGGCCTATGTAACGCGGGTTGTCCGCGCCTTCCGCAAGGCCATCGACGCGCGGACGGCGGGCGCGGACGAGAGTGCTGCGCCCCTGAACGAAATCGTGGAAGGCGGCAAGGTGACTGTCGGCGCCTACCGGAAAGGCTGGCGATGAAAGCGGCGGCAAAAAAGAGACAGCTTACGCTCGGCCCGCTGCTCTATCACTGGCCCGCGGAAAAATGGATGGATTTTTATGCCCGCATCGCCGACGAGGCCGGGATTGACCGCGTCTACATCGGCGAGGTGATCTGCTCGAAACGCGAGCCGTTTACCGAAGAGCTTCTGCCCAAAATTGTCCAGCGGCTGAAAGCCGGCGGGAAAGAGGTGGTGATCTCCACTCTCTCGGTCATTACCACGCCGCGCGAGGTGGCGCGGCTGAAGACGCTTTGCGCAAGCCCGGACGTGCTTGTGGAAGCCAATGATGTTTCCAGCCTCGGCCTTCTGGAAGGCAAGCCCTTCGTGTGCGGGCCCTTCATCAACGTGTTCAACGAAGGCGCTTTGGATTTCGTGATCCGCTCCGGGGCCGAGCGCATCGTGCCGCCGGTGGAGATGAGCGGCGCGGCCATCGCCTGTCTGGCTGGAGCGGCCGGCGCGGCCGAACTGGAGGTTCTGGTTTACGGCCGCCAGCCCTTGGCGCTTTCCATGCGCTGCTACAGCGCCCGCGCCCATGGCCGGATCAAGGACAATTGCCGCTTCATATGCCAGGAGGATCCTGACGGCATGGCGGCCGGCACGCTGGATGGCCGGCCGCTTTTGCGCGTGAACGGCACGCAAACCCTGAGCGACGGGTACCTCGCGCTGGCCCATGAAGTGGAGGAGATGGCGCGGGCGGGCGTCGCGGCCTTCCGCCTTTCGCCGCAGGACAGGGACATGGTGAAAGTGGCGCAGGTCTGGCGCCAGCTTCTGGACGGGAAGCTGGAGCCGGACGCGGCGCTGGAGCGCCTGAAAAAACTGGGCGGCGGCCAGCCGCTGATGAACGGGTATTATCACGCGCGCGAGGGCATGGCCTGGGTGGCCTGACGGCGGACGGGAAAGAATGGTCGGCGAGCTTTATTCCATCACGCCTTTCACGATGCTCGATTTTCCCGGCGAGGCCGCCTGCATCGCCTGGTTTTCGGGATGCAATCTGCGCTGTCTCTATTGTCACAATCCCGACATTGTGCACGGCACGGGACACCTGACGCGGGAGGATTTCGAAAATTTCCTGAAAAGCCGCAAGGGGCTTTTGACCGGCGTGGTGCTTTCGGGCGGCGAGGCCACGCTGGCGCCCGACCTTGCCGCATACGCGCAGATGGCGCGGCGTCATGGCTTCAAGATCAAGCTGGACACCAACGGCACACGGCCTTCATCCATCGCCGCGCTGGTGGATGAGGGGTTGGTTGACTCCGTGGCGCTGGATTTCAAATGCTGGAAAGACCAGGTGGAATCCCTTCTGGGCCGCAAACATTACTGGGAGCCGCTGCAGCAAAGCCTTGCCTTTCTGATCGCGGCGCAGAAGGAAAGGCGCGTCATTCTTGAAGTCCGCACCACCTTCCATGCCGACCTGATGCCGAAAAGCGCGCTGGACAACATTGTGGCGCTGCTGGACGAGATGGGATTTCAGGGCACCTACGCCGTGCAAAACATCGCCAGCCATGGCGAGATGACGCTTGGCGGCATCGGGCCACCCTCGCGCGGCATACGCGCCGAGGAGCTTCCGCAAGCCTACAATTTCAACGTGACGGTCCGGGCGGGGAAGTGAAACGGCCTACCCTTCCACCCCGTGCTTTTTCTGGTAGGTGCCCATATAGGAGGCCTCTTCCAGAACATGGCCTTCCATCGCCTTGTCGATCTGCGCGCGGATGGGCCGCACCATTTCGGGCAGCACCGTATCCAGCGCGTAAAGCCGGAAAAAATAGCGGTGACGGCCAATGGGCGGGCAGGGGCCGCCATAGCCCGTGCGGCGCCAGTCGTTCAGGCCCTGCATGACTTCGGGCGGAACCTTGTCCTCCGTCATGCCTTCGGGCAGGCCGCCGATATGGCCCGGTATGTTGAACAGGATCCAGTGCACATAGGTCATTTTCGGCGCGGCGGGATCGGGCGCGTCGGGATCATCCACGATCAGCACGAAGCTCCTCGTGCCTTTCGGCGCGCCGGTCCAGGCCAGCATGGGGGAAATGTCTTCCCCCTCGCAGGTGTATTTGGTGGGAATGGAGCCACCTTCGATAAAAGCGGGCGAGGTGATTTTCATGGGCATGTCGGACTCCGTTGCATGGGCGTGGATTATTCCCGTTTGCGCAAGAATAATGACGGCACAACAAAACAAGATCGGGACGCGCGACAGGACGGACTTGCGTTCCGGCATGATGAATCCCTTTCTTGACCCCGCCACGGTCCGGCAGTCTGCCGCAAGCGTCCGCGGGTGACAAGAGCGCGCATGACCCGGCAGAATGTTCCTGCTTTCACCATGAAACAGAAGCGCCGGGAAAAAGGACATGACACACCCATGACAGGAAAGCCTGTATAGAAGAACCCCGCCCATAACAGCGGCGCGAAAACGGGACGGGCCGGATCTCCCCCTGAATCGGGCCTTTTCCGGCTTGACGGGATTGATCTTGTCCTGTGACGCTGTTTTTATTGGAATCTTCCCTTGTTCCTGAGGCCCCCTGCATGAATTCGAAAACGGAGCTGGACGCTTCGCCGAAACCGGCACGGCGCGCCATGCCGGTGCGCTGGCTGGAATGGGCGAAGAGCATCGCGCCGCCGTTCTTCTGGGAAAAAAGACGCCGGGCGCTGGCGGCGGCGGCCGAGGAAATACGCTTCAAGCCCAACGGCTTCCTGACCCTTGGCGTGGAGATCGAAATCAACCTGATCGACCCCGCCACCTGCAAGCTGATCAACCGGGGGGAGGACGTCCTGAAGGCCGCGGTCGCCTTGAAAAAGATCAAGCCGGAGTTCTGCCAGGACACCATCGAAGTCAACACCGGCGTCTGCCAGGACGTGCATGCCGTGGAAACGGACCTGAAAACGACTCTCGCGGGGCTCCGGGCCATTTGCGCGGAACTGGGCCTCGGCCTGTCCTCGACCGGACTTCACCCCACGGCCGATCACCGCGACTCCATCCTGTATGACGATCCCCGCTATCATGAAATCATCGAGCGTACGCGCTGGCTGCTGCGGCGCTCCATCGCCATCAGCCTTCACGTGCATATCGGCATGCTGAACGCGCAGGACTGCATCCGCTATAACAATTTCTTCATGCATGTCCTGCCGCATTTGCTGGTGCTGTCCTCTTCCTCGCCTTTCTGGCGGGGGGAAGACACCGGCCTGTTCGCCAGCCGCCCCTCGGCCTATGAATCCATTCCCACCGCCGGGCAGCCGGTGCCGGTGCAGAACTGGTCGGATTTCGAGGAGCTGTACTGGAGCCTGAAAGCCAGCGGCGCCATCAGCAGCCTGAAGGACTTGTGGTGGGACGCCCGCCCCTCGCCCAAATTCGGCACGTTGGAACTGCGCGGGTGCGACGGCGTGGCCACGCTGGCCGAAACGCTGGCGATTACCGCCTTCATCCATCTGCTGGCGCACTGGTTCGCCGATCATCTGGGCTGGCTGGACCAGATGGCCCGCCCGCCGCAATGGGTCAGCCGCGAGAACAAATGGCGGGCCATGCGCCATGGCCTCGACGCGCGGCTTGTCGTCAGCGCCGCGGGCGACACGCGCCTGTTGCGCGATGACGTCGAAGACTGGCTGGACAAGCTGGAGCCCTATGCCCAGCGCCTGGGCTATCAAAGGCATCTGGACATGCTGCGCCAGATCATGGCGCGCGGGTCCTCGGCCGTGCGCCAGCGCAAGGTCTATGAAAAAACCCGCAGCTTCGACGAGGTGGTGAAATTCAACATGCGCGAGATGGAATCCGGCAAGCCGCTCTGGGATGAGCTGGATGCTTTCGAAACCTTGCCGCCCGCCTCAACTTCGCAGGCTCCGGCCGCGCCGCAAAACGGCAGGAAACCGGTTTCCCCGGCCTGAAGCGATTCCGTTTATCTAAATGCTACCCGGAATTTGTTGAACTACTCATTCCGGCGTAAGCCGGAATCCATGTTTTTCAAGCAGATGTGGATGCCGGCTTCCCTGCTTCGCCCTCGGCTCCGCGAGGCAAGCTTGCAAAGCGGCCCGGCGTCGCTTGAGCGAAAAAGGGTCGCCGGTATGAGCAGCCAGGAGGCTTTCAAAACAGGATTACAGAAAAATTTATTTTAAACAATCGCAGGATGGACGGCAAAAAAGAGATGCGGGATACTGGCGCGATGTTCCCGGTTCTCCTTTCAATCGCCTTGATCCTTTTCGCCCTGCCGCAAGCGCAGGCGATGGAAGTGCCTTACGTAAAAATAATTTGCGACGGAGATGCGAAGGAGTTCCACCTGACGGTTGAATCCGAAGAGGCCGGAACTTTTGAAGAGATAGAAAGAAAATACCATGCCGACGGCGACGACAGGATTGATATCCTGACGGACACAGACTGGAAAACGCGCGAATACACCTGCGCACCCCTTCAGATACGCGCCGAAATCCGCATTGGTTTAAGCAGGGGAACGTTGAGTGGATACGTCTCTTTGTGGGACAAAACAAAGGAGATATTTTCTGGCACACCTTTGTATAACGAACTCTGGGATTATCAATACAGCATATTTCTAGTCGGAATCCATTATAAGGACGAACAATGGATATTCAGGCAATGCAAAAAATGCGAGAAAACTTGGGACAGGGTATGTCTGGAAGAAAAGACGGGAATTTCCGTTCCACATGGGAATCTTGAGGATCAATACGGCTCAATTTACGACAGAATCTGCGGAAATCTGCGTGAACAGCGTTCCAGAATTCAACCCGGAGGTTCTTTATGACGGAATTTACAATCACGAAACAAACACCTTGGCATTCCAGTATCTTTGACACGCAACAAGCCATCATTGTCAGGAGAAATTTAGAAGCGCTGAGTTTTCTTAAGAACCGGGAACTGTATGACCGTGAGCTAGTCAGGTTATTAAAGCTACACGAGAATCTTCCAAAATTCAGGGAAGGCCATCCAGTCGTATATATGGATGACGCCAAACTGCTCAACCCTACTGTTGGCACTGGATTCAATATGGGAAAGCCAAAAAGCCCGCGCGAGAAAGAGGCATTAAGAGAGTGGGCGCGTGTGTTAGAAAGTGCCTATAGGAAAAAAATTTTTATAATAAAACCGTTTGTAGACAACGCCTGTCCGGCGTCCGATAGTCAAGCATGCGCCTGATTTTCCTGACCGCCTTATGTTTGCTTGCCACAGCAGGACCTGCCGCGGCCAGTTCCAACCCTGTCATTCGCGTCACATGTTATCCTGATCTTGGCTATTTCTCGGTTGAAAACCTTTCAACAAACGCAGACACGCTTGGCAATCCCCAGAATCTGAAAAAAATCTGGAAGACCGAAGGCCTGCTGCTTGATACCGGGGACGAGGAATGGACGAAAACATGCAAGGCCGGAAAGGAACTGAAACTGTCCGGGCGTATCAAATGGGGAAAATCCGAAGGTCCCTGCGGGGCGGCCGCCAGCATTTACATCAGGTTATGGCTGGACAAAAAGCTGATTGCAGACACCGGTTTCTCCGAAATATGCGGAGCCGGAGCGCAAATAGATTCCATTATTTATGATAACGGACTTTTGACGCTTGAAGGTTCTTTTCTTCTGAGTGCTCCAGACAAGGAAAAAAAAGACGATCTTGTGCGCCTCACCTTGCGGGAGAGATACGACATGGAAAATCTTTCTGAAAGAACATTGGAAAAACTTCCCATCACGCACGGTACAATGATTGAAGACGCGAAAGAAGCCTTCGGCCGGGAGAAGCCGGATTCCCTGATCTACGAACTGGATATTCAGTAGCAAAGGAAACAGGAGAAAGGATTGCAGCAATGGCCTCCTCCATCGAAGATACCATCCTGTACAGGCAAAAACTTCTTCAACCCGGTTTGACACGGTCTGAATTTGAGAAAATAAGGCGCGATTATATTTTTGCCGGAGAAGAGGCGCGGGAAGCGGCCTATGATGATAAAACCGGCGCAAATATTGCAGACATTGTAAGGCGTGGCGAAAAACCAAAGGGAAATATAACCGTTGGCATTGGTTTTAATATGGGGAATAACCAGACCGTAGAAGGTCGCACAAGAAAAGCCGCCGCAAGAAGGGAATGGGATAAAGCATTTGCTGATGCCGCCACACGCCCTTCCTTTGATAAGGTGTTTTCAGGAGAAGCCCGTTTAAGCAGCACACAAATTGAAACCCTGTATCAATATGCCATCACGACTCGCGAGAATGAGATACGTGCAGAGTACAAAAGTGCATGGAATGCTTTGAAGGCAAATGAAAAACTTGCAATTCAAGATGCCTTTTATAATGGCGGGTATCGTATTGTAGGTCGTTCAACAAAATTTTACCGGGCAATAATGGACTATACGAAAAATGCGCAAACAGAAAATGATAGAAAAGACCATCTTGTTGACGCCTTGTTTGAACTGAAGTTTCGCTCAAACATCAACAACGTGCCGGGGTTAAAACGAAGGCGCGCATCCGAAGCTGAGATGCTCAATACCTATGGGATCGACTTAAGCGCCAGTTCCATTGGAATCAAATATGATCCCACGGGTTTTCTTAAGGAAATCGCACGCCTGAAGGAAGAGCGGGCAAGGGCTTTCGTCGATGCCGTCATTGAAACCCACCGCGAGGGGTTTGTGGAACAGATGCGGCGGCTGGGACGGCAGGGGCCTTTCGCCACGCCGGACCTCAACAGCCTTGGCGTCCGCTTCATGCAGGATTTTGACCGGACGCTCTCCAGCCTCGGCGACCGGCTGCTGGAGATGATCGAACGGGCCCTGCGAAAGGCAAAGGAAACAGGCGCCACGCCAGAGGATGTGCGCAAGGACCTTCGCGGCGAAATGCGGCGCGGCCTGCTGGCGGCCGGGGCCACGCTGCGCCGCCATTTTGCCCCGCAGCTTTCAGGCTAAAGCCCAGGCGCGCCGGCGAGGATTAACGAATACCGCCACGCGGCTGCATGTCATGAGAAAATGGCGGCGGCAGGAAAAATTTTTTAAAAAAAAGAAGGCCCAACCCTGGGTCCGGGATCTGTGCTATGCAGTCCGGCGATCCTTGTCCAGAAACAAACGTGACCCGGCCCATGACCAGCCTGTCAGACCAACGGCAATCGATATTCGCCAAGGCCCATATGGCGGGTTTCCGCCATTACCTGCGAACCGGCGTGTTTCCGCAAGAAGCGTTAAACGTCATGGAAGCGACGCAATCGGACGCGGCGATGAAGGCCGCCTTCAACGCCTTTCTTGCCAAGACCGGCCCGCAGGAAGATTCGCCAGGGCACATCACCGGAAAATATATCTGGCGCACGCGCGGTGATGAAAAAGTGCGCCCCTCGCACGCGGCGCTTGAGGGGCAAGTATTCTCCTGGGACAACCCTCCGGCCATTGGGCACCCCGGCGAAGACCACAACTGCCGCTGCATGGCGGAGCCGCATCTGGAAGGAATTGATCCTTCGAAGCTGAAGGAATTCTACACGGAAACGCTTATCCATGCCCCCAGGGACGGCGAGGACACCTGGGGTACCCTCCGGATGCTGGAGCATTACTTCCGGGCCAATGGCAGGCCGGTAACGCTGGAGGAAATCGGCCAGTTGAACGCCGTCATCCGGTATACGCAATATGAGGTTATCGATGAGCACGGGCAAAGCATTACCGACCGGGTGGTGGGTGATTTTTCCGACCGCATCCGGCAGATGAAGCCGGGACCGTTCGCGGATGATTTTTCTCGAGAGTATGATTTTGAATCCTTGATCTTCGCGCATGGAGAATCAACCGTTGCCGGAGACGTATCCGGAACGTTTTCGAAAATTGGCTCTTTCCTGATCTTTACCATTGTTATAGACTACAAGTTCAAGGATGTATTTTTTGATCCCGTCGATGCTCAACAATTGTTCGGCTTTGAGTTCGAGCCTGGAATTCCCTATCCGGTTACGGGAAGCTGGCGCACCCGCATCGAAGCCGTGGTTCGTGAAGACAGGGAGAAGAGCAAATACCGATACAAGGAAAAATAAAGGGCCGTCGCAGGAGCCATCTCTTTTTCCGCATATGCAAATTTATCGCGGCGTTTTTTGGCGCCTGGTTTTTGCTTGGGATGTTGTATATTGCCGCAGTACTAAGCCTCTCCGCGGAAACTCCTAACGGCTATATTCTTCAGCCTGTCTGGTTTGACCGTGACAATCCGCGCCTGCTTGACTCCGAGGGCAAGGAAATTCTTCCGGCCGGCGTTGACAATCTTGAATGGTGCGACGAGATCATTCATGGGTCGCATTACGTCCGCCAGCTTTCCTGGCCATGGAAACCCAAATGGAAGTCAGCGCTGTTCCTTTATGACGGCAAGGCAAAGCGCCTTCGCATATTCAAGAAGTACAAGGCCTACGACGCCGCATTAAAGGAATACGACCTGCCAGCCTGGAAAGACATGCCAAAGGGTTTCCATGATGTAAATCTTCGCAGAACGATTTCCGACGCGCCCTGCCCCCGTACCCATCGGGACTTTTTCCCCGGTCGCTATCCCAAATGAAGAAAGCCCTCCTCTTTATCGGATTGCTGTTGCTCATTGCGGGCGTTTTTGAAGTCATGCCCGCAGTGCGGGAAGGCCGCATGCGGCTTCCGGAGGGAGTTTCGCTTGGAGAAAACTGCGACTGCGTTTGCCTTATGAAGAGCCGGCCATGGTATAGCACCTTTAATTACTGGTTGTGGTTCTGGCTTGTTTCAATTCCCGTTTTTGTTTTTTCCCTGAAGACAAGTCCCCAACACCCACGATGGAAAAGAACTTGTTTTTTTGCCCTTGCATGCGCTGGAGCCATCTTCGTCGGCTATGTGGCGTTTAATCTTGCCGTTCACCTTATGTGGGACATAAGAAACGACCCGTTCAGCGAAAGGCCTCTTCTGGCTTGTGCAAATATCGGCGATGGAGCAAGCATTGCCGTCGCCCTCCTTTTCGGGTGGGTTCATGCAAGCCTCTATCTTGGCTTCTGGATGTTTATACGGTATTTTGGCGGTTATCTGTTTCGGAAAGCAAAGCCCGCCGGTCATTTCCTGGGAAAAATCTTCGGACTTCACCGGAAGCCCTGAAACCAAAAACTGGCGCACCCGCATTGAAGCGGTTGTTTATGAAGACAGGGAGAAGAGCAAATACCGATACAAGGAAAAATAAAAGGCCGTCGCAGGAGCCATCTCTTTTTCCGCATATGCAAATTTATCGCGGCGTTTTTTGGCGCCTGGTTTCTTTTGGGCATATGCTACATCGGCTACGGGTTCAGCCTCTCCGCGGAAACTCCTAACGGCTATATTCTTCAGCCTGTCTGGTTTGTCCGCGACAATCCGCGCCTGCTTGACTCCGAGGGCAAGGAAATTCTTCCGGCTGGTGTTGACAATCTCGAATGGTGCGACGAGATCATTCATGGGTCGCATTACGTCCGCCAGCTTTCCTGGCCATGGAAACCCAAATGGAAGTCGGCGCTGTTCCTTTATGACGGCAAGGCAAAGCGCCTTCGCATATTCAAGAAGTACAAGGCCTACGACGCAGCATTAAAGGAATACGACCTGCCAGCCTGGAAAGACATGCCAAAGGGTTTCCATGATGTGAATCTTCGCAGAACGATTTCCGACGCGCCCTGCCCCCGCACACATCGGGACTTTTTCCCCGGCCGCTATCCCAAATGAAAAAAGCCCCCATGCGGGGGCTTTTTTGGTGGCGGAGAGGATGAGATTCGAACTCACGAAACGGTTTCCCGTTTACCCGCTTTCCAGGCGAGCGCCTTCAACCACTCGGCCACCTCTCCATATCAGTC
>JANQEX010000070.1 GCA_028278105.1 Alphaproteobacteria bacterium | reverse complement strand
GCGACCCGGAATTCCATTTGTTTTCTGTTCGAAGAATAAAATGGGATTCCCGCTGGAGCCTGCCCCCGCGCAGGCGGGGGCGGGAATGTTCGTGTTGGTCATTGTCCATTGAACCTAAGGCTATGCCGAGGTTTTTCCTATTTGCCACGCCGAAGCCTGCGGAGGCGGCCAGAGGGAAAGAAATAAAAGTCACCTTGTCCCCTCCCTCCGACCCGCCTTCGCCAAAGCTACGGCGGGGTCCTTGATGGATAAATTTCCCCTCCCCTTGCCCGCCTGCGCCAAGGCTCCGGCGGGCATCCACGCTAAAAGACTATCAAAACAAAAGTTTTAAAATGCGGCCCCCTGCTTTCGTGGGGACAGGCTCCGGGGGGTGGCCACGCTTATAATCTTTGTATTTCAAGCGTGGATGCCCGCCGTCGCGGGCATGACGAGTTACCTTATTGGCGTATGTCAGTTCATAAGTTCGTTGGTATTATTTTCAACAACAAACTGGATTCCGGGTCGCGGTTGCCGCGCACCCTTGCCCGGAATGTTCATCAAGAGATCACCCCCCCCCCGACAAAAAAGCCCGGTCCATAGGACCGGGCTTTGAATTTATCGTCTTGGGCTGAAACTAGAAGCCAAATCCGGTAGCCCCCCGAAGCGCCCCGCGTGCAGGTTTGACGGAAGACCTGTCGGGGAGACGTGTAGAGTTGAGAAGCTGCTCTCTGCGAGGATTCGTAGAACTGCGTCTGTGGCGGTCTGGTCCGCGCTGTTGCTGCATTTGCACGGGTGGCCTGCCGCGGTAACGCCTATGCTTGCCTTGCCTGCGAAGCCGCCTGCCATTCTTGCCATAAATCACCTTCACAGCCGCCTTCGCAGCAGGACGTGTAACAGCAGACGCCGCCTTTTTCGCAACGAACTCGAACAGCCTGCCTGCCCGGTTCGCCTTGATGATCGCATCGCGGCGGGCAAACCACAGGGCCCAACGGCGGCCATACATGGTTCTGTATTTGGCGAAAAGTTTTGGGCCTTCCTTCTTATAAACATAAGGGCGAATATTGTTGTCTCGGTAATAACGAATAATCTTGCTGGCAACGTATCCAAAAGCGGCGCTGATAATGATTCTTGCCGGCCGGGTTACATGCTCAAAAGTTGCGATTTTGCAATCGCCAAGCCATTCGGCCACGCTGGCACCTGTGCCAACATAGGGAATTGCTATTCCCATCATCCTGGCGCCTTTCGCAAGAGGATGATGCTCGTATGGAATGCGACACCCCTGAATGGCAATTACGCGGCTATCATCAAACTGTTCAACATACTTGCCATTGTACTGAGGAATATGCGCACCGGGCGGAAAGTAAAATTGTTGGTCATCCCTATGGAAAACGATATGCCCACCAACAATCGGTGCCCGCATAATGGTACCGAACGGTTTTTTTACACCATACATGATGTCCATCATGGCCAGAAATTCCACCGAGCCTTGGATATTTCCGCTAAGATATTCATTGCTGTATGGGTAACTGTACTGTCTCGGAGCCTTGCGCGGCAGAGGAACAACTTTTTTATGCCTCGCGGCGACTTTTACTACGGGCGGTGGAGTAGCGGCTCTGGCAGCGAGAACAGTCGCAGTGTCCGTTGCAGGTTCTCTCGCAGGAGGACGCGCGGCAACAGCACGTCTTTTGCCAACAGCAGCAACCCTGATTGTGGCCTTATTCGGAGCAGCTACCGGTAAGGGCACGGCGGTTTTTGCGGGCGCAGTGGCGGCGGCGGGAGCGACATTGTTGACAGGTTTCGTCTGGGCCTGACTGCTGCCAATATAATTACTGGCGCTGCATATGGCTGCAGTAGCGACAGCAAAGGCCGCCGCAAAACCAAAAGCCCTGCGCGGCGTGCCGTTAAATCCCTTTCTCTCCAGCTTGCTCATTATTCATCCCCTTAAATACGGTTTAATAAAAACGGTCCTGAAAATGGTTCGCGGACTATAAATTTTCGTTCGCAAGTTTTTCAACACCAACAAAACTTTCATAATCGGTTAACCATAAAATGTCTGTTTTGCGCTTGTGCCCAAGGGTTTGCACCCCATTAAAATACATCCTGCCAAAAGGATAACCGTCATCGCGAGCGCCGTGAAACGGCGCGCGGCGATCCATCTCAAGGCACGAGAACGCCAGCATAACCTTGGCGATCCTGATGAAGACTTATACCAACAGTCTTATGAAATAACCCCCGGCCTGTACCAGTTGTCACCCTTACGCCCGGCTGCACCGAAATCTTGACGCACCCGCCGCGCCGAAGCTTTGCGGAAGCGGACAAGCGGGAGGGGAGTGAAAGTCACATCTCCCCTCCCTCTGGCCCACCTTCGCCAAAGCTACGGCGGGTCCTTATAAGGAAGTTTGTCCGCCGAAGCCCGCAGAGCGAAGGCGGAGAGGGACAAGGGGGAGGGAAGACCTTTCCATAAGAAGAAGCATGGCCCATGAAACATGCGCATGCACCCTCCCCTAACCCCTCCCAAAGGGAGGGGAATAAAAATCACCTCCCCCCTCCCTTCCGCCTCCACCAGAGCCACGGCGGGCAAGTTGGTTTTTCGGGCCTCGCAAGGGCGGGCCTTATTGAATCCGGCCCCCCAGGACAGGATAACGAAATCCCTTTTATGCGTGGGCCTGATGTCCGCGCCATTGAGCAGTTGCAGCATAAATGCCATGTAATACTAACAAACTTATGAACTGACACATGTCAACTAAGGTAACCTGTCATGCCCGCGGAGGCGGGCATCCACGCTTGATATTCAAACAAATCAAAAGATTATAAGCGTGGACCCCCGCCTTCGCGGGGGTGACGGTCCGTGCTTTTGGGATGAGTCATTTCATAAGACCGTAGGTATAAACAGGCGCTTCCCGCATTTGAACGCGGGCGCGAACCCGTGTATTTTTAATCCATGGACGATCAGGCGCCCCGCCTCCGGCATCCCGAAAAGGCTCACAAGCCCGACAACCCCATTCCGCGCAAGCCGGACTGGATAAGGGTGCCCGCGCCCACCTCGCCCGAATATCATGAAACGCACCGGCTGATGCGCGGGTTAAAGCTGCACACGGTGTGCGAGGAAGCGGGCTGTCCCAATATCGGCGAATGCTGGAAAAAGAAGCACGCCACTTTCATGATCATGGGCGCGGTCTGCACACGCGCCTGCGCCTTCTGCAACGTGGCCACCGGCCGTCCGAACGGACTGGATGCCGCGGAGCCGCGCAAGGTCGCCGAGGCCGTAAGGCAACTCCGCCTTTCGCATGTGGTCATCACCTCGGTTGACCGCGATGACCTTCCCGACGGCGGGGCCGGTCACTTTGCGCAAACCATAGAGGCCGTGCGCGCGCTTTCGCCCGGCACGACGGTGGAAATCCTGACCCCTGATTTCATGAAAAAGCCCGGCGCCATCGAGCACGTGGCCCGCGCCCGGCCCGATGTCTTCAACCACAATCTTGAAACCGTGCCCCGGCTTTATCCCTCCATACGTCCGGGAGCGCGCTATTTCACCTCGCTGGCCCTGCTGAAGCGGGTGAAAGAGGTGGACCCTGCCCTGTTCACCAAATCGGGGCTGATGGTGGGACTGGGCGAGACGAAGGAGGAAATCGGCCAGGTGATGGACGACCTGCGCGCCGCCGATGTGGATTTCCTCACCATCGGCCAATATCTTCAGCCCACGCCCAAGCATGCCGCCGTCGACCGCTTCGTCACGCCGGACGAATTCGAGGGCTATGCGTCGCTCGCGCGCGGCAAGGGGTTTTTGCTGGTGGCGTCATCGGCCCTCACCCGTTCTTCCTACCATGCGGGCGATGATTTCATGAAATTGAAGGACGCGCGGCTGAAACAGCAGGAGGGCAACTCGCGGTGACAAACCTCTCTCATCCCCGCGAAGGCGGGAATCCCGTTCTGTTTAATATAGTCATGGGATGCCCGCCTGCGCGGGCATGATTGATGTGCCCAAATATCACGAGCAACGCATTCTTCCCTATACACCGAAGCAGCTTTACGACATCGTGGCGGCGGTGGACCGCTACCACGAATTCCTGCCCTGGTGCGCCGGCAGCCGCATCAACTGGCGCAAGGGCAACATGTTTAATTCCGACCTGACCATCGGCTATAAAATCTTCCGCGAAAGCTTCAATACCGACGTCATTCTTGAGCCGCACGCGCGCATCACCAGCATCTATAAAAGCGGTCCGTTCGAGCATTTGAGCAACTTCTGGGCGTTTGCCCCGGCCGGAAAGGGCGGCAAGCAATGCGCGGTGGAATTCGCGGTCGATTTCCGCTTCCGCTCCGGCCTTCTCAACGCCGCCATCGGCCTGATGTTCGACGAAGCGGCGCGGAACATGATCGCCGCGTTTGAAAAACGGGCGCAGGCCATTTATGGCGCATCATAAAATGTTGACTATTTAAGGATAACCAATCTCCCCTCCCCTTGCCCGCCTGCGCCAAGGCTCCGGCGGGTCCTTGGAGAAAGCTCGTCCGCCGAAGCTTGCCCTGCGGAGCCGAAGACATAGCAGGGAGGCGGGGACGGGAATATGCATATGGGAAATTTTCACACGGAAATTATACCAACGGTCTTATAAACTGATCCATCCCATAGGAGATTTGTCATGCCCGCGAAGGCGGGCATCCACGCTTGAAATCCATACAAATTAAAAGAATATAAGCGTGGCCCCCCGCCGGAGCCTGTCCCCGCGAAAGCGGGTGCAGGGGTGACGGTCTGTGCTTTCGATGAGTCATTTTATAAGATTTTTGTATTATTTGATTTTGCTATAGCCTTATCCGCGCGATTCAGGTGGTTGAAAACCGGCCATGCCTGTGATAGACTAGTTTGTAAACCAGTTTATATGGAGCACATGATGGCCGGACAAACCATTGGCGCCTTCGAGGCCAAGACCCGTCTTTCCGAACTGCTGAATCAGGTGGCGCGCGGGCGGGAAATCATCATCACCCGGCGCGGCAAGCCCGTGGCCCGGCTCTCGCCCCTCAAGGCCAGGCGCCGTCTTTCGGCCAGCAAGGCCGTGGCGGAGATCAAGAAGCTGCGAAAAGGTTCGCGGTTGCGCGGGCTTTCATGGAAGGCGCTGCGGGATGAAGGCCGCAAATGGTAGGCACCCTCGTCGCCGACTGCTCCGTCGCCGCCGCTTGGCTTCTGGAAGACGAGGTTTCGGCTGAAACAGATGCCTTGCTCGATCAGGCCAGCCATTACGGCGCGCTTGTGCCTGCCATATGGTTTCTGGAAATGGCCAACATGCTGTTGAACGCGGCGCGGCGCAAACGCGTATTGCCGGCAAAGATTCCCCTCAAGCTCAGGGCGATCAGCAAACTGCCTGTCGAAACTGATAAATTGCCGCCTGAAGATGTTTATGAGGATATTTTTCTTCTGGCTGAAAGGCACGGTCTGACGGTTTACGACGCCGCCTATCTGGAGCTTGCCGCGCGCGAGGGGCTGCCGCTGGCCACCCGCGACGCCGCCCTTCGCAAGGCCGCGAAGAAACTGGGGATCAGGGTTCTGCCGTCCTGATCAGCAGGGCTTGCATTCCATCATGATGAAAAAAGGCCTTTCCAGAAAGGGCCGCCAGAAAGCTTCTCCTGTTTTTTCAAACGCCGCGCGTGGTGGAATGATGGATTTCCACCGGCAAGTCAGTCCGTTTTCAAGAAGCGCCCATTCATAGGTTTCCTTTTTCCAGTAATAGTTGACGAATTGGAACACTTCATTGTTCCCGCCCCTGCCTTCGACAAAAAGCGTATCCCCCTCCAAGGGAAACTCCCGTACGGCGCGGATGGTATTGCCGTATCGGGGATCGGGATTAAGAGGATGACCGGGATTGTTGATGATGCCCACGAAGCGGCCCTGCGGGTTCAACCGGGCGGCAATATCCCCGCACATGCGGCACAGCTCGTCTTTCGTGGCGGCGTAATGAAGCAAAAAAGCTCCGGTGACGAGGTCATGCCGGCCCGGTTCCTTCAACTCTCCAACTTTTCCGACCTCATATTCGATGCGGCCCGAAGCGCCGTATTCGCGCCGCCGCGCGATGCGTATCATTTCCGGCGCCGCGTCAATGCCGCGTACGGAACGCGCGCCGTATTCCAGAATTTTTTCGGTTATCTCTCCATCGCCGCAGCCAAGATCAAGCACGGCCTGCCCGGTCAGATCGCCAAGAGCCGAAAGAAAAAAGGGGTAGATGCCTTCCCCGAAAAGCGGCCGTCCGGCGTTTGCCGCGGCATAGCGCTCCGCGATGGGGTCATACTCGGCTTGGGGAGCGCTCCTGGCCATTGTCTTATCCGCGGCGGGATTTTGCCAGCGCATCAAACGCCATCAGCGTTTCCAGCAGCGCGGGCATGTCGTCCAGTTTCACCATGTTGGGGCCGTCGGATGGCGCATTATCGGGGTCCTGATGCGTTTCCATGAACACGGCCGCGACGCCCACCGCCACCGCCGCGCGGGCAAGGGTGGCCACAAAGCGCCGCTCGCCGCCCGAAGACGCGCCCTGCCCGCCCGGCTGCTGCACCGAATGGGTGGCGTCGAACACCACGGGATAGCCGGTTCCGGCCATGATGGGCAGCGCGCGCATGTCGGACACAAGCGTGTTATAGCCGAAACTCGCGCCGCGCTCGGTCAGAAGGATGTTTTCGTTGCCCGCCGAGGCGATTTTTTCGGCCACGTTCTTCATGTCCCAGGGCGCGAGGAACTGGCCTTTTTTCACATTGATGATCTTGCCGGTTTGGGCCGCGGCAACCAGCAGGTCCGTCTGGCGGCAAAGAAAGGCCGGAATTTGCAGAATATCCACCGCTTCGGCCACGGCGGCGCAATGCTCCCGCTCATGCACGTCGGTCAGCACCGGCACGCCAAGCTCCCTGCGCAGACCGGCGAATATGGGAAGCGCGGTTTCCAGCCCCATGCCGCGCTTCGTCCTGATGCTGGTGCGGTTGGCCTTGTCGAAGCTGGTTTTGTAGATCAGGCCGATGCCGAGCCTGCCGCAAATGTCCTTCAGCTTTCCGGCCATGAAAAACGCATGCTCGCGGCTTTCAAGCTGGCACGGACCCGCGATAAGCGTCAGCGGCAGGTCGTTGCCGATTTTGAGCGGGCCAAGTGCGATATGCTTTTGAGTGTTCACCTGATTTATCCTTTACGGAACAATGGCAAAAATAAAGCGTTTTAACCATGAGCGAAATTAATTCCAGAACCTATTGCATGGCCTACAAAATCTTGTTGCATGACATATTCGCGTATCACGGTTGAGGGCCGCCTAGGCATTACCCTCCCCCTGCCCCTTCAAGCGGCTAGCAAGGGCGGCTTGAAGGAAGGCATCAAGGCCGCCGTCCAGCACGGCTTGGGTATTGCTGGTTTCGACATTGGTGCGAAGGTCTTTCACAAGCTGGTAGGGATGCAGAACGTAGGAGCGGATCTGATGCCCCCAGCCGATATCGGTTTTGGTGGACTCGATCTCGGCCGAGGCCTGCTCGCGCTTGCGAAGCTCCAGCTCATATAAACGGGCTTTCAGCATCTCCATGGCCTTGGCGCGGTTCTGGACTTGCGAGCGCTCCTGCTGGCAGGCCACCACCACGCCGGTGGGCATATGGGTGATGCGCACCGCGCTTTCCACCTTGTTCACATGCTGGCCGCCGGCGCCGCCCGCGCGGAAAGTGTCGATTTTCAAATCCTTGTCCTTGATGTCGATATCGATTGAGTCATCCACCGCCGGCGTGACGGAAACCGACGCAAAGCTGGTATGCCGCCTAGCATTGGAATCATAGGGGCTGATGCGCACAAGCCGGTGCACGCCGCTTTCGGTTTTCAGCCAGCCATAGGCGGCCTCGCCGCTGATTTCGATGGTGGCCGATTTGACGCCCGCCGCCTCGCCGCGGGATTCTTCCAGAAGGCTGATCTTGCAGCCATGCGCCTCGGCCCAGCGGATGTACATGCGCAGCAGCATCTCGGCCCAGTCCTGCGCCTCGGTGCCGCCCGCGCCCGCGTTCACTTCCAGGTAACAGTCGTTTCCATCGGCCTCGCCGGAAAGGAGGCTCTCCAGCCCATATTGCGCCGCCTGCTTTTCCATGGCGAAGATGGCGGCCTCGGCGTCCTTCAGGACACCCGCGTCGCCCTCGGCCTCGGCAAGCCCGATCAGGCCCAGATTGTCGGCAAGGCCGTTTTCCAGCCGCTCCACCTTGGCGATGGCGTTTTGCAGATGGGTGCGCTCGCGCATCAGCCTTTGCGCCGCGCGCGGGTCGTTCCACAGATGGGGGTCTTCGGCCGCCCGATCCAGCTCCCCCAGGCGCTTGAGCGCGTTATCCCAGTCAAAGATGCCTCCTCAGCAGGACAAGCGCCCGCCGGATCTCTTCGGAAGCTGTGATGATTTCGGCTTTCATTCCTGATCTTTTACCTTTCCCAGCACTTCGACTTCCAGCATTTTTTCAAGCCAGTGGATGTCGTAATTGCCGTCGATGAATTCGGGCTGGGCCACGATTTTTTCGTGCAGCGGCAGAAGCGTGTCCACCCCGCCGATCACGAATTCGCCAAGGGCGCGCTTGAGGCGCAGCAGCGCCTCGTTGCGGTTCTTGCCGCTCACCACCAGCTTGGCGATCAGGCTGTCGTAATAGGGCGGGATCATGTAGCCGTCATATATGGCGCTGTCCACGCGCACGCCGAGCCCGCCGGGAGCATGATAATTCTCGACCTTTCCGGGACGCGGCGTGAAGGTGGCCGGATTTTCGGCGTTGATGCGGCATTCAATGGCGTGGCCGCTGAAGGTAATATCATCCTGCGCATAGCCCATCGGCGCGCCGGAGGCGACGCGGATCTGCTCGCGCACCAGATCGACGCCGGTAATCATCTCGCTGATCGTATGCTCCACCTGAAGACGGGTGTTCATTTCGATAAAATAGAATTCCCCGTCCTGATAAAGGAACTCCATGGTGCCAAGCCCGCGATAGCCGATATCGGAGGCGACCCTGGCCGCCAGCCGGCCGATCCTGTCGCGGGCCGAGGCGTTCAGCGCCGGGCTTGGCGCTTCTTCCACCACCTTCTGGTGGCGGCGCTGGATGGAGCAGTCGCGCTCGCCGAAATGCACGCAATGGCCGTGATGATCCCCCAGAAGCTGGATTTCGATATGGCGCGGGCGGTCGAGATATTTCTCGATATAGACTTCGTCATTGCCAAAAGCCGCTCCCGCTTCCGCCTTTGCCAGCGAGAAGGCTTCTTCAAAGCCCTTGTCGTCCCCGGCGACCTTCATGCCCTTGCCCCCGCCGCCGGCCGCCGCCTTGACCAGCACGGGATAGCCGATCTTGCGGGCCAGGGCCCGCCCCGCTTCCATATCGGGCACCGCGCCGTCGGAGCCGGGAACAATGGGCAGGTCATGCTCGATCACCGCGCGCCGGGCGGCCACCTTGTCGCCCATGATGCGGATATGCTCCGGCTCCGGCCCGATGAAGCTAAAGCCGTGCTCCTGCACCAGCTCGGCAAAACGGGCGTTTTCGGCCATGAACCCGATGCCGGGGTGAATGGCGTCCGCCCCGGTGACGGAAGCCGCCGACAGGATCGCCGGAATATTCAGGTAGGATTCCCGCACCATGGGCGGGCCGATGCATACGCTTTCATCGGCCAGGCGCACATGCATGGCGTCGGCGTCGGCGGTGGAGTGCACGGCCACCGTGGCGATGCCCATCTCCTTGCAGGCGCGGTGGATGCGAAGCGCGATTTCGCCGCGATTGGCTATGAGGACTTTCTCGAACATCTACACCTGATACAAATCGAAGAACGACCGGCGAGGCAAACATGAATATCCCCCTCCCTTTGGGAGGGGGAAGGGGGAGGGTTGTTTCCCTGGTTTTTACCTTTCCCTCCCCTAACCCCTCCCAAAGGGAGGGGAATGGGAAAGGGTTTGCAGGAAGGAGAGCTTACATTTTCCTGAACTTTTCCGGTTTTCCGGTAGTGTCTCAGTTTGAAAAATATCATGCCCGCGAAGGCGGGCATCCCATTGTTTTTAATCAAATGGGACCCCCGCCTCCGCGGGGGTGATTTTCAAAGTAAAACACCACCGATTTTCCCTTCCCTTTTCCTGTTTTCCCTCCCCTAACCCCTCCCAAAGGGAGGGGAATTTTGTCCGGTCCGAAACAAGCCGCTACGCGACCACCACCAGCGGCTGGCCAAATTCAACCGGCTGGCCGTTTTCGACCAGCACGTCGGCCACCGTGCCGGCTTTCGGCGCCTTGATGGGATTCATGACCTTCATGGCCTCGATGATGGCCAGGGTGTCGCCCGCCTTGACCTTCGCGCCAAGGGTTACAAAGAGCTTCGCGCCCGGCTGGGGCGCCAGATACACCGTGCCGACCATGGGTGAGGTTACTGCGTTTTCCGCTTCTTTCGGCGCTTCGGCCGCAGGGACCGGCGCGGCGGCCGCGGGCGGCGCGACGGGAACAGCAGCGGCCGCCGGGGGCGCTATGCTGCGTGTCAGGCGGATACGCTTTTCGCCCTCGGCATATTCGATCTCGGCCAGATGGGTCTCGTTCAAAAGGCGCGAGAGCTTGCGGACAAGCTTCTCATCAATGTCGAATTTCGGCGCGGCCGGCGGTTTGGGCTTTTCTTTGTCGGGCACGGGGATGTTCCGGGTTTAGCGGTCTTCGGGAAGATTGGCCATGGCTTCCAGCGCCAGCACATAGCCGGCGGGACCAAGGCCGCAGATCACGCCATCGGCCGCCTGCGACACATAGGAGGTGTGGCGGAATTCCTCACGGCGGAAAATATTGGATAAATGCACTTCGATCACCGGAATCCGGCTGGCTTTCAGGGCGTCGAGTATGGCGATGGACGTATGCGTATGCGCGCCCGCGTTAATGATGATCCCTGCGTTCCTGTCATGGGCCTGCTGGATCCATTCCACCATTTCGCCTTCATGGTTGGTCTGGCGGAAATCAATGCCAAGGCCCAACTCTTCCGCCGCTTCCTCGCACTCCTCCTGAATGGCATCCAGCGTGGTAGTCCCGTAAATCTCCGGCTCGCGCGTGCCCAGAAGATTGAGGTTCGGCCCGTTCAGGATGAGGATGATCGGCTTCGCCGCCATGAAAAAATCCAAATGCGTTGACTGCGGCGCGAGTTTAGCGGCAACCGCCCTGCCGCGTCAAATTTCCGTCCTTTGCTTTCGTGCCGCCACAAACCGGCTGTTAACCCGATTAGCGCGGTTTTTCGCCGCGCAGGCGGCGAAGCCCGCCATCCAGCGACGCGGGCATCATGCGTAACAGCGTATCATCCTTTAAAAACCAGTGATGACGCAGCGCCGCCGCCACATGCAGCGCCAGGAGCGCAACCAGCGCAAAAGAAAGCTTTTCATGCGCCTCGGCGATATTGCCGGCAAGGGTCCGCCGCGCGTCCTCGGCAAAGCCCATGAAAAAGGGCAGATGCGGCCATTCCATGAGGTTGAAAAAGATCGTCGGGTATTTGCCGGACGCCGAAACCAGAAGCCAGCCGCTGAACGGAATGGCCAGCGTCAGCAAATAAATGAGCGCGTGAACGGCCACGGCCAGATTCTTTTCCCATCCCTTGACCGACTCCATGGGTGGCGCGCTGGCCAGAATGCGCCACAAGAGGCGCACCAATGTGAGCATCAGCACCGACAGGCCCAGCGACTTGTGCATCATATAGGCCTGCCCGCGCAACTCCTGCGGAATGCCGCCAAGCATGAAGCCCAGCGCCAGGTTGCCGACAAGCAGCAGGGCGATGATCCAGTGCAACCGCATGGCCACAAGGTGATAGCGTTGCGTTTCAGAATTGGGGGACATCATTCTTCCTTGCCGCGCATGCAATCGAGGTATTGACACCATTCATTATATGATGCTAGGCGTAGCCAGAATTGCAATCAAGATTGTTGAATTCTTGCTGCAAGACGGCAAAATATCTAAAACCCTTTTTTCAAGAGGCATATTGAGATGAATAGCGATAACAAAGGTCCTAATTTAGGGGGCCCCTTGCCGGACGACATCGCTGAGGCAGGCGGCGAGATTTTTAAGCGCGCAGCCATTGAATATGCAGAACGGCGGGCAGCAGACATGGTGTCCGCCATGCGATCTTTCGCTGGTAACGCAAATGCTTCCGGGACAATGGCTGCTATCGGGGAAACACTTGAGGAATTTAGTCGGTTGATTGAAGGACTTCCACCGAAGGTGAAAGAAGAAACCCAGTCAATACTAAAAGCGGGTGAAGAAATTATAAGGCGTGGCGGCATACCTTCGGATGACCCCTCTTTAACCAAAAGGGCTGCCGCCTTGGCGGTGAATCCTGATTTCGTGAAAATTTTAGAAACAATCATGCACAGGGTACCTGTTTCTCCAGAACCGGCAACGCCGGGGAATACACCGGGGCACATTGCGAAACCCGCGAGAAGTCCTTAATCTTTCTACCCCTACCGCAAGGACTCGCGCAAATCCGCCATGCGGACGATCATCGCGCGTTTTGGGTCATGGGGAAGATCCTGAAAGCCCCAGCGCGCGTAAAAGCTGCGGAGCCTGTCGTCAATCGGGTGCGTGACAATCCCGATACTTCCCACTTGTTCGGAAACATGCAGGGCCGCGAGAAACGCATGCTGAAGAAGCAGCGCGGCGTATCCCTGCCCCTGACAGGATTTATCAACCGCCAGTTGCCCCAGCAATGTGACCGGCAAGGGATCCGGCTGGTTTCTTTGCCGGGGTTTCGGCAAAAACGCCCGCGCGATCTGCGATGCGCTGAGGGTGACGTAGCCCTGTATTTTCCCGTTTTGCGGATCGGCCAGCACATAGACCCTCGAAGCGCCGCTTACATGATTGGCCAGGGCATGCCGCCTGAACCAGAGATTCAGGGATTCCCGCCCGCAATCAAAAGAAGTCCTGTCATCCTCTTCCAAAAGAGGCCTTGGCGGACGGGCGGCCGGCATCGGAATCAGCTATCCCGCGGGCCATGCCGCCGCATCAGTTCCGCCAAGGCCGGTATTTTTTCCGCCGGGCGGTTCATCCAACGCTCGAACGCCTCCCAGTCTTTTGCCGGGATGGTCATGCTGGTTCTTCCAAGAATATCGACTTCCGCCGCTTCAACTGCCTTGCGCCGCATGAAATCGCTTAGCGTCGTGCGGGATTGACCGGCCGCCGCCTCAAGAAGCCTGCGTTCCTCCCGGCTGACCCGGATGCTCAGGACTGATGTATTGTTCGGCTGTTCCATGATCACCCCATGATGTATGACAATAGCATACAGGGAAGGGTTTTTCAATTGTAGATATTATCTCCCTTTACTTTCCTCCACTTCCGCCCTTATAAACGGCCCGTCCTTGCCAGTCCCGTTTTGGGGGTGGCTATTCCCGCCACTCAACGGGCGCGGGCTGCCGGAAAAAATCCGGAAATCCGTTTGCTCCCGTTGAGGGACGGGATGAGAAAATCCGGAAGGAAGATAATATGCCTTTGTATGAATCCGTGCTGATCGCGCGGCAGGACCTCTCGCCCGCGCAGGTGGAAAGCCTGACCGGCGACACCGCCGGCCTGATTAAAAACCAGGGCGGCACGGTCACCAAGACCGAGCAGTGGGGTCTGCGCAACCTCGCCTACCGCATCAAGAAGAACCGGAAGGGCCATTACGTTCTGATGAACATTGATGCGCCCGCGCCCGCCATCGCCGAGATGGAGCGCAATCTCCGCATCAATGAAGACGTGCTGCGCTACCTCACCCTCCGGGTGGACGCGCATGAGGAAGGCCCCTCCGCCATGCTGCGCAAGCAGGATGACGAGCCGCGCGAGGGCCAGGGCGGCCCCGGCAGTCGCGGCGGCGCGGGACGCCCTTTGCGTCCCCGTCCCCAGCGGTCCGAAACCGAGCAGAAGGGAGACTGACCCATGAGACGCGACAACCGTTCCTCCCGCGACGGCGAGCGCAACGCCGCCGCCAACCGCAAGCCTTTTTTCCGCCGGCGCAAGTCCTGCCCCTTTTCGGGCTCGGCCGCGCCGAAGATCGACTGGAAGGACACCCGCCTGCTGACGCGCTACCTGTCGGAACGCGGCAAGATCATGCCCAGCCGCATTTCCGCGGTCTCGTCGGGCAAGCAACGCGAACTGGCCCAGGCCATCAAGCGCGCCCGCTTCATGGCGCTGCTCCCCTATGTCCGTGAGGCGGGAGATATCGCATGATCGAGGTTATTCTTCTTGAAAAGATCGGCCGCCTGGGCCAGATCGGGCAGGTGGTGAAGGTCCGTCCCGGCTACGCGCGCAATTACCTGCTGCCGCGCAAGAAGGCCCTTCGCGCCACGAAAGACAATCTGACCCTGTTTGAATCCCGCCGCGCGCAGATCGAGGCCGACAACGCCGCCGCCCGCGCCAGGGCGGAAACCGAAGCCAAAAAGCTGGACGGCCACACATTCATCATCATCCGGCAGGCTTCCGAAATCGGGCAACTGTTCGGCTCGGTCACCGTGCGGGACGTGGCCGAATTCCTGGCCGCCGAGGGCTTCGCGGTCGAGCGGCAATATGTGGGCCTCGCCTCGCCCATCAAGGCGCTGGGCCTGCACAGGATCGCGGTGCATCTTCACCCCGAAGTGTCGGCAACGATCACCCTGAACGTCGCCCGCTCGGAAGACGAGGCGAAGACGCAGGAAAAAACCGGCGCCGCCGCCACGGCCGCCGAAACCGACGAGGACGCCGCCGCCCGCATCGCCGCCGCGAACGCCGCCATGTTCGAGGAAGGCGCGGCCGTGCCGGAAACGGAAGATGAGAAGGAAGAAGCCGCAAAGGCCGCAGAGAAGGACGAAGAGACCCAAACGCAGGAGTAGCCTCCATGCCCGCTGTCCCTTTCGGCCCCGTCAAAACATCGTCCCTTGATGATTTCGAACTGGTCCGCAATGGCGAGGGACAATGGCTGCTCATCCTTCCCGCCTGGCCCGACGCGCTCGCGGACGGGCCGGGAAACACCATAAAGGCCTGCCTCTGCGATAACGAGCTTGTCCTGGAAAATCCCGAAGGGCGCGTGGCGCTGCGCAGCCTGATCTCGGCCCACTATATCGCCGCGCTCAAATCCGACCGGCCCGGCTACCTGCTGCTTTGCGTGGTGGACGACGACGGCGCCCGCCGCATGATGGGCGAAGCGGCGTTTTTGGCGTAAGCCGGCTTTCGTACTCAACATATATTCCCCTCCCTCTGGCCCGGCTTCGCCGAGGTCCTGGCGCACCCGTCACGCCGAAGCTTTGCAGAGGCGCGCAGGCGGGAGCAGGCATTCGAATTAACGAATTGGGCAAAAGATTTCCGCCATCGTGCCGAAGGTGTTTTTGAGTCTTTCCAGATATTTGCGACTCGGTCTTCAACCCGGACTCCGGCGCGTCTGTCATCCATCTGCCACAAGAGCAGGTAAAAAGCGGCGGCGCGGCGCGCCGGGAAATTAATGTGCTGATTCAAAAAGATAATTATAGTAAATAAAAGGTGAATCCTGTGGATAATTTGTTGAAGACTTCATGTCTGGCCACAAGCCTCCATCCAGCGCAACGTCTGCTCCCGCCCAGGCTCCGGGGCCGGTTTCGCATGCCGCGCTGGATGCGTTTTTCGAGGCGGGCGGGCTGACTGTTTACGCCTCCTCCGCCTCAAGCTGGCGCTGGCAGGCCTGCGCCGGGCGCCACGCGCTGGAAGCGGTGCTGATTGATCCGCAGGCGCTTATCGACGACCGGCCTTTTCCCTCCGATATCCACCCGGACGAAGAAAATTCCAGGCCCCCGCGCCGCCGGGGCGGCAAGCCGTTCGAGCATAGCCGCCTTGTGAAATGGCTGAGCCGGGCGGCGGAAAAGCGCGGAACGGAAAAGGCCCCCGCTTCCGCCGCCGGAGATCCAGAAAATGGCGATTTTACAGAGATTTCCGGCCTTCTGGGCCTGAGCCCGGAAGACGGACGGGCGATGGACCTTCAACTTGCCCTGACCCCCGCCGAGATCCGTCATTTTGCCCAGGCGCATAACGCGGCCCTGTCGGATATCGAGAGCGCTTTCCTGCCGGGAAGGTTCGACCTGCCGCCGGCGCTGACCGGCTTCTACATCCGCCACCTGACCCAGGCCCGCCGCGATGCCGAGGCGGCGTTTCTGGTTGCCCAGTCCAGCGGCAGTCTGCGCGTGCCGGCCGCCATCGCGGATGCTCTGGCGGCGCGCGGCTTCGAGGCCGCCCTGGATAATCCCGTAAGGCATGAGGGAAACGACTACGCGGCTTCCGTGATAACCGACACGGCCGTTTATATCGACGAGGCCGTGGGCCTGGCGGAGAAAATGCTGGCTCTTCCCATCGGCCATCCCGGCCATCTGCTGCGCCTTGACCTGCATCAGGTCACCGGGCTCGCCACGGACATCGTGGCCCGCCTTCGTCCGGCCCCCTTCGCCTTTCTTCTGAAGGCCAAGGAACTGCATATCGCCCGCAGCGACGTCAGCCGCTTTCCGCCCGAACAGCGCCTTCCCGTCGCCCTTGGCGAGGGGGACCTGCCCTTCGACGAGCCCTGGGTGCGGCGGCTGGTCACGGCCTACGAGCGTATTTTCGAGGCGGCTCCGGTTCCCGCGGCGCCGGCCGGACAGGGCAAGAAAATCCTGTCCTTCGTGCGTTCCTGACTTGCACAAGGACGCTTTCCGGCGCTTTTATGGCTCATGACAAAAGAAGCCCTGACACCGGAACAGCTTTACGCCGAAGCCGCCTTTGATGCCCAGGGGCTCCTGGCCGCCATCGCCCAGGACCACAAGACCGGAGAAATTCTGATGCAGGCCTGGATGAACCGCGAGGCATTGCAGCGCACAATCGAAACAGGAAACGTCACTTATTGGTCACGTTCGCGCAAAAAGCTTTGGCGCAAAGGCGAAACATCCGGGCATGTGCAGAAGCTCGTCGAGGCAAGGCTGGACTGCGACGGCGACGCGCTGCTGCTTTTGGTGGAGCAAACGGGGCCCGCCTGCCATACGGGCGCGCGAAATTGCTTCTTCCGCACGGTAAAAAAATCCTGAACGAAAAATTCCCACTCTCTTCCTTGAAATTGCCACAGGCATCGTGCATCTATAATGCGATTAACAAGCTGGAAAGCTTCTGCTGATACAAACCAGCCTGTAGCCTTGTGGTATAGGTCTCTTTATTCCCGAAGTTGAGAAGTGGTGGAGTTGGTCATGTCGCCCGGTACGGAACATTATTCTTCCAGCCTGCACGAAGCCTGGGCGCTTGCGGGTCTGATGCGTGGCCGTTATGGCAACGAAGCTATCCCCTGCACCCTCAAGGAAGCCGAAACTGAAACGGATGCGGAAAATATCCATATCTGGAAGCAGGTCGTGGAATGCCTCTCGGCCGACGCGAAGCAGCCCCGGTAAGGCCTTGCCGTGAATCGCTTTTACGCGATTAAGACAAGTTAAAACAAGCTTCATTTTCCGGTGCGATCCGGCATAGGCTGTTCCTTCACGCCCTTGCCCTCGCGCTCCCATGCTTTCCGAAGCTTTCCGCAACACCCTGGCGAATCTTGCCTCTGAAAAGGAAGAAGCCTGCCTTGAGGCGCTCTTGCCGCTGGCCCAGCTTGACGACGCGCAGCGGAACAGGGTCAGCGCCGCGACCGAAAGGCTGATCCCCGAAATACGGGCCCGGATGGCCCGCGCCGCGCCGGTTGCGCGGATGGTCCATGGTCTGCGGCTTGACGAGCCGGAGGGCCGCGCCCTGATGGGCCTGGCCGAAGCCCTGCCGCGCGTGCCCGATCCGGCCACCGCCGACCTCCTGATAAACGACAAGCTGGCGCAAGGCGACTGGCGGCATTTCATGGAGCGCTATCCCGGCCTTGTCTCGAAACTGGCCTGGTTCGGCCTTCTGTTGGGCAAACAGCTTAAGGGCGACGGCACCATGGTGGGGCGTATCGGCGCCGGAGCGCTCCGCGAAACGCTGCGCACCGCCATGGAGCGGCTTGGCGGGCATTTCGTGCTGGGTGGGACGATTGAGGAAGCCCTGGCCGAAAGCCGCAAGCACAGCCTGCCCCTGCAACGCTATTCCTTCGACATGTTGGGCGAAGCGGCGCGCACCCGCCACGACGCCGACCGTTATTTTGAAAATTACAAAAACGCCATCGCCGCCGTGGCCGCGTGTCCGGGGGCCGGGGATGCGCTTTTCGGCCCGTCCGTCTCGGTCAAGCTTTCCGCGCTGCATCCCCGCTTCGAGCCTCTCCAGCGCGAGCCTGTGCTGCGCGACCTGACCCCCCGCCTGATCGAGCTTGTGGAAATGGCCGCGGCGTCGGGGGTGGGCCTGACCGTGGATTCGGAAGAGGCGGCGCGGCTTGAGCTGACCCTTGAAGTCATCGCCCCCGTTTTCGGCCTTCCGGCGCTGAAGGAGTATCGCGGTTTCGGCTACGCCGTTCAGGCCTACGACAAGCGCGCGCCCGCGGTGCTGGACTGGCTGGACGAAGCGGCCGCCGCAAAGGGCGTCGACATGACCGTGCGGCTCGTGAAAGGCGCCTATTGGGACAAGGAGATCAAGCTGGCGCAGGAGCGCGGGCTTGCCGCCTATCCCGTCTACACCCGCAAGGCGGGAACCGACACCGCCTATCTGGCCTGCGCCTGCAAGCTTCTGGCCAGCCGCCCCCGCCTGTTTCCCCAATTCGCCACGCATAACCTGCATACGCTGCTGACCATCCGCGAAATGGCGGGGGAAATGAAGGATTATGAAATCCAGCGCCTGTTCGGCATGGGCAAGGACGTGCATGCCTGCCTGATGGACATGGGCATTCCCGGCAGCATTTACGCTCCCGTGGGCCCGCAAAGGGAATTGCTGGGCTATTTGATACGCCGCCTGCTGGAGAATGCGTCCTCCGCCTCTTTCGTCAACCAGCTTGCCGATGCCGCCCGGCCCGCGCGGGAACTTGCCGGGGACCCCGTCACAAAATGGCAGGAAAACCGCGATGACCCCTGCCCTGTTCCGCCGCCACGGGATATCTACGGCAACAGGCGTGGATCAGCGGGAATTGATCCCGGCGCCCTGGCCGCCACCGGCCGGGTCAGTACCGCGCTGAAATCCGCCCGCAACATGCAGTGGAGCGCCGCGCCCATGCATGCGGGCGAGCCCCTTCCCTTCTCCCCGGAAAAACGCTGCACGAATCCCGGCAACCGCTTTCACGACGTCGGCGCAAGGCGCGACGCCCTGCCGGCGGCGGCCGCGAAGGCTGTGGAGGGCCTCGCGCGCGGCTTTCCCGAATGGGTCTCCCGGCCGGTCGCCGAACGCTGTAAACCTTTCGAGGCGCTTGCCGCGCATATGGAAAGCGATTTTCGTGACGAGTTGCTCGCCCTGCTCTGCTACGAGGCAGGCAAAACCTTTCCCGACGCGCTGGCCGAGATCCGCGAGGCGGTGGACCTGTGCCGCTATTACGCGGCGGAGGCGAAAAGGCTGTTCGCCCCCCGTCTTCAGCCCGGACCCGCGGGCGAGGAAAACCGCTATGTCCTGACAGGGCGCGGGGTGTTTGCCTGCATCAGCCCGTGGAATTTCCCGCTGGCCATTTATCTCGGCCAGATCGCGGCCGCGCTGATGGCGGGCAACACGGTGGCCGCCAAGCCCGCCCCGCAGACGCCGCTGATTGCCTGCCGCACCGCGCGGATGCTGATCGAATGCGGGTTGCCGCCCGGAGCTTTCGCCCTTCTGCCGGGCGACGGACTTGTCGGCAAGGCTCTGGTGGAAGCGCCGGGCCTCGCCGGCGTGGCCTTCACCGGCTCCACCGCCACGGCGCAAGGCATCAACCGGGCCCTCGCCGCCAGGAACGGGCCCATCGTGCCGCTGATCGCCGAGACAGGCGGCCTCAACGCCATCATCGCCGACGCGACCGCCTTCCCCGAACAGGTGGTGGATGATGTCATCGCCTCCTGCTTCCGCTCGGCGGGGCAACGCTGCTCGGCGGCGCGGCTGCTTTGCGTGCAATCCAGCCTTGCGCCCGCGCTGATGGAAATGCTGGAAGGCGCCCTGGTGGAGCTGGAGGTGGGGAACCCCGCCCTGCTTTCAACCGATGTCGGCCCGGTGATTGACGAGGCGGCGCTGAACGCCCTGATGGCGCATGAAGAGCGCTTGCGCAAGGAAGCCAAATTCATCGGCGGCGCGCGGCGGAACGAGGAACAGCGGGGCGGGCATTTCATCCTGCCGCAGGCCTGGGAAATTCCCGATACCGGCTGGTTGAAGGAAGATGTTTTCGGCCCCATCCTTCACGTGGTGCGGTTTCAGGAAGACGAGCTGGACAAGGTGATCGACGCCCTGAACGCCAAGGGCTATGCCCTGACGGGCGGACTGCACACGCGCATCACCGCGCGCATGCACGCGGTGGCGACAAAATTGCGGGTGGGGAATTTCCATATCAACCGCCCGACCACCGGCGCGGTGGTGGAAAGCCAGCCCTTCGGCGGCGAAGGACTCTCCGGCACGGGCCCCAAGGCAGGCGGGCCGCATTATCTGCCGCGCTTCGCCTCCGAGCGCGTCACCAGCCGCAACCTCATGGCCGAGGGCGGAGATATGAAGTTGTTGATCTGATTATTATTTTTTTGAACAGTATGATATATATTGTTCTATCCGAGTTACATGTAAAAAGAACAACATGTTTAGATCCAACACAGTGTTTATTATTGGCGCGGGCGCAAGCCTTGAGGTTGGCTTTCCTGACGGGAAAAAGCTAACACACCAAATTGCAGAAAAATTAGGTATTGAATTTGATTGCTTGGAACCAATCAAAGGAAGCCGTTATATCGGCGAGGCGATAAGGCTACATGCACAACAACAAAATATACGGAATACAGAATGTTATATTAATGCTTGTTGGCAAATTCATGATGCCATGCCTCTAGCAAAATCCATCGACACTTATGTTGACGCACATGGAACAGACAACATAATTAAGTTCTGCGCCAAGCTTGCTGTCAGTGAATGTATTTTGGAAGCAGAAGGCAACAGCGCCCTTCAATTTAACTATGATGCAAACACTAGGGAGGAATGTATTAACTTAGCCCGCACTGAAAACGCATGGCTTCAACCATTTTTTCATTTACTTAACGACGGTATCCCAAAAGAAAATGTTCAAGAAATTTTTGAAAACACGTCTTTTATAGTTTTCAATTACGATAGATGCCTTGAACATTATTTATACCATGCTTTGCAAAAATATTATTCTTTGAACAGTGAGGAATTAATAACGTGCCTTTCCAAATTAAAAATTTTTCACCCTTACGGCAGCGTGGGAAGCTTACCATGGCAAGATCAAGGTTTAGGCATAAAGTTTGGATCGAAGCCATTTTCCGATACAATTCTCCGCGTTGCACCTCACATTCAAACCTTTACTGAACAAATTGATACACCGCTTATTAAAGAAATAAGAGAAATTGTGCGCGATGCAAAAATAATCGTATTCTTGGGTTTCTCGTTTCATGATTTGAATTTGAAACTCCTCGCTGACCAAATTCAAAGCAAAGCACAGCGTGTTTTTGCAACTGCTTACGGAATATCTAACACCGACACCAAAATAATTGAAGGTGACATCAACAAATTTTGCCCTTCACCCAGCATAAACATTCGCAATGATCTTGAATGCAGTAAGCTTTTTGATGAATATTGGAGAGCCTTATCCAGAACTTAAACTACTGGCGACCCCGGCAGGATTCGAACCTGCGGCCTGCTGCTTAGAAGGCAGCTGCTCTATCCAACTGAGCTACGGGGTCAATTCAGTAAACCGTCATCAGGACTCGGTTATTTGGTTATCGGCAAATTACATCATGCACATTCCCGCGAAGGCGGGAATCCCATTTGTTTAAAATGGGATTCCGGGTCGCGGCTGCTTCGCAGCCTTGCCCGGAATGTTCGTATAATAATTCCGGCATCACCGCCCTAGCCTGCCTGTTCTTCGGGCGGCGTCCATCTGAAATTGTCCAGATAGTTTTTGGGCGCGAGGACGCGGTCTTTCGGCTCTTCCACGCTGTAGCCCCAACCCATCCTGGTGGCGAAAGTCACCGCCTCGTCGCGGGTGTTAAAGCGCAGGCGGCGGTGAAGGGTGGAAAGCGTGTCTTCCGCGCTGGCCCAGCCCATCAGCGGTTCGGGCGCGCGCGCGCCGGGCAATTCGGGCTCGATATGCCAGAAAGGTTCCGCATGGCTGGACTGCATGACGGACTTCGCGGGCCTGAGTATGCGCACCTGCATGGCATGATCCTCCATCGGCAAACTGGTCGGGGCGGCGGGATTCGAACTCGCGACCTCTAGTACCCAAAACTAGCGCTCTATCCAGGCTGAGCTACGCCCCGGTTTTGAGGGCGCGATATTAAGGGAAAAAGCTTAAGAAATCCAATGCGCGCCCGGCCCCGCGCCGCAACCTGGTTAAAACCCCATGGCGCGGGTGAGCCTGGCGTTTTGCACCGTATCGCCGGGCCTGATGCCAAACCGGGCCGCAAGCCCGCCATTGATTTCCAGCACCGCCAGCGCCAGCCCGTGCGACGAGACTTTGCGATTGTCATAGGGCCGATTGTTTTCGGCGATACGGGTGATAACGCCTGCCTGGTCGATAAAAAGCATGTCGAGCGGGATCTTGGTGTTGTGCATCCACATCAGGATTTCCTGCGAAGCCGGGTAGATGAACAGCATGCCGGCATCGCTCGCAAGGCTGTCACGCTCCATCAGGCCACGAGCGAGTTGCGAGGGCGTTTCCGCGATTTCGATGTGGAAACGGTGCTTCTTGCCGTTCTGGCTTTGAATCACCAGAACATCCTTGGAAAACTCCGCCGGGCTGAACGTGCCCCTTTGGAACAGAATCAGGCCCGCCACGATCAAAACCAGCGACAGCGCCCCCGCGGCAAAGGCCGCGTATTTAAGGCTTTGTTTAGACATGCCGTCTGATATTCTGGATACGGGCATTCTTTTCCTTTCAATTCCGCCGCTGGCCGCCGCCGGAGCAAGTTAAGCATCCCCATGTCATTCTTTCAACGCCTGTTCCGAACCGCGCCTTTTCTTTTTGCCGCAGTATTTCTTTTTGTCGTTGCCGCGCAGGCGCAGGATATTTTCGTGCGCCCTGACAGCAATAATTACGGATCACGCCCCAAGGTTGATTACGGGCTTCAGGTCCGGCCAAAAGAAGACCGCGCGCCGCCCTCAACCACGCAAACCGCGCCTTCGCAGCCCGCGCCGGCACCGGCGCCGTCCTATCCGCAGACGACAACGCCTTATGTCACCACCGAGCCGGTCGGAGATGTTTCGATCATCAAGCTTGATCCCGACCCGCCGCCCGACCCCGGCTCCGGTCCCAACACCATCCGTTTCGTCTTCCAGCCGGGAACAATCAGCGCGCAGGATGCCCGCCTGATCAGCCAGACGCTTGGCCTCAGCGCCTCCGAGATCACGTCCAAATGCTCTTTCCGCTATTCGGCCCTGCTGTCCTTGAGCAATAACCAGGGCGCTTTTGTTTCAACCGGCGCGGCGGCCTCGGCAAAGTATAATTATACCGGCATGCTGGAAGGTCTGGATATTGCCGTCTCTTCCGCCTGCCCGAAGCTGCGGCGGCCGGTTTCGGGCATCATTATCGAGCAGGGCGGTTATTATATCACCTCCCATGGCATGATAAGCTGCCCCGGCGCGCGCTCACCAACCGGAAATCTGACCCTTGTTTTCCGCTATACGGGTGACGGCAAGGGCGAGTGCCGCTATCAATAGCCCCATGATTTCTTCCGCCAAGCCCGCGTTTCATTCAAAAAGCCTGAATCCCGTGCGGCGGTTCTTCGCCCGCCTGAGCCACGAGTTCAAACACGCGCGTGGCGATATGGGCACGAACGGAAAGCGCATGCTTGCCCATCTGGAGGCGCTGTTTATCGACCACGCCGTGTTGCGGCTGGTCTATCCCAACATGCACAGGCTGTCGGAAAAGATGTGGCGCTCCAGCCAGCCCACGCCCTTGCAGATCAAGCGCCTGGCGCAACGGGGATTCCGCACCGTGATCAACCTGCGCGGCGCGCGCGACTGCGCCTCCTACTACCTGGAAAAGGAAGCCTGCCAATGCCATGGCGTGACGCTGGTGGATTTTCCGGTAAACTCGCGCCAGCCTCCCACGCGCGAAGTTCTGGGCGCGTTGAACGAGCTGTTTGCGCGGATTGAATACCCCGCCGTCATGCACTGCAAGGCGGGATCGGACCGGGTGGGCATGATGAGCGCGCTTTACCTGCTGCTGTCCGAAAACAGGCCGGCGGAAGAGGCGCAGAGGCAGCTTTCCTGGCGCTACGGCCATGTGCGCCAGTCAAAGGCCGGCGTCCTGGACCATTTTCTGAGGGCCTATCGTGACTTTTCGGCGCAACGCCCCATCGCCTTTCTTGACTGGGCGCAGCGCCATTACAACCGCGACGAGGTCATCAAGGGCCATAAAGTTTCCGGCTGGGCGGAATGGCTCTACAACAAGGTGCTGAAGCGGGAGTAATTCGTTTTCAGGTAAAGCGTCATCCTGGAAACCGCCGCGGGCGGTTATCTAGGATCTCTTTAACGGGAGAGATATCCTGAATAAAGCTCGCTTCGCTCGCTTTTTCAGGATGACGCATTATGGGACACCAAGCTGACGTATCATAAGACACTGATTCCTCAAAACCGGCCTCTGATTTCTGACCTCTGATTTTTGCTACAAGCGTCATCCTGGAAACCGCCGCAGGCGGTTATCCAGGATCTCTCTCCGGTTAAAGAGATCCTGAATAAAGCTCGCGCCGCCCGCTTTTTCAGGATGACGCCTTACCTGAAAACCGGCTGCGGAACACGGCTCACGAATCCCTGAATTGCAGCGCATGCAGCCCGGCATAGGCGCCGCCGCGCGCCAGAAGCTCTTCGTGGCTGCCTTCTTCCACCACCCTGCCCTGCTCCACCACGCAGATTTTGTCGGCATGGCGCACGGTCGACAGCCGGTGGGCAATGACAAGAGTCGTGCGTCCGCGCGCCAGGCGCTGGATGGCCTGCTGCACAAGCTGCTCGGACGCGGCATCCAGCGCGCTGGTCGCCTCGTCAAGCAGTAAAACGGGACTGTTGCGTAAAAAGGCCCGCGCCAGGACAAGGCGCTGCTTCTGCCCGCCGGAAAGAAAGCCGCCCTGCTCGCCCACCGGCGTGTCGTAGCCCTGCGGCAGGGCGCGGATGAATTCATCGGCCTCGGCAGCGCGGGCCGCCGCCTCAATTTCTTCCTGCGAAGCGCCCGGCTTGCCGAAGGCGATGTTGGCGCGCACCGTGTCGTTGAACACGATCACATCCTGGCTGACCAGCGTGACGGCATCGCGCAGGCTGGCAAGGGTGACGTCGCGCACATCCTGCCCGTCGATCCGCACCGTTCCGCCTTCGGCGTCGTAAAGACGGGCGATCAGGTTGAAGATGGTGGATTTTCCGCCGCCCGAACGTCCCACCAGCGCCACGGTCCGCCCCGGCGCGGCTTCCAGCGATAATCCTTGCAAAACAGGCCGCTCGGCAGTGTAGTTAAACCAAACATCCTTCAGTTCCACCCGCCCTTTCGGGACATTGAGCGCGCCCGCATGGGGCCGGTCGACGATCCTGGGCGGAACGTCCAGAAGCGCGAACAAGCGCTCCACCGCCGACAGGCCTTCCTGCATGATGGTGTTGAGCGTGCCGAGCGCGCGCATGGGCTGCGCCGCCAGCAACAGCGCCGTGATAAAGCCGGTAAAGCTGCCCACCGTGCCGGTGCCCGACATCACCCGCCAGGTGCCAAAGGCCAGAACGCCCGCGACGGCAACGCCGCCCACCGCCTCCAGCAAAGGATCGACCCGCGCGCGCAGGCGCACGGCTTTTGAAAGGGTCTGGTACAGATCGTTGAACGCGCCGGTGGCGCGCGCGGCCTCGTATTCCTCCAGCCGGTAGGAGCGGATCATCCGCATGCCGGTAAAGCTTTGCTGGAGAAAGGACGTCAGATCGCCAAGGCCGGCCTGCAACGCGCCCGCCGTTTTACGCAGGCGCCGGCCGATGCGCAGAATGGGCGCCCCCGCCACCGGATAAACCACCAGCACGATCAGCGTCAGAAGCGGGTCAAGATAGATCAGCGTGCCCACAAGGGCCACCACCATCACCCCGTCGCGGAAAAAGCCGGTCAGGCAGCGCATCAACGCCACGCGCAGCACTTCCACATCGACGGTAAAGCGCGAGGTCAGCGTGCCGGTGGCGTCGCGCTGCAAAAAGGCCAGGTCGGCATGAAGAAGATGCCGGTAGAGATCGTCCTGCACGCCGACGATGATGCGGTTGACCATGGCGTTGGTGGCCACCGCCTGCAAAAACATGGCCAGCGCGCGAAAGCTGGTGACCGCGACGATCAGGATGGGAATGAGATAAAGCGTACGGACATCCTTGGCCTCGATCCGCTCAAAGGTCCATTGAATGACCAGCGGGTAGAGGCTGGCGGTCAGCGCCACCGCCACCATCAGCGCCAGCGACACGGCAAGCCGTCCTTTATGCGCGCGAACCCAGCGCCGCCAGACGCGCGCGGCAAGGCGAAAGCTTTGCGCCGTAAAACTGGGGTTTTTCGTCATGACATGACCAGATGGTGACCCCGGCGGGATTCGAACCCGCGGCCTCGCGATTAAAAGTCGTGTGCTCTACCAGCTGAGCTACGGAGTCCCGGTGCGAAAGCAAGGGCCTGTGATAACCGTCAAACTGTTATGGGTCAACAATCTTTCCACGCCCGCCCTGGAGCGCGCGCCTACCGGACGCGCTTCCTCTTGCCTTTTCGTCCCAGTTTACGGGCGATTTCCCCTAGCACGCGCGGACTGACGAAAGGGGACACATCGCCGCCCAGCAGCGCGATTTCCTTCACGAAGCGCGAGGAAATGAACTGATAACGGTCGGAGGACATAAGAAACACCGTCTCGATGGGACTGAGCTTGCGGTTCATGGCCGCCATCTGGAATTCGTATTCAAAGTCGGAAACGGCGCGCAGGCCGCGCACGATCACCCGCGCATTCACCTGCCGCGCAAAATCCACCAGCAAGGTTTTGAACGGCATCACGATAACCTCGGCGCCATTGGTATCGGCCCCGCGCGCGGCCTCCTCCACCAGGACAAGCCGCTCTTTCAGGCTGAAGAGCGGCCCCTTCCCCGCATTTTCGGCCACACCCACCACCAGGCGGTTCACCACCTTGGTCGCGCGCATGATGATATCGACATGCCCCAGCGTGACCGGATCGAACGTGCCCGGATAAAGGCCGGTGAGAATGCCGGATATATTTGAAGAGCGGGATTTTTTCGGGGACATTGGAAAATTACTATCCCCCTCCCCTTGCCCGCCTTCGCCAAGGCTTCGGCGGGTCCTTGGAGAAAGCTTGTCCGCCGAAGCTCGCAGAGCGGAGGCGGAAGGGAGGGGTTAGGGGTGGGGTGGAGCGCAGAAATTCGAGAATCGTTTCCACAACCTGTTCAGGATTCTCACCAGCCTCCTTCTCGGTAAAGCGTAAAACGCGGATTCCCAAGGCATTTACAAACAAATCACGTTCATGATCCTCCGGTTCCCTGCTTTCGTGAGAAAAACCATCTATTTCAACAATCAGCTTTTGTGCCGCGCAATAGAAATCGGCGATAAACGGACCGACAGGCTGTTGCCGACGGAATCTTATGCCTTCTGATAACCTTAACTGCTGAAACAAGAACCAGAGTTTTCGTTCGGCAGGGATTGCATCCTTGCGAAGCTTCTTTGCCAAAGCCGGCATGGTGACCGGATATTTGCGGCTGGCTCTTTTAGTTACCATCAACCCCACCCCTTAATCCCCTCCCTCAAGGGGAGGGGAGATTCTTCCTCTCCCCTTGAGGGAGAGGTTGCAAGAACCTGGGTTTAGGCGCGAAGCGGCTAAACCCTTGGTTCTTGCTGGTGAGGGGTTCTTCTGATGACAACCATCAACCCCACCCCTTAATCCCCTCCCTTCCGCCTCCGCTCGGCGAGCTTCGGCGGACGAGCTTGCTCCAAGGACCTCGGCGTAGCCGAAGGCGAAGCCGGGCAAGGAAAGGGGAAATATTTGACGCATTTCCGGCTTACCGCATACCCGGCGGAATTTACATGACAACGGCCTACTCCGCCACCGTTTCGCCGGTCTCTTCGCCGGTTTCCGCATCTTCGGCCCCGTCCTCCTGAATGAGGGCGGCCGAGACAACCCGCTCGTCCTCGCCGATGCGGAACAGGGTGACGCCTTGCGTCGCGCGGCCCGCGATGCGGATATCCCCCAGCGGCATGCGGATGATCTGCCCGCCATTGGTGACCAGCATCAGGTCCTGGTTTTCCACAACCGGCATGGAGGCGACGATGGCGCTGTTGCGCCCCGTCATGTTCATGCACCAGATGCCCGCGCCGCCGCGCCCCGCGATGCGGTATTCGTAGGACGAGCTGCGCTTGCCGAGCCCTTCCGCCGAAACGGTCAGAATGAACTCCTCGGCGGCGATCAGTTCCGCCATGCGTTCGGGTGAAAGGGTGACGCTGGCCACGGGATCCTCCTCCTCGCCCGCGTCGGCGGCGGATTCGCCTTCTTCTTCCGCGCGGCGCTGAAGGGCGGCGGCGCGCAGATAGGCCACGCGCTCTTCCGGCGAGGCTTCCACATGCTTCAGGACCGACATGGAGATCACTTCGTCGCTGCCGGCAAGCTTGATGCCGCGCACGCCCATGGAGGTGCGGCCGGCGAAGACCCGGATATCCGCCACCGGAAAGCGGATGGCCTTGCCAAGACGGGTGACGAGCAGAACGTCCATGTCCTCGCCGCAAGGATGAACGGAGATCAGCTTTTCGCCCTCTTCCAGCTTCATGGCGATGAGGCCGGAGGCGCGGATACTGCCGAAATCCGACAGACGGTTGCGGCGCACCGTGCCCGCCGAGGTGGCGAACATGGCGAAGAGATCCTTCCAGCTTTCCTCGTCTTCGGGCATGCGCATGACGGCGGTGACTTTTTCATCCTGCTGCAAGGGCAGCAGATTCACCAGCGCCTTGCCTTTCGCCTGCGGATTGCCAAGCGGCAGCTTGTAGACCTTGAGCTGATACGCCATGCCCCGGCTGGTGAAGAAAAGCATGGGGGTGTGGGTATCGGCGATGAAGATGTCGTTGACGAAATCCTCGTCCTTGGTGGTCATGCCGGTGCGGCCCTTGCCGCCTCTCCGCTGCGCGCGGTAGGTGGACAGCGGCACGCGCTTCACATAGCCCGCATGGCTGACGGTGACCACCATATCCTCGCGCTGGATCAGGGTTTCGATGTCTTCCTCGAATTCCATGTCCTCGATCATGGTCTGGCGCGGCGTACCGAACTGCTGCTTGATGGCCAGCATTTCATCGCGCATGATTTGCAGCACGCGCGGGCGGTTGCGCAGAATATCGAGATAATCGGCAATGCGCGCCACGACATCATTCAGGTCGGCCGCGATTTTCTCGCGCTCAAGGCCGGTCAGGCGGTGCAGGCGCAGGTCCAGAATGGCTTTCGCCTGCGTCTCCGACAGACGATAAGCCTTGGCGCGCGGCGCGCCGCCGTTTTCGCCTTCCACAAGCTCCAGCATGGGAAGGATGCTTTCGGCTTCCCATTCGCGGGCCAGAAGTTGCGCCCGCGCCTCGGCCGGATCGGGCGCCTTGCGGATCAGGGCTATCACCGCGTCGATATTCGCAACCGCCACGGCCAGGCCCACCAGGATATGGGCGCGGGCGCGGGCCTGGGTCAGTTCGTGCTCGGTGCGGCGGGTGATGACCTGCTCGCGGAACGCAAGGAAAGACTCCAGCACCTGCTTGATGTTCAGCAATTCGGGCTTGCCGTCGCGCAGCGCCAGCATGTTGACGCCGAAAGAGGTTTGCAGCGGCGTATGCTTGTAAAGCTGGTTCAGCACAATATCGGGAACCGCGTCGCGCCGCAGCTCGATCACGATGCGCACACCGGAACGGTCGGACTCGTCGCGCAAATCGGAGATGCCCTCGATCACCTTGTCGTTCACCTGCGCGGCGATGATTTCCAGCAGGCGCGATTTGTTCACCTGATAGGGAATCTCGGTGACGATGATCGCCGTGCGATCCTTGCGGATTTCCTCAAGGGTTGACCGCGCGCGCATCACCACCGAGCCGCGTCCGGTATGGAAGGCGCTGCGGATGCCGTTGCGGCCAAGGATGATGCCGGCGGTCGGAAAATCAGGCCCCGGCAGGAATTCCATCAAATCGTCGACGCCCAGGGCCGGATTGTCGATCAAGGCCAGCGTGGCGTCGATCACCTCGCCCAGGTTATGGGGGGGGATATTGGTGGCCATGCCCACCGCGATGCCGCCCGCGCCGTTGATGAGCAGGTTGGGAAAGCGGGCGGGAAGGACCACCGGTTCCCGCGCGGATTCATCGTAATTGGGCTGAAAAACGACGGTATCCTTATCAATGTCTTCCAGCAGGGTTTCGGCCGATTTGGCAAGCCGCGCCTCGGTATAGCGCATGGCGGCCGGCGGATCGCCGTCCATCGAGCCGAAATTGCCCTGCCCGTCGATCAGCGCAAGGCGCATGGAAAAATCCTGCGCCATGCGCACCATGGCGTCGTAAATCGCCGCGTCGCCATGCGGGTGGTATTTACCCATCACATCGCCGACGATGCGCGCCGATTTTTTGTAAGGCTTGGCTGAATCGTAGCCGCCCTCTTTCATCGCATAAAGAATGCGGCGGTGAACGGGCTTGAGGCCATCGCGCACATCGGGCAGCGCGCGGCTGATGATGACGCTCATCGCGTAATCAAGATAGGATTTGCGCATCTCCTCTTCGATGGAGACGGGCTGAATATCGTTGGCGGGCGCCGTGTTATCGGACTGGGTCAAACGGGGTTTCCTGTTCAAAAATATTGCCGCCCCCGCCGGGCGGAGGCCCACGAAAACGCAGCTATTCGCAGATACTTAACCTGGACGCCCGCAACGGCGGGCAGGGCTCGTTCCAAGCAGCATGCAGTCTACTATCCAACCTTCGGAAAGCAAGCGAATTGTTAAGGAATATCTCTTTTATTTCAAGTGTTTGCGCTCTGTTTTTGGGCCGGCCGGGGACCGGGCGGTTCTTTGAAAGAGGAATTGCGCTTTGCGCCATCTTTGACTAAGCAAAGAGCGCGATTTCCCCATCCCAAAATCAAAAGGCAGGACGATGAAAATTTCCCAAACGGTTCACAAGATTCTCGACGCATACGAAAGCGACAACGCCGGAACCAAGGAAAACCTGGCCCGCATCCTGATGCAGGGCAGGCTGGGCGGCACGGGAAAAATGGTGATCCTGCCGGTCGACCAGGGATTCGAGCACGGCCCGGCGCGCAGCTTCGCGCCCAATCCCGACGGTTACGATCCGCATTACCATTTCAAGCTTGCCATCGACGCGGGGCTGAACGCCTTCGCAGCACCCCTTGGCATGCTGGAAGCGGGCGCGGAAACCTTCCGCGGCAAAATCCCCACCATTCTCAAGCTCAACAGCGCCAACAGCCTGTCGCGCAACAAGGACGCGCCCGACCAGGCCGTCACCGGCAGCGTGGGCGACGCGCTGCGCCTGAAGGCCGCGGCGGTGGGCTTTACCATCTACCCCGGCTCGGACTGCATGTATGACCAGTATGAGGAATTCCGCGCCATTGCCGAAGAGGCCAAGGCCGAAGGCCTGGCCGTCGTGCTGTGGGGCTATGCCCGCGGCGGCAATCTTTCCAAGGATGGCGAGACGGCTTTTGACGTGATCGCTTATTCCGCCCACATGGCCGCGCTGCTTGGCGCGCATGTCATCAAGGTCAAGCTGCCCAGCGCGCATCTGGAACAGGCGGAGGCGAAAAAGGTCTACGAAAGCAAGGGCATCCCCTCTTCCACCCTGGCCGGCCGCGTGAAGCACATCATGCAATGCGCCTTCAACGGGCGGCGTCTGGTTGTGTTTTCGGGCGGCGCCACCAAGGGCGAAGACAGCGTTTTCGAGGAAGCCCGCGCCATCCGCGACGGCGGCGGCAATGGCTCAATTATTGGCCGCAACTCCTTCCAGCGCCCGCGTGAAGACGCGCTCAAGCTGCTGGACAAGCTGGTGGCGATTTACCAGGGGCAAGCGTAGGATTACACTAGCGGTCTTATGAAATGACACATGCCAAAAAGTGACCCGTCATGCCCGCCCCCGCCTTTCCGCCTCCGCAAGCTTCGGCGTGATGAACACGCCAAGACCTCGGCGTAGCCGCAGGCGAAGCCGGGCGCGGGGGCAGGCTCCGGCGGGGGGCCCATTTGATTAAAAACAATGGGATGCCCGCCGGAGCTTTGGCGAAGGTGGGCCGGAGGGAAGGGAATATTTTCAGTCTCTCCTATAGTCTAGGTTCAATGGACAATTACCAACACGAACATTCCCGCGCCCGGCTTCGCCTGCGGCTACGCCGAGGTCTTGGCGCACCCGTCGCGCCGAAGCTT
>JANQEX010000069.1 GCA_028278105.1 Alphaproteobacteria bacterium | reverse complement strand
CAGAACAGCCGCATGATTTTTCTACCCTTGTACGCGCTGATTGGCCTGTTTTTCTTCACTTTCCCACACTATCTTTCTCCTTCTGCTAGTCTAGAGCCTTTTCAAAATCAAGGGCCACAAACTTGTCCGGGAAGGCAGCGTACCAAACCAGATTCCACGGAGCAAACCGGGAAGTATGCGCCGATTTCCCATTATTATGGGCCGTGATGCGCTTTTTCAGGTCAGCCGTGGCCCCGGTATATTCCTGTTCGGGAAACGATATGCTGCGAATGATATAAACATACCACATCCCGCTTTCTCATCTTTCAGGAATTTGCACAATTGAAACCCGTCCGTCTGCGCCACGCGTAGCCGAAGGCGAGGACCTGATTAATCACACCCGTCCGTCTTCGCCTCGCTTCGCGTCGGCTTCGCCGGACACGCTTCGCCTTCTTCTCCGCGTGGCTGCGCCACGCGTAGCCGAAGGCGAAGCGTGGTGCCCCCCGTCGGAGTCGAACCGACATGATCTTGCGACCGCGGGATTTTGAGTCCCGTGCGTCTACCAGTTCCGCCAGAGGGGCCTGTATCTGCCAATCTACCACACGAACATTCCCGCGACCCGGCTACGCTAAAGCTACGCCGGGCCTTTTTGCAAGTGCGTCCTGCGTAGCCGAAGGCGAAGCAGGGAAGCGGGAATCCCATTTTATTTTGGCCAAAAACAAATGGGATTCCGGGTCGCACGGGCTGTGTCCACTTGCCCGGAACGTTTGTTGTATCGGTCCGAAGTCCCACAAGAAATCAAGCGGGATCACACCGCTTTTCAGGCAAAGCCGTCACTTCAGCGTTTTCAGATACGCGATCAGATCGGCGCGGTCGGCTTCCCTGGGCAGGCCCGCGAACAGCATCCGGGTTCCCGGCACGTCGGCCCTGGGATTTTTCAGATAGGCGTCGAGCGCGGCTTCGGTCCAGATGCGCCCGGTCAGCTTCCTGAAGGCCGGGGAGTAAGCGAACCCGGCCGAGCCTCCCGCCGCGCGACCCACCACGCCCCACAAATTCGGCCCCGCCCGGTTCGGCCCGCCCTTGTTGAAGGTGTGACAGGCGATGCAGGCGCGGGCGGCCTTCTTTCCCGCCGCGGGATCGGGGCCGGACGGCGCCGCCGGAGCTTCCGCCGTTTCCGGCGCCGCGCGGCCGGGGACGGTGGCCGTTGCCACCGGCGCATCGGCGGGCGGCGCGGTTTCGGTCGCGGCGATGTCATAGCCTTTCACTTTCGGCGGTTCGGAAACCACAAGCTGGTCCGACAAAAATCCGGCCGCAACCGCCGCGGCAACCGCCAGCGCGAGCCCGGCCAGAATTTTGCCAGGGAAAAAGCCGTTATTCATGGGATGCCCTGAAGCCAAGGAGGGGCTATGATCCTACAATCAGCTTTTCCCCCTTGTCACCCTCGAACCCTCATATCCACGCACATGAATCCGGTCATCATCATTCCCGCGCGCATGGCGTCCACCCGCCTGCCCGGCAAGCCCCTGGCCGGCATCGGTGGCGAGGCGATGATCGTGCGCGTCTGGCGCAACGCGCAAAAAGCCGGGATCGGCCCGGCCTATGTGGCGGCGGGCGACCGCGCGATTGCCGCGGCGGTGGAAAAGGCGGGCGGCCAAGCGGTAATGACCGACCCGGATCTTGCCAGCGGCTCCGACCGTGTCTGGGCCGCGTTGCAACAGATCGACCGGGACGAAAAATTCGACGCCGTCATCAACCTGCAAGGCGACGAGCCCTTGCTGGATCCGGCGCTGGTCAAAACAGTCTTCGGCCTCTTGCGGAATCCCGAAACCGACATCGGCACGCTGGCCTGTGAAATCCGCGAGGCGGAGGAACGGACCGCACCCCGGATCGTGAAGGCGGTTCTGGAAATCGCGCCCGGCCGGACGCGCGGCCGCGCGCTCTATTTCACGCGCAACCTGGCCCCGTCGGGCGAAGGGCCGCATTACGGCCATATCGGCATCTATGCCTGGCGGCGCGCCGCGCTGCAAGCCTTCGTGCAGGCGCCCAAAAGCGCGCTGGAGACGCGCGAGAAGCTGGAGCAGCTTCGGGCGCTGGTCCTTGGTCTTCGCATCGACGCCGCGCTTGTGTCCGCCCGGCCCCTTGGCGTGGACACGCCGGAGGACCTTGAGCGCGTACGGAAAATTGTAGGGGCCAGGAGTTAGGATCTAGGGGCTAGGGGCTAGTAAATCCGGTCGTTTCAAAATTTGGTAAAGGCAATATGAACGCGATAATAACAAATCGTAAATCGATGCCCGTTTTTTCAGCCTCCGGCCCCTAGATCCTAGCTCCTAGATCCTAGCCCCTCCCTTTACCCCCCATTAACCGCCGCTTTATCCAAGCCTTAAGGGGTTAAGTTTAAACTTGTGCTGCTAAACCCGGCCTGACCGCATATGGGATTCCGGCACGCATGGCAAATGTCTATAACACATCGTTCGGTGAAATCACCGTCACCGAAATCGCCGACGAAAACACCATCAAGAAGCCGCTGAAGCGTCTTGACGTTTTCTCCGGCCACCTGCACGGCGATACCGTCGCGCTCAAACGCGCCGAGATGGAGCAAAGCTCGGCCGAGTTCTCCCTCAAGGGTGCCTGCCCCGTCACCGGCGTGGACCTGGAAAAAATCGGCCGCGAATTCGGCGTGAATTTCGCCATCAACGCCAACCCGCTGGAAGGCTTCACCCTGCGCATGGCCGACGGGCCCGACCAGGCGAACGAGCTGACCGTCTACCAGATCATGAAAGGCGGCTATGACGGCCGCAAGAAGCTGCTGGCCGAGTTCCACCGCGACCACATCGACGGGCTGGACGACCCCTTCGTCACCGTCAATTTCTTCATGCGCAACCAGGCGGTGGAGAAGCTTCTGGGGCCGCTGCCCTTCAACGTGCGCCCCGGCAGCCTGCAGGAATGGCGCGAGCGCGCCTGGCGCGACGAGGCCAAGCGCCTGATCAAGCACATCCAGGCCTACAACCCCATTCACCACGAAGTCTGTTCGGTGGTCAAGCGCATCGTGGCCCGCGAGATTTCCGAGGACGAAGCCCAGTTCCACCCCAAGATCGACGACGTGCATCTTTACAAGGAGGAAGAGGTGATGGACGTCACCGTCACTCCCGTCACCCGCCTGCCGCGCATCCGCTATCTGGAGGGGCTGGTGCGGGCGCTGAACGAGGTCCGCGAAACCCTGGGCCATGGAGACAAGGCCTAGAACCATTCACCCGGAAAAGGAGGAACGATAGCGGCAAGCGAAAATGATTTGGGGTCAAAGGGGTCAAAAGGGTCTTGGAAAGGGTCTTTGACCCTTTCGACCCTTTAAGACCCTCCCGGCCCCTTCACAAGAGCGCCTTTCTGTCCACCGTCCCGCTGTTCCCGTCTGCGCCATGCTCAAGCAACTCACCATCCGCGAATTCGTCATCATCAAGGAGCTGACCCTGAAGTTCCAGCAGGGCCTGTCCGTGGTGACCGGCGAAACCGGCGCGGGCAAATCGATCCTGCTCGATGCCCTCGGCCTGATCCTGGGCGACGAGGCCGATCACGAGGCGGTGCGCTACGGCGCCGATCATTCGGAGGTGGAGGCGCTGTTCGACGTGCCGGGAGGCTGCGCCGCGCGCAAATTTCTGGCCGAGAACAACATCCCCGACGATCCCGGAAAGCCGATCTTCGTCGAGCGGCATGTCAACGCCGGCGGCGGCGACACGGCCCGGGTGAACGGCGCCGCGGTGGACCGCGAGGTGCTGGTGAATCTCGGCATGACCCTGGCCGAAATTCACGGCCAGTTCGCCAACCAGGGCATCCTCGATCCCGCGCGCCAGCTTACTTTCCTCGACCAGTTCGGCAATTACCGCGACCTGCTGGCCAGGGTGCGCGCCGCCTGGGACGAGATGAAGCGCATCGAAAAGGCCCTGAACGACGAGCGCGCCTTCATGGCGCAGACCGCCGACGAGCGCATCACGCTGACCAAAACCGTGGCCGAGATGAAAAAGCTCAAGATCAAGCGCGGCGAATACGCCGAACTTGACGAAAAGCAGAAGGAACTCACCAAGATCAAGAATATCGGCGAAATGCTGCAAGCCGTGCAGGCGCAGCTTGTGGCGGGATCGGGCGCCGAGCGCGCGCTGATCCAGGCCAACCGCCTGCATGAGCGCACCCGGCATTTTGATCCCGAAGCGCTGGCCAACCTCGAAAGGCATCTTGGGCAATCCCTGCAAAGCACGCGCGACGCCACCGCCGAATTGCAGATTCTGATGCCGAATTACGAAATCGACACCTCGGCCCTGATCGCCGTCGAGGAGCGCCTGGCCGCCTTCCGCCGCCTTTCCGAGTTGCATGACAGTCCGCCGGAAGAGATCATGGACCTGTACGAGCGCCTGTCGGCCCGCCTGCTGCGCATCCAGAACGCGGCCAACCTGATCGCCCAGTTGGAAGACCAGTTGATGGACGCGCGGCGCGAATACAACACCAACGCGCAGGCCCTTTCCAAGGCCCGCAAGATCGCGGCGCGCGAGCTTTCCACCGCCATCACCGGCGAATTCCCGCCCATCCGCCTGGGCCAGGCCGAATTCCGCGTGGAGGTGGAGGACCTTCCCAACAACCTGTGGGGGCCTCTTGGCATCAACGCCGCCGTCTACACGGCGCGCACCAACAAGGGCTCGCCCTTCGGCGCGATTGCCCGCATCGCGTCCGGCGGCGAACTGGCGCGCATGATCCTGGCCCTGAAAGTGATCCTGCAACGCCTGCAACAGACCCCCACCCTGATCTTCGACGAAATCGATACCGGCGTGGGCGGCGCCACCGCCGCCGCGGTGGGCCAGCGCATCGCGCTGCTGGCCGGCGACACGCAGGTGCTGGTCGTCACCCACTCGCCGCAGGTGGCCAGCCGCGGCACCGGCCATATGGTGGTGAGCAAGGGCGAAATCAACGACGTGACCTATACGCAGGTGAAGAGTCTCTCGCCCGAAGAGCGCATTGAGGAAATCGCCCGCATGATCGCCGGCGCGGAAGTCACAAGGCAGGCGCGCGACGCGGCCATCTCGCTTTTGAAGGAAGCGCAGGTGCCGGTGAAGCTTTCCTACGCGCCGCCGCCCGCGAACGAGCCCGCCTTGCCCGAACCGCCGCCGCCACCCGCGCCGCCCCCGCCGCCGGACGTGGAGGCCGAGGCAAGGAAAGCCGCCGAACCCGAACCCGCGCCCGCCGGAACGCCGGGTGGAACGGAGTCCTCCGCCCCGGACACGGCCGTCCGGCCGGAAGCGGACGCGCCGGAAAGCGCGCCCGCCGCCGAATCGTCCGCCGGCGAAGCCGCGCCGCCGGATAAAGCCATGTCGCCGGATATTGCGGCCACGGCACAATCCTCCACTCCCGCGTCTACCCCGCCGGGGTAGGCTGGCAAACAAACTGCGACAGCTAGAAAATAAACTGTGGCAAGAACATTTCCCCTCCCCTTGCCCGCCTTCGCCGCCCATGAGGCCATCATGGTGGAGGGAAAATCCCGCGCCGCCGGCAAGGTGATGAAGATTGCGTAAGCGTACCTGCCCGTTTATCGTGGCTGGGGACGGGCAAGCCCCTTCAGACTTGGACGTTTTAGCGATTCCTGCGGCAGGGGCGGGCGCGTGACCGTGGGTGTTTCCAAGGGTCGGCGTTCCGAGGGTAGGAACTTTTTTTGCATAAAGGCTCCTGAAATATTTTCATTTGAAAAACCAAGCCAATTTTTCCTGAAGGGATTTTTCATATCGTTAATGGCTGGAAAAGCCGGGCTCCTGTAAAAAGCGCTTAACCATAAGGCCTTGCGTAATCATTCTTGTATGAAACGCTTTGGTTTGCTATCAAACCGCCCTTCGGTGGCGGCGGGCAGGGCTGCCTGGCTGCCCCGGACAAAAGGTTTGGAGGTTCGAAGGTTCAGAGGTGCATAGGTTCATGGGCTTAAAAGGGGGGCTATCCTCCATCCTTTCGAACCTCCGAACCTTCGAACCTCCGTCCCTTCGCACCTCCGAACCTTCGAACCTTAACGGAGTTCCAAATGCCCAAGCTCAAGACCCATTCCGGGTCCAAGAAGCGGTTCAAGCTGACCGCGACCGGAAAAGTGAAGGCGCAGCACGCCGGCAAGCGCCACGGCATGCGCAAGCGCCCGCAGCAGATGAAGCGCGACGCCCGCGGCACCAAGGTGCTGTTCAAGACCGACGGCGACAACGTGGTCCGTCATTTTTTGCGCAATTCGTAGAAGGAAGGTTCGAAGGTTCGAAGTGACGGAGGACGACCTCCCCTTTAAGCCCATGAACCTATGCACCTCTGAACCTCCGAACCTTCGAACCTCTGAACCGGAAAATATTTTTCAAATGGAGATAACCTCATGGCCAGAGTCAAACGCGGCGTGACCGCCCATGCCCGCCACAAGAAAATCCTGAATTCCTCCAAGGGGTACCGCGGCCGGGCCTCGACCTGCTTTCGCGTCGCCATCCAGAAGAAGGAAAAGGCGCTGCGCTACGCCTACCGCGACCGCCGCGCGCGCAAGCGCGATTTCCGCCGGCTGTGGATCCAGCGCATCAATGCCGGCGCCCGCGCCCATGGCCTGACCTACGCCCGCCTCATCAACGGGCTGAAGCTGGCCGGCGTTTCGCTGAACCGCAAGATGCTGTCCGAACTGGCCGCCACCGAACCCGCCGGCTTTGAAGCGGTGGTGAAGAAAGCGGCCGAAGCGTTGAAAGCAAGATAGGTGCGAAGGTTCGGAGGGTCGAAGGTTCGGAGGTGCATAGGTTCATGGGCTTATAGGAAAGGTTGTCCTTTCCATCACTTTGAATCTCCGCACCTTCGACCCTTCGAACCTCCGAACCTTCGACCCTCCGAACCTCATGACCGACCTTTCCACCCTCAAATCCGAATGCGCGGGCGCCATTGAAGCCGCGACCGACCTTGCCGCGCTGGAGGTGGCGCGGGTGGCGGCGCTTGGCAAAAAGGGCAAGGTGACCGGGCTTTTGAAAACGCTCGGCGGCCTGCCGGAAGGTGAACGCAGGGAATTCGGCGCGCGGATCAATACGCTGAAAGACGAGCTGGAGGAGCTGATCGCCGCGCGGCGCGCGGCGATTGAAGCGAAAGATCTGGACGCGCGCCTGGCCTTCGAGCGCGCCGACGTCACCCTTTCCCCGCGCCCGGAACAGACGGGGGCGCTGCATCCCATCACCCGAACCATCGCCGAAATCTGCAACCTGTTCGCGCAGATGGGCTTCAAGGTGGCCGAGGGCCCGCATATCGAGGACGACGCGCTGAATTTCACCGCGCTCAACATGCCGCCCGACCATCCCGCCCGCCAGATGCAGGATACGTTTTATCTGGAGGGTATGGGATCTGGGGTTGAGGGTATGGGGTCTGAAACGGGGCAATCTGACCCTGAACCCCCTGCCCAAAACCCCAAACCCTACGTCCTGCGCACCCATACCAGCCCGGTGCAGGTGCGCGCGATGCTCAAGGAAAAACCGCCCCTGCGCGTTCTGGCGCCGGGACGGGTGTTCCGCTGCGATTCCGACCAGACGCACGCGCCCATGTTCCATCAGGTGGAGGGGCTGGTGGTGGACGAGGCCACCCATATGGGCCATCTGAAAGGCACGCTTGCCGATTTCATGCGGGCCTATTTCAACGCCCCGAATCTGAAGCTGCGCTTCCGCCCGTCCTACTTTCCCTTTACCGAGCCCTCGGCCGAGGTGGATATCGGCTGCGACCGCTCGGACGGCGGGCTGAAGATCTGCGAGGGCGAGGACTGGCTGGAAGTGCTGGGTTGCGGCATGGTGCATCCCAAGGTTTTGCAAAATTGCGGCGTGGACCCGGCGCGGTATCAGGGTTACGCCTTCGGCATGGGCGTGGAGCGGCTGGCCATGCTGAAATACGGCATCCCCGACCTGCGCACCTTTTTCGAGGCCGATCTGCGCTGGCTGAGGCATTATGGGTTTTCAGTATTGGATCAATAAAAATCCAGGCGTCCCCGCGTAAGCGGGGACCCAGTTTGTTTAATAATGAAACTAGGCCCCCGCTTTCGCGGGGGCGCCTGAAGAAAATGAGGCCGCTATGAAATTCACCCTTTCCTGGCTGAAGGACCATCTGGAAACGGATGCCGGCGCGGAGGAACTGGCCGGCAAGATGACCGCCATCGGACTGGAAGTGGAAAGCCTGTCCGACCCCGCGGCGGCGCTTGCCCCTTTCATCGTGGCGCGGATTGAAAGCGCCGAAAAGCATCCCCATGCCGACCGGCTGAAGCTGTGCAAGGTGGATACGGGTTCGGCCATGGTGGCGGTGGTGTGCGGCGCGCCCAATGCGCGGACCGGGCTGAAAGGCGTGTTCGCCGCGCCCGGCACGGTGATTCCGGCCAGCGGCGCTGCGCTGAAAATTTCCGGCATCCGCGGCGTGGAAAGCCGGGGCATGCTGTGCTCGGCCCGCGAATTGCAGCTTGGCGAGGATCATGAAGGCATCATCGAACTGCCCGATGACGCGCCGGTGGGACAGTCCTTCGCCGCCTATCGCGGATTGAGCGATCCGGTGTTCGAAATCAGGCTCACGCCCAACCGGCCCGACTGTTTTGGCGTGCGCGGCATCGCCCGTGATCTGGCGGCGGTCGGCATGGGCCGGCTGAAACCCCGCGGCGCGAACGCCGTGACGGGCGCATTCAAAAGTCCGTTCGGGATCGCGCTTGCGACGGACGACAAAACGGCCTGCCCCTATCTGGTGGGGCGGTATTTCAAGGGCCTCCGAAACGGTCCCTCGCCCGAATGGCTGCAAAACCGGCTGAAGGCCATCGGCCAGAAGCCCATCTCGGCCCTGGTGGACATCACCAATTACCTGACCATCGACGCCGCGCGGCCCCTGCATGTGTTCGACGCGGCCAAGGTCAAGGGCGGCATCCGCGCGCGCCCTGCCGAACCGGGCGAAAAGATCCTGGCCCTGAACGGCAAGGAATACGCGCTGGATCCCGATATCACCGTAATCGCCGACCATGAGACGGCGCACGCCATCGCCGGAATCATGGGCGGCATGGAAAGCGGCTGCACCGGAACCACGACCGAAGCCTTTCTGGAATGCGCGTATTTCGACCCCGTCCGCACCGCCCGGAGCGGGCGCAGATTGCAAATCACCTCCGATGCCCGCACGCGGTTCGAGCGCGGGGTGGATCCCGGCTTCATGCTGGAAGCCGCCGGGCTTGCCACGAAACTGATCCTGGATATTTGCGGCGGCGTGGCCAGCGAGCTGGTGGTGGCCGGCGCGCCGCCGAAGGTGAGCGGCGCGGCCCATCTGCGCGCCAGCCGGTGCAAGACCCTTGGCGGGCTGGACGTGCCGGTTCTTGAGCAGAAAAAACTGCTGGAAGCGATTGGTTGTACCGTGAAGGACGCGCCGGGCGGGCTGGACGTGGCCTTTCCCGGCTGGCGTCCCGACATGGAAGGCGAGGCCGATTGCGTGGAAGAGATTTTGCGCCTGAAGGGCTACGACGCCATTCCTCCCGTCTCCATGCCGCGGCTTCAGGTCTTTGCCGAAAATCCGTTCCTGCCCGCGCAGAGAAGGGCCGAGGCCGCGAAGCGGGCGCTCGCCGCGCGCGGCATGCTGGAGGCCGTCACCTGGTCGTTCATGCCCGCGTCCCTGGCCGCGCTTTTCGGCGGCGAAGGGCCGCGCCTGCAAAATCCCATCTCGTCCGACCTGGACGTGATGCGGAAAACCCTGCTGCCCAATCTGTTGCAGGCGGCGGCGCGCAACGCGGGACGGGGCTATCCCGATGCCGCGCTGTTCGAGGCGGGCGCGGTCTATCACGGGCTCGCGCCGGAGGATCAGGGCTTTTGCGTCGGCGGCGTGCGCGCGGGCCTGGCCCGGCCCCGCCACTGGGCGGAAAAAGCGCGGGCGGCTGACCTGTTCGACGCCAAGGCGGACGCGCGGGCGGCCCTGGCGGCGGTCGGCGCGCCGGTTGCCGGCGTTCAGGCCTCTCCCGGCGCGCCGGGCTGGTTTCATCCGGGGCGCTCCGGCGTTTTAAGGCTGGGCGGCGCGGTGCTGGGCGCATTTGGCGAAATTCATCCCGCCATCCTGCGGCAACTGGATATCCGGACGCCCGCCTGCGGGTTCGAGTTGTTTTTCGACGCCCTGCCGTCCCTGAAGGAAACGGGCGCGGCAAGGCCCCCGGTGGATCTGCCCGAATTGCAGCCGGTCGTGCGCGACTTCGCCTTTCGGATGCCACGCGACGCCGCGGCCGGCGCGCTGGTCCGCGCCGTGCAGGGCGCGTCGCGCGAGTTGATCGCGGGCGTGGAGGTGTTCGATCTTTACGAGGGCGAGGGCGTGCCGGAAGGATCGAAATCCCTCGCGGTGGAGGTGCGCATCCAGCCGCGCGGCAAGAGCCTGACCGAAGGCGAGCTGGAAGCCCTTTCCGAAAAAATCATCGCCGCCGCTTCCAGGGCGGCCGGCGCCACGCTGCGGTAATTCCTGTTACTGGAAAGTGCAACGGCACAGGCCGTCAATAATAATCCGGGTTCCCTTGCGCCGCTTGTCCGGCGCGGCGGGTAATCTTTCGTCTGTCATCCAGCCTTTGTTCGCCTGATCCCTTTTCACGGCCAAAAAATGGCTGTTGGACGTGGCGAACCCCTGCGTAATTGCACGAAGGCCGCGATTTTCTGATGTTCCGCATGGATTGCTGATCGCCATTGTACATGCTCCGGTATTCGGTTGGTTAAAAACAGCCTGGAGACACACTTATAATGTCTTTTCCGGCCAATAAAAGTTTCAAACATGGTTAATGAAAAAGGGGCGGGAAAAATCCCCGCCCCTCGACAACTGTTGTGGCAAACACAAGCCGTCCTTGCGAGCCCCGCTTGCGGGCCGGTTTGCCCGTTATGGCTTTAGCGCAAGCGGGCCGTCGGCCTTCGGTATCCCCGTAAGGACGGCGCGGGCGTTTCCCCCCGGCTACGTGCCGCGCAGGTTGAATTTCCACAGGATGGTGTTGGTGGCGGTGCTTTGCGTGCATTGGGTGGAGGCCGTCACCACGTTCAGGGGCAGCGCGGTGCCCGAATTGCTGGTGCCGTTGATCACCACCGCCTCCAGCCCCGAAAGCTCGCCCGACGACAGCTTGGTCGCCAGGCTGATGCAGGCCTTCTTGGGCAGCTTGCGGAACTTGATGCCGAAGGTGGTCCGGCCCTCGATCGTCAGGTCCACCGCGTTGCCCGCGTTCGACCAGGGATGGTTCAGGTTGCCGTTGCCGTTGGCCTCGTTGATGCGCATCTCGACCGGGAAGGCGCCCTGATTGTCATAGGCGGCGGTGATGTCGCCCGACGTGCTGGAGAAGGCGCTGATGCGCGTGGTGAGCTGGCGCACATTCTGCACGATCTGCTGCATCTCGTTCCCCGCCTTGTGATGCTTGACGTTTTCGAACACCGTCCCCACCACCAGCCAGATGGCGGCCATGACGATGGCCAGCACGCCCAGCACGATGGAAATCTCGATCAGCGTGAATCCGGCCCGGCGGGGCGTGGCGGTGCGGAACATGAGGGCTCCTTCAAGATGGAATGACTGTGGAAAGCATAAAAGCCCGCCGCCGCCCGTCAAGAGGGGCCGGGCGGACCGGGAGGATCGCAGGATTCGGCCGTCACCGCGCTTTCCGCGCGGGTTTAAACATGGGGCGTCCTGGCAGAGCCCCGGCGCGGCGGCAGGGGAGCCGGCTGGCTCATATTCCGCGGCTCCGGGCCGCCGCTGACGCTGGACCCGCGGCGGGTCCCGGCCCGGCAAAGCCCGTTTCTGGACAAGGGATGGTCCGGCCGTTCTTCTCCCAGGCGCGGCCGCGTTTCATGGCCCGTCGTCTGTCCTGGCGCGCCTCTCATAATGGATCCTCTTGAAAATCGGCAAAATACCGCCGCAACATAACATTCCCCCCGGCTTGCGCAAGCGCGCCGCTGTTTGGGGAGTGTCTCAGTTTGATGAACATCATGCCCACTCCCGCTGGAGTTTACCCCCGCCCCTACTTTCGCGGGGGTGAACTCCAGCGGGGGCAGGGACAGGCTTCGACGGGGTCCCAAAACCCAGGCGTCCCCGCGAAAGCGGGGACCCAGTTTGTTTAGGGTCTGAACTCAATTTAACCAAACGTCATGCCAGCCCCGGCTTCCGCCGGGGCTGGCTTGGCTGGAATGACGCGAAACTGAATCTTTTCAAGGGGCAATTCTTAAATTGAGTCTAGACCCTAATAATAAAACTAGGCCCCCGCTTTCGCGGGGGCGCCTGAGTTTGTGGTGACTGCCGGGTCCCGGCCTATCTGTCTTCCGCAAGCTTCGGCGCGACGGGCACGTCAAGACCTCGGCGTAGCCGGGTGCGAGGGTGATTTTCAAAGTAAGACTCCACCGGTGTTTGCGCCGGTTCTTTCAGGAAGCGGATGTCAGCCGGAAGGCTCTGGCTTGTTTGGCTTGTCCGTGAAAGATGGTCCGGGCCATCCTGGCGGCTTTTGGGCCGGTGCGCCGGGTGATCGCTCCAGTCATCCTCCCGTCCGTAAAGCGGCGGAATATCTTCCGCAGGCCTTTCGTGATCATTGAAAGGCTCCGGCGGCGGCGGGGGTTTCTCCGAAGCCCGGCGTCTTCCTGACGTGCCGGGCGAGAAACCGAGACGCTTAGGTGATTTACCCCCAAACAATCTTCGGACGGGGTCTTTCGACCGTGCCATTCGAGTCCTTTCCGTTCCGCGCTTCCTGTCGTCCGCCGGTCACAGTAGCCGGGATTCACAAAAAAATACCCTTGCGAGTAAAATTTTTATTGAATTTTCACAATTCGGGCCTAATTGTGATCGGCGAACGCGCACGTGCCACTGGCCCTTTGGTGTTTACGTAACGACGCGTCTCTTGAAGTTGGTTGGCTGCCGGGTGCCTTAAGTCCGGTGACCGATTGATCGGGAGACCACCAGATGGGCGAGTTGAAGGCTGTCGCTATTTCCGGGCATTCCGGGCGGGAAACGTCCGAAAGCTCCTGCTCCCTTGAAACCGCATCCGCGACGGCGTCCGTGACAGTATCCGCGACGGAAACCGCGCCCGTCCCGGCCGGAAGAGACCGGCCCGGAGCTGCGGCCGTCCGCGCGCCGCGCTCCCGCCGGCTGCCCCTGCCGCCGGGCGTGGAATCCTTCGCCTCCGTCGACCAGTTCGTCAACGAGGCGCGGCCCGACCGCCCCGTGCATGTGGTCCGTCCGCAGGTGATTCAGGCCGCCGCGCAATGGTTCATCCGCCATTTCCCCGGCGCGGTGCTGTATGCGGTCAAGGCCAATCCCACCCCTTATGTGTTGCGGCATCTCTGGGCGTCGGGCATCCGCCATTTCGACGTGGCCTCCCTGGCCGAGGTGGAACTCGTGGCGGGCCTGCTGCCGCGCGCCCGGATGCATTTCATGCATCCCGTCAAAAGCCGCGAGGCCATCCGCAAGAGTTATTTCCAGCATGGCGTGCGCGATTTCGTGATCGACAGCGTGCCGGAGCTTTTCAAGCTGCTGGAGGAGACCCGCAGCGCGCGCGACCTTGGCATCGTGGTGCGCCTGGCGGTGGGGGGGCGGCATGCCTTCCATTCGCTGGCCGGCAAGTTCGGCGCGCCGCCCGCGCAGGCGGCCGGGCTTCTGGTCCAGGCCCGCAAGCTGGCCCCACGATGCTGCGGCCTTTCCTTCCATGTCGGCCAGCAGGCCATGGACCCGGTGGCCTATGTCCAGGCCTTGCGGCTGGCGGGCGAGGTCATCGCCGCCGCGAAGGTCAATCCCGACATTCTGGACGTGGGCGGCGGCTTTCCCGTCAGCTTCACCGGCCTTGTGCCGCCGGCGCTTTCCTCTTATGTGGACGCCATCGCGCAGGCCGCCGAGGCCCTGAAGCTGCCCAAGAAAACCAAGCTCTGGTGCGAGCCGGGACGGGCGCTGGTGCAGGAATCGGGCTCGCTGGTGGCGCGGGTGGAATTGCGCAAGGAAAACCGCCTTTACATCAATGACGGCGTCTATGGCGGGCTATTCGACGCCGGCATCAGCCGCCTGTCCTATCCCGTGCGCCTGATCCGCCCCGAAGGCCCGGCGCCTTCGGCCAGAATGGCGCGCTTCGCGCTGCTGGGTCCCACCTGCGATTCCATCGACGCGCTGAAAACGCCGGTGCTTCTGCCCCAGGACGTGGAGGAGGGCGACTGGATCGAGCTGGGCCAGACCGGCGGCTATTCCGCCGCGCTCCAGTCCGGCTTCAACGGCTTTGGCGCGTCATCCGATCCCGTGGAAGTGGCCGGCGCGCCCATGCTCTCCACCCCCGGCTTCTGGCAGGAAGACGATTCCGCGCCGAGCCTGGTGGGGTTCTAGGGTCACGCACAAAAAGCCCTTTACCCCGTGGCCTTCTTTTACTACATCCAGCATGGCCGGATGGTTTTGAACAAACTGTCGTTGCGCGGAGCCGCGCCGTGGTGAAACGAAGGCGGCCGACGACCCGTCTTCGCTGAAGCTACGCCGGGCTGGCTTGCTCCACTGGCCCTGCGGAGCCGAAGGCGAAGCAGGGAGCAATCCAGTTCACCTTATTATTCTGGATTGCTTCGGGAGCAAAGCTCCCTCGCAATGACAATATGGCTTGTGCCGCTTTTTATCATTTCAGTTGAGAACGTCCCATGACCGCCCCAACCCAGACCCGGCCCAACCGCAAGGCCGAACTGCTCGACCGGCCGGTTGAGCATATCGACATCACGTCGTTCGACGCCCGCCCCATCCTCGCGGCCATGGACGGGATGAGCTTCACCAGCCGCGACCTGGCCCGCGCCGCCAGCCTCTTCAACAGGATGCTGGAGGATGAAAGCTGCACCGTCGCGCTGACCCTGGCGGGCTCCACCTCGGCGGGCGGCTGCATGAATCTCTATGCCGACCTGATCCGCTACAACATGGTGGACGTGGTGGTGGCCACCGGCGCCGCCATTGTGGACATGGATTTTTTCGAGGCGCTGGGCTTCCGCCATTACCAGGCCGGACAGGTTCCCGACGACAAAACGCTGCGCGAGCTTTACATCGACCGCATCTACGACACCTATATCGACGAGGAGGAGCTTCAGGCCTGCGACCGGACGGTGTTCGAGATCGCCAATGCCCTTGAAGCCCGGCCCTATTCCTCCCGCGCCTTCATCCACGAAATGGGCAAATGGCTGAAGAAGAACGCGCGGAAAAGGAACTCGCTGGTCGAAACCGCCCATGACCACGGCGTGCCGGTGTTCTGTCCGGCCTTTACCGATTCCTCCGCCGGATTCGGCCTCGTGCTGCATCAGGCGCGGAATCCGCAAAAGCACCTGACCATCGACAGCGTGGCCGATTTCCGCGAGCTGACCGAGGTGAAAATCAAGGCAGGCGCCACCGGCCTTCTGATGATCGGCGGCGGCGTGCCCAAGAATTTCATGCAGGATACGGTGGTCTGCGCCGAAATTCTCGGCCAGGACGTGGACATGCACAAATACGCCGTTCAGGTGACGGTGGCCGACGTGCGCGACGGCGCCTGCTCCTCCTCCACCCTGAAAGAGGCCTGTTCCTGGGGCAAGGTGGACACCTGCTTCGAGCAGATGGTCTATGCCGAGGCGGGCAGCGTGATCCCGCTGCTGGCCTCGGACGCCTATCATCGCGGCGCGTGGAGAAAGCGCAAGCGCCGGGAACATGCGAAGCTTTTCGCGGCATGACGGCAACGGAAAGGGTCATTGAGGGGCACAAATAAAGGGTCGAGGGGGTCGGAAGGGTCAACGGGGTCAATAAGAAAGACCCTCCTGACCCTTCCGACCCTTTTCAATATCCCTCCCCTAACCCTTCCCAAAAGGAGGGGAATGAAAATCACTTCCCCCTCCCTCTGGGAGGGGGCAAGGGGGAGGGAAGATTTTTCCATAAGAAGAAGCATGGCCCATGAAGCATGCGCATGGACCCTCCCCTAACCCCTCCCAGAGGGAGGGGGATAAAAACCGCACCCCCCTCCCTTTGGGAGGGGAAAGGGGGAGGGAAGACCTTTCCATAAGAAGAAGCGTTGCCCATGAAACCTGCGCATGGACCCTCCCCTAACCCCTCCCAGAGGGAGGGGGATAAAAACCGCACCCCCTCCCTCTGGGAGGGGGAAGGGGGAGGGATTATTGGAGGACATAAGGGAGCAAAAGGATCGCAAGGGTCTTTGACCCTCTTGACCCTTCCGACCCTCCCGACCCTTTTCGATATTCCTCTCCGGGTCTCTCCCAGAAAGAATGGCCAAGGCGCGCCGGAGGCGGTATATAAAAATCCATGGCGCGGACTTTTTCATCACCGGTTCCCAGCATTCCGCCCGAATGGGCGCGGCACAAATGCATCTGGACCGCCTGGCCCTCGCATCCCGACCTGTGGGGAGAGGATCTGGAGGCGGCGCGGGAGGAAGTGGCCGCGCTGGTCTTTGCCCTCTCGGCGGGCGAGACGGTAAAGGTCCTGGCCTGCAACGGACGCGAGCACATCGAGGCGGCGAAGGAGATGCTGGGGGAGGACGCGGAAATCGTGCCGCTGCCTTTTGGCGATATCTGGCTGCGCGATACGGGACCGGTATTCGGGTTCGAAGATTCGGAGGTTCGGAGGGACGAGGATAAGAGCGAAAAAGAACGTCCCCGCGACGGCGCGCATTCGCGGACTCCCACCGCCCATGTATTCCGCTTCAACGGCTGGGGCGGAAAATATGTTTTGCAGAATGACGATGGCGTCGCCGCGGCGCTGGCGAAGCTTTCGGGGGCGAAAGCCCTCGTGCATGATTTCATCCTTGAGGGCGGGGCAATTGAAACGGACGGCGGCGGGCTTTTGCTGACCACGCGCCAGTGCCTCCTGAATCCCAACCGCAATCCCGAATGGGCGGGGAGCGAGGCGCAGGCCGAGGCCGCCCTCATCAAGGCGCTGGGGGCGCGGAAAATACTGTGGCTCGACCACGGGCTTCTGGAAGACCACACCGACGGGCATGTCGACAACCTGGCCCGCTTCGTCGCCCCCGGCACGGTGGTCTGCCAGACGCCTTCGGGCGATGACGATCCCAACGCCGCCCTGCTGCATGCTGTTCAAACGGCGCTTGAAAAAATGAGCGACGCGGAGGGAAAGCCGCTGAGCGTCATTCCCGTTCCCGGCCCCGGCCGGGTGGAGCGCGACGACGGCATTCCCGCCGCCGCCAGCCACATGAATTTCGTGATCGGCAATGCCTGCGTGGCGGTACCGGCCTATAACGACCGGGCGGAGGACGCCGTGGCGGCGCTCGCGCCGCTTTTTCCGGGGCGGAAGGTGATCGCGCTGTCCTCGGAAGCCATCCTGACCGGCGGCGGCTCGTTCCACTGCATCACCCAGCCGGAGCCGGAATAGGCGCGGGCCTGGGATCATCGGGTGTTGGGGGCGGAAGGTGCGCGGCAAATCCTTGCGGCCGGCCGGTGCCTTGACACCCCCGGCCCCATACTCCATACCCTGACCTCATGTCCCGCACCCTTTCCATCGGCATTATTCAGTCCTCCTATGGCAAGGACATGAAGGCCAATATCGGCAAGACCGCCGCCTTCATCGAAGAGGCGGCGAAGCAGGGCGCGGAGGTGATCCTGCCGCCGGAGCTTTTCCAGGGCCCCTATTTCTGCACCACGCAGGACGCCCGTTGGTTCGAGTTCGCGTATCCCGTGGCGGAGCATCCCTGCGTGACCGGATTGCGGCCGGTGGCGAAGGCGCTGAAGGTGGCTGTTCCCGTTTCCATCTTCGAGCGCGAGGGGCCGCATTACTACAACAGCGTGGCGATGCTGGACGAGGCGGGCGAGATCATGGGCGTCTACCGCAAGACGCATATCCCCGACGGTCCCGGCTATAACGAGAAATATTATTTCCGTCCCGGCGACACCGGTTACAGGGTGTGGAAGACAAGAAAGGGCGTGGTGGGCGTCGGCATCTGCTGGGACCAGTGGTTTCCCGAATGCGCCCGCGCCCTGATGTTGATGGGAGCCGAGGCGCTGCTTTATCCCACCGCCATCGGCAGCGAGCCGCGGGACGCCGGCCTTGATACGCGCGATCCGTGGCGGCGCGCCATGCAGGGCCATGCCGTCAGCAACGTGGCGCCGGTCGCCGCCAGCAACCGCGTGGGCGTGGAGAAGGGCCCCGGAAGCCCGCAGACATTCTACGGCTCCAGCTTTATCTGCGATCACGGCGGCGAACTGGCGCAGGACATGGACCGGGACGGGGAAGGCGTGCGCGTCCACGCCTTCGATCTTGATTTCCTGGCCCGGCATCGCGCCGCCTGGGGCTTTTTCCGCGACCGGCGGGGATAGCTCCTTGCCGCTTGCCGGGTTGCCGCCGGATGGTTAAATTGCCGGCGATTTTTTGGAGGACATGATATGGCGCGTATTCGGGAAATAATTATTGATGATTCACTCTGGCAGGAAGCGAATTGCCCTGGACGAAGCGCGGAAAATATCAAGACCGCCCGCCGTCAGGCTGCATGCCTTGTTCAGGCCCTCTGTGACAGGGGTGAATTAAGGTTCAGGTTCGCGGAAAATGCATCCGGCGAGCTTGACGGCGACCTGACGGTCACGCTTTCGATAAATGATGATGAATTTGAGATTACGATCACGCCCCTCGGCAAAAAAACGCCGGAAAGCAATACCAGGATTTCCCGCGCGAAATTGCAGGATTGGGCAAAGAGGATGATTCTGGCGCAAGCGGACGTTCAATGGGCCGATTGCACGGATTTTGTTTTTCCGACCGACAACAACGCCATCCTCACCGGGCCATTCGGACATATCATGGGTATTGCGGCCGTGGCGCTGCCCTGGCTTGCGCCAGGGCCTGTCCCGCAAAGGGCCGACCGGCCCATTTCTGGCAAGGCCCCGCGTGCCGTTCCGGCTGCCGGGTAGCGCCAGGCAAGGGTGGACAAAACCATTTCCCGGCGCTAAAAGGGCGCTTTCCGCGCGCGCGTTCCGGGCGATTAGCTCAGTTGGTAGAGCAGCTGACTCTTAATCAGCGGGTCATAGGTTCGAGCCCTATATCGCCCACCATTAGCTTTGCCCGGCGAGGCGCAAGCCGAGCCCTGGCAAAGCTTATGTCCGCCGTAGCCTGAAAGGCGAAGGCGGACTTGTCCCCACGCCTTATGCTGTTTTGGCAGGCCCCCGCTTTCGCGGGGGTGCGGGCTTTGCCAAACTCGCTACGCCCGTATTGAAAAGGGTCGAGAGAGTCGAAGACCCTTTTGACCCTTTCGCCCCCTTACGCCCCCAATGATTCTTCTCCCCCGAAGGGAGGGGGGATGTGCCTTGATGACATGATTGAAAGGAATCGGGCTGAAAATAATTGCGCCGTGGAAAACATGGAGAAAATTTGTTGTATAAAGAGGTCCTTATTGACGTGGTTCCCATGAACGGCTTTTTGCGCTTCCGGCAAAAAGATTTTCAGAATGCCTCCTGAATCAACACATACCATTGCCGAAGCCGCCGAATCCTGCGAGGCGCGGGACGCATCCGCCCGCATCCAAAAGGACCTTTTTGGCGAACCCGCCGATGATCCCGGTCTTCTGGCCGAGGAGGTCGCCGGGCTTGCCCGCGCGGCGCGGGCGGGCGCGCCCGCCGGGAATCTCGGCGCCCTGTCCCGTTCGTCGCGCATCCTGCGCGAAAGCGGCCGCTGGTTTCTGGTCAGCGACATGGTCGCCCTTCATCTGGCTTTCGTGGCGGGCGGCCTTCTGGCCTGGGCCATGGGCAATTTTGTTTTCGGAACCGGGTTCCAGGAACTCGTCAGCCTGGCCTCCTTGCAGGAATTCGGCATGTTCGTCGGCCTGGGGCTGATCGCCATCCTGTGGCTGGACATCAAGGGCCATTACCGCAACCGCCTGCCGTTCTGGGAGACCGTGGGCCATCTGGTGATCGTGGCTTCGGCGGGGCTGATGTTGGGCGGGTTTCTGCAATTCGCGCTGAAGGGCGATTTGTCGCGCCTGTGGCTCGGACTGGGCTGGACGTTTTTCGGCGTTTTCCTGTTCGCGGGCCGCGCTCTGGCGCGCCGCCACTTGCAGGCGCGGGGACGCTGGAACGTGCCGGCGCTGCTGATCGGCGGCGGGCCCACCGCCACGGCGGCGCGGGGCGCGCTGCAATCGGAGCCCGGACTGGGCTTCGAGATAAAGCGGCATGTCCCCGCCGCGCGCCTCGACGAACTGATCCGCCCGGCGGCATGGCGGCGGCTGATGGTGCTGCACGACGCCAGCTATCTGCTGCTGGCGATGGAAGGTGCCGACCTTGTCCGCTTCCAGCCGGCCTTGCAGGCCATTTTGCGCGGCCAGATTCCCTATTCCATTGTGCCGCCGGTCTTGGGCTTTCCCACCACCTCGCTCGCGCCGCACCACTTCATCATGCATGACGTGACGATGCTGCACGACATCAACCGCCTGCGCATGCCGCTGCCCCGCCTGATCAAGCGCTCGTTCGACGTTCTGGTGTCGGGGACGGTGCTGGCGGTTTTTGTACTGCCGCTCCTGGCGCTGGCGGCGGTCCTGAAGCTGGAGGGCGGCCAGGCCTTTTACCGCCAGCCGCGCGTCGGCCGGCGCGGACGGATCTTCACCTGCTACAAGCTCCGCTCGATGCGGCCGGACGCCGAGGCCGTGCTGCAACGCCACCTGGACGACAATCCCGAAGCCGCCGCCGAATGGAAGCGGTTCCAGAAGCTGAAGGACGATCCGCGCATCACGCCCATCGGCGTTTTCATCCGCAACAGGAGCATCGACGAGATGCCGCAGCTTTTCAACGTGCTGATGGGCGACATGAGCCTGGTGGGGCCGCGCCCCATCCTGCCGGACCAGCGCGAATTCTACGAAGGCGACATCGGCGCCTATGAAGCCGTTCTGCCCGGCATCACCGGTCCCTGGCAGGTCAGCGGCCGCAACAGCCTGACCTTCCGCCAGCGCGTGACGCTGGAGGTGTGGTACGCGCGGAACTGGAGCCTGTGGCTGGATATCATCATTCTCTTGAAGACCATTCCCGTGCTGCTGAAGCGCGACCACGCTTTTTAAAGGGTCGATAGGGTCATAAGGGGCGAAAGGGTCAATCAATGACCCTCTTGACCCTTTCGACCCTTTTCCGACCCCTCATTATGCTTCCGCCCAGTGGCGGCGCAGCGTGCGCCAGAACGCGCCGCGCGCCAGGGCGTCATCCAGCGGCAGCGCGCCTTGCGCGTTTTTTCCCGGCACGGCGTTGAGCCAGCTATGGCGGCTGGAAAGCCCCCAGGTGAACAGCACCGGCACGGGTCCGTCACGACGCAACGCATCCAGATAGGCGGCAAGCGTGTTCTGTCCAAGGCGGATGACGTCGCCGGTCCGGCCCCGCAGGCGGCTCAGGTCGAGGTCAAGCTCGGTCACGTGCAGGGCAAGGCCCATGCCCCGCGCCTCCGACAGAAAATCCGTGAAGGCCCGCCCGCCAAGAGGCCGCCCTGCCTGCAAATGACTTTGCAGGCCAAGCGCATGGACGGGCGCGCCTTCCTTTTTCAGCCGCTCCAGCAGGCGCAGGATGTCGCGGCGCCGCCGCCGTCCGTTTTCATCGCCGTATTCCATGCCGTAGTCATTGTAGACAAGCGTCAGTTCCGGTCCCGCCGCCCGCGCCATGTGGAAGGCCAGGGGCACATAGGACGGGCCAAGCGCCTTCAGCCAGGGCGAAGGCCGCAATCCATCGGCGCGGGTTGAGAGAGGATGCACGGCCTCGTTCACCACGTCCCACTCCTTGATGAGCGGCGCGGTTTCGCGCAGCACAGGGCGGATATGGCCTTCAAGGATTTTTTCCGCCGCGTCCGGTCTTTCGAGCGCCGCCGCCAGCCAGGGCGGATTGGCGCGATGCCAGACCAGCACATGCCCGCGCACCGCCAGGCCGTGTTTTTCCGCGAAGGCGGCGAGGCGGCGATAGCCGGCAAAATCGAATTCCGCCGGCGACGGACGCAACGCGCGCCACTTCAACCCGGCTTCGGGCACAAGGCCCGCGCATTCGCGCCGCAGCGCCGCGGCGAAAGGCGCATCGTCCAGATGCGCGCCTTGCGCCGCCGCGCCGTAGAGCCGCCCGCGCCGCCCGGCGCGCGCGCCAAGGCCGAGGCTTTCGAAAAAAAGATCGCCGCCGGCTTGCGCGCAGGAGGCCGCGCCCAGCGCGGCGCCGAGGCCGAGCAGTTTCAGAAAATCGCGCCGCGCGAAAATATTTTTTCGATAAAATTGCATCTTCATGGGAAGAAGATAATCCGATCAACACGTGTCGATAAAATTCAAGATACATTTGAGTCGAAGCTTTTCAATGATTAAACGCCACTTAAAGCGGCGAACCCAGAATGACCCTTATATTCAAAAGGGTCATTTTCATGCCGCGTATTTCCGTTGCCGCGATTTTTGTTTTGCTGATTCTTTTTTCCGGCTTTCCCGAATCTTCGCGGGCCGCCGTGCGCGACGGCACGATCATCGCCCCCGCCACGCTCCGGCCGCTGGCCCGCTGGGTGGAAGACGCAACCAACACCAGGATCCGCGTGCTGCCTCTTGCCATCGCCAGCGGCCGGATCCTGAAAACATCGCTGGGCCTGAGAGGCGTGCAGCAGGCCCGGGCGATGGCCGCCTATCTGCCCGGACAAATCATCATCAACAACGTCATCTGGGACCCGGAGTCGGTCCGCTCACAAAGCTATCTCGTTCACGAAATGGTCCATCATGCCCAGATGTTAAGCGGAAAGCGCTATCCCTGTCCGAATGCCAAGGAGCGCGAAGCCTATACATTGCAGAACCGCTTTTTGCAGGAGCATGACGAAGATCCCATGTTCGGCGATCACTGGATTAAAAGGCTTTCAAGCTGTAAAAAGCGTTAGGGTCCGCCGGTACAGGATACACGCATAGGTTGTTTCCCCGGCATTATGGACTTGCCGCTTTCCGGCTTCTCTCGCTAAAAATGTAACGGATCATGCTTCCCGCGACCGTCCATCACGGGCCGGGGGATGATTCTTGCGTTCCGCGAGGGAATATCGTCATGAAAAATATTTTCGCAGCCACGACGCTGTTGTGCGCGCTTCTTTTCAGCACGCCTGGCCTGGCCGCCTGGCCCGGCCAGATGGATGCCGCGATCGCCAGGAACGATTTCGGCCGGATCAACACCATTGCCGCCAACAATCCCGGCGCATTGGGCGATATCGCCATGTTCCTTCTTCAAAAGGCGCGGGACAGGCTGCCGGATATCGACGCCGCCGCGAAAATCTTCCTGGCGGCGGTTCCGTTCATCATCCATGTCCCGCCCGGCGACGCGGGCCAGGCCGCCGGCATCCTTCTTGCCGTTGAAACCGCGGCGAAGGAAACGGACTTCCAGCAGAAAGACTGCCGCGGCGCCATCACCATTCTCGGCGCGGCGCTGACCATGAGCAGCGTTCCGAATATCGCGGCGGCCGCGCCAAATCTGCACGCGGATTTTCTGGCCGACGCCAACGCCGCGCTGGAAGAGAATCCGGCCTGCGACAGCGCGGAATTGCAAAACGAAGTCTCGCTCGCCCAGGTGCCCACCGTGCCGACCATCGGGGCGCTTGGCGCCCTGACGCCGAGCGCGGATTAGGGTCTAAACTCAACTAGAAATGAATCAAATCAAACAGAGAATTGCTCATTCCGGCGGAAGCCGGAATCCAGCAACCGCCGCAGGCGGTTGCATGAAGCCTCCGGCTTCATGCTGGACCCCGGCTGGAGTTTACCCCTGCGCCCGGCTTCGCCTGCGGCTACGCCGAGGTTTTACCTTTTCGTCACGCCGAAGCTTGCGGAGGCGGAAAAGCCGGGGCCGGGGTGAGAAGTTGTTTTCGGGATGAAAAACCTGTTTAATTGAGTTTAGACTCCCTAGGTAATCAAATGAATCTTGACCCTAGATGTGTCCAGATCCGTTTTTCCACTCCCCGGTTCCGCTCCCTTGAGAACAGCCCTCATGAAAAAACTCCTTGTCCTGCCGTTGCTGGTTTGCCTCGTCCTTCCCCTTGACGCGCGGGCCCAGGGATTCTTCGGCGGCCGCCCGCAGCCGGAAGGAGCCATCAACCTGCGCCGGTCCACCACCGAGCAGTATGATCCGGTGCGCGGCCAGTCGGTGGCGCAGCGCCCGCGTCCCGATTTCGATCCCATTCCGGTTGAACTTGGCGCGTTTCAGTTTTTTCCGGGTCTCACGATTGCCGAATACTACAACACCAACATCTATTCGGCCCAGACCGGACCGACCGGCGATTTCGTCACCAAGATCGCGCCGGCGCTGGCCGCCGTGTCGAACTGGGGCCGCCATGCCGTCGCGTTCACCGGCGTCGCCGACTACAACCACTATCTGGATAACGGCACGGAAGACTATCTCGGCGGCGCCATGCAGGCGGAAGGCCGCTATGACATTGCGCGGCAGATCTGGATGGGCGTGACCGCCGGCTACCAGCGCGTCACCGAGCCGCGCGCCTCGCCCAACACCGCGGGCGCCGCGGCCGAGCCCGTCCAGTACAACCGGATCACGGCCGGGGCGGAAGCCTTCCGCGGCGTGGGCCGGCTGAAGGTGAAGGGCAAATACGATTACGACTATTATGAGTTCGACGCGGTCAAGCTGGTGGGCGGCGGCCGCGCTTCGCAAAGCGCCCGCGACCGCACCAACAACATCCTGAGCGGCGAAGCGGCCTATGAATACACCGCGAATATCGTGCCGTTTGCGCGCGGCCAGTATGGCGTCCGCGATTACGTGGTGAATTCGTTGCGTTCCTCCACGGACCGGATGGGTCATGTGGGCGCGCGGATGGATTTTGGCGGCGTGACCACGGGCGAAGCCTATATCGGCTACAGGGAGCGCGATTACTACAACTTCCCCGGCGGCCATATCGGCATGCTGGATTTCGGCGGCCATGTCCTGTGGAACGTCACCGAGCTGACCTCGGTGCAAGGGGAAATGTCGCGCGGCATCGAGGAGACGACCGTGGCGGGCTCCAGCTCTTTCATCAACACCGGCGGATCGGCGACCCTCACGCATGAGCTGCGGCGCAATGTGATCCTGGAAGGCAATCTCAGCTACAGCAATTACGATTTCCAGAATTCCGCGCGCGAGGACAATATCTACACCGCAGGGGCAGGGGCGCGCTATTTCATCTCGCGCAACCTGTATGCCGATGCGACGTATGATTTCGTAAAAAGGGATTCGAACGTCGCCGGCAATGATTACGACGCGCATGTGTTCCTGCTCCGCCTTGGCATCCAGCACTGATTGACGTGAGGCGCATCATGCTTTCCCGTGGCCTGTATCTTGCCGGAATGTTCTTCGCGCTCATTCTGCTTGCGCCGCCGTTGCCGGCGCAGCCGGAGCCGGGCGCGCCGCCGGCCGCCGCTTCGGGGTCCGGCGATTATATTCTGGGCGTGGGCGACAAATTGCGGGTGACCGTGTTCGGCGAGCCGGACCTTTCCGGCCCGTTCGAGGTCGCCTCCACCGGCACGATTTCCATGCCGCTGATCGGCGGCGTCAAGGCCGCGGGCCTGACCCTTTCCGGCATGCAGAAAGCCATCGCCGCCAAGCTGCGCGACGGCTACATGAAAGACCCGCGCGTCAGCGTGGAGGTCGTCAACTACCGGCCCTTTTTCATCATCGGCGAGGTGATGAAGCCCGGCAGCTATGATTACGTCAACGGCATGTCGGTCATCACCGCCGTGGCGCTGGCGGGCGGCTATACCTACCGCGCCGACAAGGACGGCATCACGATCAAGCCCAGCGGCCCCGGCAAGGACGAAATCCGGGTCGAGGAAAACGCCCCCGTGCGGCCGGGCGATGTTGTGCGCGTGCCGGAAAGGTTTTTCTAGGGTCTGAATTTAATTGGAAATGAATCAAATCAAACAAATCACTGCTCATTCCGGCCCCCGCCTTCGCGGGGGCCGGGGTGAGAAGCTGTTTTTTGAATGAAAAACCTGTTTAATTGAGTCTAGGTTCAATGGACAATTACCAACACGAACATTCCCGCGCCCGGCTTCGCCTGCGGCTACGCCGAGGTCTTGGCGCACCCGTCGCGCCGAAGCTT
>JANQEX010000068.1 GCA_028278105.1 Alphaproteobacteria bacterium | reverse complement strand
CGCGCCGAAGCTTTGCGGAGGCGGAGAAGCCGGAATCCAGCAACCGCCGAAGGCGGTTGCATGTTGCCGAAGGCAACATGCTGGACCCCGGCTGGAGTTTACCCCGGCGAAAGCCGGGGCCGGGGTGAGAAGTTGTTTTTTCGAATAAAAAACTTGCTTAATTGAGTCCAGACCCTAGTGGTCTTAATAAAATGACTCACCCCAAAGACACGGACGGTCACCCCCGCGACGGCGGGGGTCCACGCTTTAAAACTTTTGTTTTGATGGCTTTTCAGCATGGATGCTCGCCTGAGCCTGTTCCCGCACAGGCGAGAGCGGACCTGACCTGTCGTGATGCGTGTTATCGACAGGCAAGGCCCCCGCTTTACCCTTTTTTAAGAATCCCATATTTTTCAGAATGTTATGTGAATACCTGGCAGGATGTTCTTGTTCCACAACACTTTTCCATATGCCTAATTTCTGGTCAGACTGTTGAGTCCTGCCATTTCATGCGCTTTTGGCGGCGGGCAATCCCGTTTGGCCACAGGCTTATCCACAGCTTCGTGGATTGTTTTCCGGCGCGTTTTATAGCCACGCTCCTTAATTTCCATACCCCCCACCCCGAACACTCCCGCCCCCGCTTTCGCGGGGGCAGGCTCCAGCGGGAGTCCCATTTTATATAAAAACAATGGGATTCCCGCTTCTCCGCCTCCGCAAGCTCCGGCGCGACGGGTGCGCCAAGACCTCGGCGTAGCCGCAGGCGAAGCCGGGCGCGGGAATGTGCATGCGGGAAATTCTCATACAGAAATTATTTCGTTTTACTATAAATGCATGCTCCCGCCCTGGAACATGACGGGTTCGGTAAACCGTGAGCAATGACGATCCCCATAATAGCGGACGGCTCAGCCGCAGCCCGGCGCGTCTTCCCGGCGCGGAAGAGAAGCTGACGCCTGAGGGTTTCGCGCGCGGCGCGGCGATTCTGAAAGAGCGGCTGAAGGACCTGCCGGGCGGCCCCGGCGTCTATCGCATGATTTCGGACAAGGGCGCGGTGCTGTATGTCGGCAAGGCGCGCAACCTGAAAAAGCGCGTCGGCAATTATACGCAGATGGCGCGCCTGCCGCTGCGGCAGCAACGCATGATCGCCCTGACCCGCGCGCTCGAAACCACCCTGACGCATACCGAGGCCGAGGCGCTGCTGCTGGAGGCCCATCTCATCCGCCATCACCGGCCGCCCTATAACATCCTGCTGCTGGACGATAAAAGCTATCCTTACATTCTGATACGGCGCGACCATCCTTTTCCGCAAATCATGAAATACCGCGGCGCGCGCGCGAAAAACGGCTGGTATTACGGGCCTTTCGCGTCGGGCGCGGCGGTGTATGAAACCCTGGGTCTTCTGGCCCGCGCCTTCCGCCTGCGCAACTGCCCCGACACCGTGTTTGCCGGGCGCAAGCGCCCCTGCCTGCAATACCATATCAAGCGCTGCACCGCTCCTTGCGTGGAACACGTCACGCAGGCGCAATACGCCCGTCAGGTGGCACAGGCCCGCGCCTTTCTGGAAGGCAAAAGCGATGCCCTTCTTGTGCAATTGCAAAACGCGATGAAACAGGCCAGCGCGGCGCTGGACTACGAGCATGCCGCCGAACTCCGCGACCGCATCCGCATGATCGCGGCCATTCAGGCAAGACAGCATGTCAGCCTGAAGGATTCCCTTGATGCCGACATCATGGCCTTGGCCCGCGAAGGCGGGCGCGCGGTGGCGCAGGTGTTTTTCGTTCGCGGCGGACGGCATTACGGCGGGCACGCCCATGCCCTGACCGTCGATGCCGCCACGCCCGACAAGGAAGTGATGGAAAGCTTTCTGGCCCAGTTTTACGCCGAACGCACGCCGCCGCCGCTGGCGCTGGTCAGCGCCCTGCCCGCCGATCCCGCGCTGCTGGCCGCCGCGCTGCGGCAAAAGCACGGATCGCGCGTGACGATCCGCGCGCCGCGCAAGGGCGCGCGCAAGGCCCTGATGACCATGGCGCTGCGCAATGCCCGCGCCAGCCTCGACCGCGGCAACGCCGGGCGCAAGAGCCAGGCGGCGCTGCTTTCGGGAGTGGCGCGTCTCTTCGGCCTGATCGACGCGCCCCAGCGCATCGAGGTTTATGACAACAGCCACATCTCCGGCAAGGAGGCGGTGGGCGCGATGATCGTGGCGGGCGCGGACGGCTTCGTGAAAAAAGCCTATCGCAAATTCATCATCCATGCCGGAGACGCCGCCCCCGGCGACGACATCTCCATGATGCGCGAGGTGATCCACCGCCGCTTTGCCCGCGCGCTGAAGGAAGACCCGGAGCGGAGCGGCGGTCCATGGCCCGATCTGCTTCTGATCGATGGCGGGCAGACGCAGGTCAAGGCCGTGTGCGCGGCGCTGGCGGAGCTTGGCCTCAGCGCCATCCCGGTCGTGGGCATCGCCAAGGGACCGGACCGCCATGCGGGGCGCGAGCGGTTTTTCCTGCCGGGCAAGGAGCCTTTCAGCCTGCCGCAAGGCGAGGCCGCGCTTTATTTCCTGCAACGCCTGCGCGACGAGGCCCACCGCTTCGCCATCGGCTTCCACCGCGCGCGGCGGCAGAAAGCCCTCGCCGCCTCGCCGCTGGATGCTATTCCCAATATCGGCCCCGCGCGCAAGAAGCGGCTTCTGCTGCATTTCGGCTCGGCCCGCGAGGTCTCCCGCGCGGGCGTGGAAGACCTTGCCCGCGTGCCCGGCATCTCCGCCGAACTGGCGCGGGTGATTTATCAGCATTTTCATGAGGGGTAACGGCTTATTGTTTTTAATAAAGAAACGATTAATTCCTGTGAGTTATCGTAGGGAAACATAAGCGAAGGGATATTTTATGGGCGATGATTCAAATAACAAATATATTCCTTTTGACGCATCAAAAACCGCTAACTGCCTTGCCGAGAATCTTGTGCCTGAAGTCATGCGGGCGACCGGCGTGAAGGATGTGTTTGTCGGGGTAGGGTCAACAGAAGGTGGCGGGGTAGACCTTATCGTAAAAGATGGCCGCACCCAAAGCCCCGAAGAAAAAGGCGCTTTCGAACGCCGGGTTATCGTGAATCCAAACGGAGATGCAAACGTTTTTTCATATGCCCGTGACGGGAATAAGGAAATCGGACTTGCAGCTATACGCAACGGCGCGACTATACGCAGCGGCAAGGGATGGGATACATACGTGAAACCTGATGGAACTTCGTCGCGGCAAGAACAGTTGAAAAAAACCGAACCGCAACGAAATCAATTCATGCGTGAGCTGGATAAAATCAAACCATGCTTGCCAAAAAATACTCCCGTATAAATTAACGGGACATTTTTCAAGCGGTTGTTCTTCAGGATTCAGAGAGTCCATTTTGAAAGTCCCCAGACGGCTGATTCCGCCGATCCGGCTTCGCTAAAGCTACGCCGGACCGCTTTACAAGCCTGCCCTGCGAAGCCGAAAGCGAAGCAGGGGCGGGAGTGGTTTGTTCAAACGGCCCCACGACCCCCGTGAAATACGAGTTGACCTCCATTCATGAATCCCGCAGTATTTTTGCAGAAATGGCCCTTGTCATTTCCGGGGTGTCGAAACCTCTCAACTAGCGGTCCCTAGCGTCGCCGACACGAACGCTGCCTCCGGCCCATCCGGCTGGGAGGCAGTGGCGTATGTCCAAGCCTCACGGCCAAAGGCCTCTGCAATCGTCTAGTTGCGATTTTCGAACTCCCAGCCACCAGGGGGAGTTTGAGCGTGGGCGTGCGCCGGTCAATCGCAGTTATGGGCGTCATCGCGGGAATAGCCGCTTTGGCTGTCTTCGCCACCGCCGCGCTGGCCGGGCCTGATTTCCTCCGTTCGGCAAATGCGGATGGGCGCGACGTGCCGCCCTGCCCCAAGGTGATCGGGGCGGAGCCGGTGGATATGTCGCGCTGCCGGCATCGCGTCGTGACGAGTGCTGCGAAGCCGGAGCCCTATCCCGTCATTCCCGCCCTCTTTCCCGCGCCGGGCAAGCCATGACGCGCCGGGTTGCCCTCCTTGCCGTCCTTTGCGCCGCATTGCTGGCAAGCCCGGCGCTGCGGGCCGGTTGCGTGAACCCGCCGGGCGTGAACGGAGAGGCGATCTACAATGCGGATCACAACGTCATGCAGTTCTGCGACGGCGCAAGCTGGATCAGCATGGCGGCATCCGGTTCGGCCACCGAGGTGGATCCCAGGGTGGGCACGCTGGAAAACGGCAAATGGTGCTCCAGCAACGGAACCATCATCGCCTGCACCGAGGATACGCCGGTCAGTGGTGCTGGCGGTTCCAGCGGGCAGGTGCAGTACAATGATGGCATAGGCCTTGGTGGCGCGGCGGCAGTCACCTACACCGCCTCTGGTGATTTGTTGATGCTGACATCACAGGCCGCGACCGACACCCCCCTTGTGATAAAGGGCGCGGAAGGCCAGACGGAGAATTTGCAGGAGTGGCGAGACTCTTCAGGTAATGTGTTGGGCGTGGTGGATGCAAACGGCAATGTGGGGATCGGGACGGCGAGTCCTGCGATTGGAATGAGATTGGACGTCGCGGGAGGTAGTATTGCTTTCGATAATAACCAGGGTATTTATGGAAGATTGACCAATGGCATCGCTATAAAGCTTCTTAGCGTCAACACTTCCAATCAGACAGTGCTCCAGAATATATACAATCAAGCCATTTTGATAAATCCAGAGCACACCGGCAACGTCGGCATCGGGACGGCGGTGCCGGGACAGAAGCTGAGCGTCGCGGGAACGGTTGAAAGCACCACCGGCGGCTTCAAATTCCCTGACGGCACCACGCAAATCTCGGCCGTCACCGGCTCTTCCCAATGGTCCGACGGCGCCGACAGCGTTATCTACTACAACTCCGGCCATGTGGGGATTGGGACGGCATTCCCACGCGCAGCGTTGGACGTTAATGCAATAAACGTTAAGTTTGGCCATATCGGATTTGTCACGAACTATCCTGAAATTCTTTTTAACGCTTATTACGACTCAATCGCCGAACAGAAAAAATATACAACTTCCGCTTCTTCTTTCTCCTTATATCATCAAAAAGCCCATGAGAAACTGTATGTTCTGTATGCTCCGGCTGGAAACGCTGGCGATGTGATTCCTTATGACATTGGCATGGCCTTTGATACTTCGGGCCGCGTCGGTATCGGGACGGCGAGTCCGAGAGCAAACCTCGAAATCAGGAATACGACGGCTTATGACGGCGCCGAGACGAACTTCGCGGCTGACAGCCTGACGCTGTATGGATCGGTGGGCGGTGCAAATGGCCAATATTTTGGAGGCATCACCTGGGCAAACAGTATCCGTCGGCGGGCCGGAATAGCCAGTGTGATGGAGCATGCCGATAGCGATCATGTGGGCTTGGCTTTCTTCACCCAAGGCACCGACGGTCCCGGCTCCATGGCCGAAAGTATGCGTATCTCGCACGGCGGCAACGTCGGCATCGGGACAACGAATCCAGGCGCAGAACTGGATGTGAAGGGAACGATCAGGGGAAACGGCTACCTTCGATTATTAGACGCCGATGGCGGGGCAACTTATGCCAACTTTATTTCCAGAGATGGCAATATGCAGTTGTTTACTGGCGGTCTGGTCGTTGGTGGTTATGGTAATGATGTTGTCGGCTCGGTGGGAACGGGGAATGCAGTATTTCAAGGCAATGTCGGCATCGGGACGGCGAATCCGTCTTCGGCATTGGAAGTAGTGGGTACGGTCACGGCCACAGGCTTCAGCGGCTCCGGCGCGTCGCTGACCAGCCTGAACGCCGGCAACCTCGCCAGCGGCACGGTGGCCACGGCGCGGCTTGGCTCCGGCACGGCCGACAGTTCCACCTATCTGCGCGGTGATGGCGTTTGGGCGGCGGCGGGTGGAATACCTTCCGGCGCGGTCATGGCCTTTAACCTGACGAGTTGCCCCACGGGCTGGAGCGAATATACCCCCGCGCGGGGCCGCTTCATTCGCGGCATCGATAATGGCGCGGGCAACGATCCCGACGGCACCCGCGCGCCCGGCGCGACCCAGGCCGATGTTCTTGGTAGCCATTATCATTCGGTTGACCCGCCGTCCACGAACACGTCCACAGATGGCAATCACTCTCATGTTATCGGCAAGCCTGGGACCTTTGGTGGATACTACAGTGGCCCCTACGGTAATCATTCTACTGGCCCACAAAATACAGGATCTGCCGGCGACCACAGTCATACGGTCGATATCGCCGCGTTCAATTCCGGTTCTACAGGCTCAACCGAAACCCGTCCGAAGAACGTCGCGCTGCTTTACTGCGAGAAGAATTAGCATAAGGAATAGCGGCGCGCGAAGATGGAGGCACAATAATCATTGTGTCTCCATTGAATACCCTATTGAGCGCGCATACCGTGCGAGCCCCTCCCCTTATGGCACGAAGGCGCCGAGGTTGAGAAAATCCACCGTCCATACACCGTTGATGCATGTAAAGGTCATCCGGCCTCTATCACAAGTCATGCTCTGTTCATAACTACTAGAGCAGTCAATGAGATATTGTGTGGTTCTTGTCTGTCCATCCGTGCATTGGCCAGCGTTTGGCGTGTTGCAGGTATAGCCGTTTCCGTCGAAAGTCAGAAACTCATTCGCGCCGCAGACGGGTGGGCTGGCAACCGTCTTGCAGAAAAACCGGCTTCCGTCGTACACGACATGTTGATCCGCGCCGCAATCGGGCATGGCGAGTTTCATCACATCCTGGCCCGTGGCGCAGTAGGTTGTGGTGGTGCCGTCCTGCCAGGTGATGACGCGCTGT
>JANQEX010000104.1 GCA_028278105.1 Alphaproteobacteria bacterium | reverse complement strand
ACAAATTGGATTCCGGGTCGCGGTTGCTGCGCAACCTTGCCCGGAATGTTCATCTCGTCTTTTCAATGACTTGAGTTTAATTGTCCATTGAACCTAGGCCGCGATTGAGAAGTAGAAATGCCAATTCCTGAAAGAATTATTCCTCCATCCATCTCCCAAAGACCCTGGCCGCCGGTGTGCTGGGTCGTCACCGACGGCAAGGCGGGAATGGAAAACCAGTGCCTGGGCCTTGCCGAGGCGATGGGCCTGAGCCCCGTGGTGAAGCGCGTGCGGCTGCGCAAGCTGTGGCGCGAACTGAGCCCGTATCTGACGCTTGGCAAGCGCTTCGCCTTCTCGCGCAAGGGCGACGGCCTGTCGCCGCCCTGGCCCGATCTGGTGATCGGCACCGGCCGGATGAGCGTCTTGCCGGTTTTGTATGTCAAACAGGCTTCCGGCGGGCGTTGCTTTACGGTGCAGATCCAGAATCCCGCCATTCCCTTCCGGCATTTCGACCGTATTATCTTGCCCGCGCATGATAACGCCGCGGGCGGCAACGCGATTTCGGTCGTGGGCGGGCTGCACCGCCTTCGCCCGGATTTTCTGGCAGAAGAGGGAAGGAAATGGGCCTCCGCTTTCGCAAGGCTGCCGCGTCCGCTGGTGGCGGTGCTGCTGGGCGGAAGCAATGCGGCCTACCGGCTCGGACCGGCGGAGATCATGCAGCTTGGCCCGCAACTGGAAGGGCTTGCGAAGGAAAAAGGCTGCGGGCTGCTTGTCACCCCCTCGCGCCGCACGGGCGCCGGGAACATGACTCTCTTGCGCGCGCTGCTGCATGATGTGCCCGCCTGGATCTGGGACGGATCGGGAGATAACCCGTTCTACGCCATGCTGGAGCTTGCGGATTCCTTCATCGTCACCTGCGATTCCGTGAACATGCTCTCGGAGGCGGCCTCCACCGGCAAGCCGCTGCACATGGTGCGCCTGCCGGGCCATGCGCCGAAATTCGCCGCCTTCCATGAAAGCCTGGTCGACGCCAGCCGCGCCCGCTGGTTCAGCGGCCGGCTTGAACACTGGAACTATGAGCCGCTGAACGAAGTCGCCCGCGCGGCGGATTTGGTCAAACAGGCCTATCTTGCATCCTAACCCGGTTGAATATGATCCGGGCACATAACTTATGGCCTGTTCCGGCGCGTGCCGGCCCCCGCTTTCGCGGGAGCCGGGGGTTGAGATATTATTGTTTGATCTGAGTCTGGACCCTGGCAAAAAATGCTCTAAATAGCTCCGCACCTGTCGTTAGGGAATTCCCATGGAAAAGCATACCAAAATCCTCATCATCGGCGCCGGGCCGGCCGGCTATACGGCGGCGATCTATGCCGCGCGCGCCAACCTGAAACCCGTGCTGGTGCAGGGCATGCAGCCGGGCGGACAGCTCACCATCACGACAGACGTCGAAAACTATCCCGGCTTCGCCGAGGCCATTCAGGGCCCCTGGCTCATGGAGCAGATGCAAAAGCAGGCCGGGCATGTGGGGACGGACATCATCTTCGACACCATCGCCTCGGTTGATTTCTCCTCGCGCCCTTTCCGGGCGGTGGGGGAAAGCGGCGATGTCTACGTGGCCGAGGCGGTCATCATCGCCACCGGCGCGCAGGCGCGCTGGCTTGGCCTTGAAAGCGAGAAGGTTTTTCAGGGCTTCGGCGTGTCGGCCTGCGCCACCTGCGACGGGTTTTTCTTCAAGGGCAAGGACGTGGCCGTGATCGGCGGAGGCAACAGCGCGCTGGAAGAGGCCCTGTATCTTACCAATTTCGCCAAATCGGTGACCATGGTGCACCGGCGCGACAGTTTTAGGGGCGAGAAAATCCTGCACGACCGCGTGGCGCAAAACCCGAAAATCACCGTGGTGTGGAACGCCATTGTGGAGGAAGTGGTGGGCGACACCCAGCCGGCGCGGGCGGTGACGGGCCTGCGGGTGAAGGACGTCAAAACCGGCCAGAGCCGCGTTCTGCCGGTGGAAGGCGTGTTCGTGGCCATCGGCCACGATCCGGCCACCAAAATCTTCAAGGACCAGCTCAAGATGGACGACGGCGGCTATATCCTCACCGCGCCGGATTCAACGGCCACCTCGGTCAAGGGCGTCTTCGCCGCGGGCGACGTGAAGGACAAGGTCTATCGCCAGGCCGTCACCGCCGCCGGCATGGGCTGCATGGCGGCCCTGGAGGCGGAAAGATTCCTCGGCGGGCATGGGTGATTTCTCATTGTCATTGCGAGGAGCCGCGCCGTAGTGAAACGAAGGCGGGCGACGAAGCAATCCATTTATTTCAAATGGTTAAATATACTGGATTGCTTCGCCCCGCTATCGCGTGGCTCGCAATGACGTTTTGCGGATTTTTATTCTCTTCGCCCAATTAAGCCTTTCTTAATGCAAAACGGGTGTTTCTAGGGGGTCCGCCTGACATAGGCGGTCAGGCGACAGGCTTGGGCAGGGAACATGACGGCCAACCGGTCCTATGTTGAATCCGTTCTTCTGAAAGGGGAGACGCTGGAATATGCGGGCCAGCTCCACTGGATCATCTTCATGGGCGGGCTGGTGAGCGCGATCAGCGGAACGATCCTGTGCCTGCTGACCCCCGCCACGCTGAACACATGGCTGCCCTTGGCCCTGATGAACGAATTGCATAACTATATACTCTATACGGGCGTGGCGCTGGTGGGCAGCGGGGTGCTGATGCTGGGGCATTCCTATTTGCGCATGATCTCGACCGAGCTTGTCATCACCAACCGCCGGGTGATCTGCAAGACGGGATTTGTCAGCCGCAACACCTTCGAGATCATGTTGAGCCGGGTCGAGGGGGCCAATATCGACCAGACCGCCTGGGGCCGCGTCTTTAAATATGGTTCGATCTACGTGCATGGCACGGGCGGCGGCATTACGCCCATCGACCATGTGGCCAATCCCTTGCAGTTCAAGCGCGCCCTGATGACGGGGGTGGAGCGCAACCAGCCCGTCCGCACGGTGCAAGGGAATTGATCCACTTTTGGCTTTCCGCTTTTGGCCCTGGTTTTATGCGTTTCTTGCATGTACATTCCCGCCCCCGCTGGAGCTTGTCCCCGCCTCCCTGCTACGCGTTCGGCTCCGCAGGACGAGCTTGCAAAGCAGCCCGGTATAGCTTTAGCGAAGACAGGTCGCAGGGGTAAACTCCAGCGGGAATCCCGTTTACTATTGAATGAAAAACAGATGGAATTCCGGGTCGCGGTTGCCGGGCAATCTTGCCCGGAATGTTCACAACGGCAAGGAACCAGGGCCTGTAGTTCAGCGGTTAGAACGCACCGCTCATAACGGTGTTGTCGCAGGTTCGAATCCTGCCGGGCCCACCAGCCTTCGCAAGCGAAGCGCGCGAAGGCTGCCACGCCGAAGCCCGATTTATTACGCCATAGCGTAAGGCGCGGCGGCGAAAGGGCGAAGGCGGACCAGTTGCCGCTTGCTACGGCTCGGCAAGCCATTCAGAAATCAGAAGTCAGAAACCAGAAGACAGAATCGGATGGTCGCAACGCGAATCCGTCGGAAGAATTCCTGTTTCTGATTTCTGTTTTCTGACCTCTGACTTCTGATTTGTTGCATCGATGTCACGCAATTGCGCGAATGATAGGAAAAATGCCTTCCGCCAGAGGACGAAACGCGAAAAGCTATTGACGGACAAGCATCTTCACCACAACATCGCATCGTCAACTTAGCAAAACCTGGAGGTACCAATCATGGCTGCTAAGAAAAAAGCTAAAGCAACCAAAACAAAAGCGAAGGCTAAAAAAGCCCCGGCCAAGAAGGCCACGAAGAAGAAAAAGAGATAAGCGGTCCGCGATAGCGACTGTTTTTCCAATTAACACCCTGCCGAGGGCCCGCGTGCAGCGGCCCTCCGGCGGGGTGTTTTATTTCAGATATATTGCCACGGGTTCCATTATGCGTCACTTTTTGTGAATGATGGGTAGTGCCTCAGTTTGGCTGACATCATGCCCGCCCCCGCCTGCGCGGGGACGGGGGTAATTTTCTCAAACTGACCCACTACCGAAATTACGGTCACGGTCGCGCCGCCGAACGCGCCACGCAAACGGCAACAAGCAGAGTGCGCCGGTCCTGTATATGGATCAGAAGTTTACACCCCAAATCCCCGCAATTTTGAGCAACAATTAAGAGTATTTCCCTAGGTTCAATGGACAATTAAACTCCAGTCATTGAAAAGACGAGATGAACATTCCGGGCAAGGTTGCGCAGCAACCGCGACCCGGAATCCAGTTTGTTCCTGAAAACAAATGGGATTCCCGCTTTCGCGGGAATGTCCGTGTTGGTAATTGTCCATTGAACCTAAAGTTCCCCCG
>JANQEX010000026.1 GCA_028278105.1 Alphaproteobacteria bacterium | reverse complement strand
GAGCTTGCAAAACGGCCCGGCGTAGCTTTAGCGAAGCCGGGTCGCGGGCATGATGTCAGCCAAACTGAGGCACTACCCTTTTTTTGTCCGGGCTTTCGTTCAGACACGGGCGACAGGGCATTGCGCATGAGGGGAGCCCCATAACTTTTTGTTATCTCTTTAATTTGTTGGATACGGTCTCCGGGAATGGCCTGGAATTTGCAAAACATTCTGGATGCAGCACGTTCTGAAGGAGTCGGGATATGCCATTGAAAATACGCGTAAAGCCGGAGGAGAAATTTTACGTGGGGGGTGCTGTGCTGAAAAATGTGGGGACTCACCCGGCGGATATGCTGATTTTGTCCGACAGCCCGGTGCTTCGTGACAATTACATGATGAACGCCGATGAACGCGGCGCGTCGGACGCGGCCGAAGTCTATTTCCTTCTTCAGATCCTTTACCTGTTCAAGGGCAAGGGCCAGCCCCTGGACGGGCTTGTCATCCAAACGATACGCCAGTTCTCCAAAATATACCCGAATCTACAGGATCGGGTTGACAATATTATTGAACACCTTGAGGCTGGAGAAACATTCAAGGCGCTTCGCCTCGGGCACGACATCCTCACCCTGCAGGGTCGGCCCGGAGAAGAAACAAAGCAGGATTAGAAAAGGTCAAACTCAGGAGAGTCTGCATGACGACCACAGCACAGAAACTCGGTAACTATACCAAGAATCAGCAAAGTGTCGAATCGGTGCGCGAAACGGAAGCCCGTGCGCTTTTAAACTGTGCCAACCGCCTTGACGCCGCACGCGAACTCAACAACGGGTTCGAATACTATCTCGACGCCATTCGCCACAATCAGGAGCTTTGGACGTTGTTCCAGGTTCTTCTGGCGGATCCGCAGAACCCCCTGCCGCGCGACCTGAAGATCACATTGTTAAATCTCAGCCGTTATGTCGACAAGGTCAGCCTGCGCGCCTCGGCCGAATACAATCCCGATCTGCTCAACAGCCTGATCGACATCAACAAGCAAATCGCGGCCGGCCTCAGCGCCTCGCCGCCCGGCGGCGAAGCCACCGCGGGCTGACCCGGTTTGCGGAATCTTCTGGCGTAATATTTGTGTGCCCCTCGCAGCCCCGTTTTTCCCCGGTTGGGGAAAACGGGGTTTCGCTTTTTTGAGAACATTCAGGCTGTATTAAGGCAGTTTTTTCAGGGCCTCCCGCGTTTCCGCGATGACGGATGGCCAGTCGTCATGGCGGGACTGCCGGAACAGGCGCAGGCTGTCATACCAGGGTGTGCCGGTCCGGTTCAGCATCCACCGCCAGTCGGGATCGGTGGGAATCAGCCCGAAAGCGGGCACGCCCAGCGCGCCCGCCAGATGCAGCATGGCCGTATCGACGGCGATGAGCAGGTCCAGATTGGCCAGCAGGGCCGCGCTGTCCGAAAAATCATTCAGGTCATCGGCCGGGGCGAAGAAGGAAGCGCCCGGAGGAAGGGCGGACGCATCCGGGCGCGGCTCCCCTTTTTGCAGGCTGACGAAATGAACATCCGGCACCGCCAGAAGCGGGGCGAACTGCGCGAAAGACATGGAGCGCAGGTGATCTTTCTGGTGCTCCGGGTTCCCGGCCCAGACGGCGCCGATTTTTTTCCGGCCGTCCCGCGGCAGGCGCGCGCGCCACGCTTCGGCTTTCGCGGGGTCCGGTTGCAGATAGCCGGAAGGCGACGGAATGGACGCCGCATCCGTTTTGAAGAGGCCGGGCAGGCTCATCAGCGGGCATTGCAGGCCGTAATCGGGCGGCGCGGCGGCGTCGCTTGCAATCTCCAGCTCCGGCCATTGCCGCGCCAGAAGCGGAACAAGGGGCTCCTGCGCCTGAAGAACAAGATTCGGCGCGCGCGCGCGCACGAGCGGCACATAGCGGCAGAATTGCACGGTATCGCCAAGGCCCTGCTCATTGTAAAGCACGAGCCGGGCCTGCGTGGCCTCGCCCTTCCAGCGCCTTGATGCGTCGAACCGCTTTCCCTCCGGCGGCAAGGCCCCCGGCCGGCGATGCTCGAACAGGGGCCAGCCCTTTTCGAAATCACCCATGACCAGATGGCAGAAGGCCTTGTTGCCTTTTCCCATGAAGGCGTGCGCGTCAATGGCCAGGGCCTTGTCGTACCAGGCAATGGCGTCGTCATGCCGGTTGAGCGATTTCAGGATATTGGCCTTGTTGAGATAGCCGGCGGCCAGGCCGGGCTTGAGCGCGATGTAACGCCCGATCCATGACAGGGCCTCTTCAAACCGGCCGATGCGGCCAAGCGCGATGCCAAGGTTGTTGGCGTAGGAAGCATTTTGCGGATCGATATCCGCCGCCTTCCGCATCGATTCAACGGCTTTGTCATGCTGGCGCAGATCGCGCAGGATCGTGGCGCGGGTGTCGTAAAAATCGGCCGTGGCGGGGCTGATCTCCAGCGCTTTTTCGATGGCCTCCAGCGCTTCCTGCCTGCGCCCCAGCCGCCGAAGGGCGGTGGCCCGGTCCTGATGCAGCAGCGCCATGCCGGGGCGGATGCGCAAGCCGGCCTCCGCCAGGGACAAGACAACCGGCGCCTGGTCCAGATGCATGGCCACGAGAGCCAGGTAATGCATGATCTGGACATTGGCGGGATCGCGGATCAGCAGATCGCGGTAAATGGCCGCCGCTTCGCCATGGCGTCCGGCATTATAAAGGCCGGCGGCCTTTTCCATGAGTGAAGCAGGAGCGCCGGGAGCCGCCAAGGTCAGGCCGCTTTTTCCGTGGAAAGAATGCCAAGGCTGAACCAGCGCACATAGGACTGGTTAAACACGGTCTCAATCTGCCGCACGGCTTCGCTCAAGGCGCGTTCGGGCTGGCCGAGATTAAGCGGGCGAAGATGCGGATGCTGCGAAAGGCGGATCAACTGGGTGCCCACCAGCACCCCCAGTTCTTCCAGCCCGCCCTGGTCGAGGGCTTGCAGGACAAGGGTGTTCATGCCGGAAAAGAAAATCGGCCGCCCCGTGACCGAAGAGGCGAAGGCGTATTCCTTCAGGTCAAGCTCGGACTCGCGCAGGCTTTGGTTGTAGCTGCCCAGCAGCTTGGGATTGGCCATGTCCACGCCGCCGTCGAAAGACGCGCGCATGGGTTGCAGCAAGCCGCAGGCGACCAGAAGCTGGACGGAATTGAGAATGGTCAGCGGGTCGATGCCTTGCAGGTTTTCATGATGCACGAGGTCGCCCATCGTGACCGGCATGACGGTCGCCAGGGAAAGGATGCCGTCGTAGAGCGGCCCGGCGAACGAGAAGCTCCGCCCCTGGAAAACCACGGTGCGCGCGATGCGTTCGGGCGGCTCGGTCGTGCCGAAGGTGAATCCGCCAAAAAGGGTCACCAGATTGTCGCTGCGCGCCAGCGGCTCATGCGCCCACAGATCAATGCGCTCCGGGCTTTGCATGGCCAGGTCCTTGATGGATTCATAAAGCGGATGAAGACGCCGCGCGGTCAAGGCGGCATGCGCCGCCTCCGGCACGCAAAGCTCCATGTAGTTGCCGGCGATGTTGGCGCTGCCCAGGAATGCAAAATCGCGGCCGGAAAAGGAATTGCTGACGGCTTGCGTGCGGCTCGGCCCGGTTTCGGCGGGAACCTGCGCCTGGAGCCAGGAAAAGCCCTTGCCTTCCGCCAGGGCCTGATCGAAAGCCCCGGCCAGTTCGGGACGCGCGGCGAGGTAAAGGGTTGAGAGTTGGCGCCATTCCGCCGCCAGTGTTTCGGACGGGGATTTCTGCTCGGCAATGAATTTTCCGGTCAGGTCTTCCCACAGCAGGCGCGCGCTGTCGTCGCTGTCGTAAAGCCGGTAACGCAAGGCGAAAATGCCGTTGTCCCGAAGCAGGTCCCGGACGGCAATCTTCAGATTTTCCACGTTTTCCTGCGCGGGATTTCCGGGCGAATCGTAAACAAGATAATCAAAGCACTTCTTTCCGATGATGCCGGTTTCAACGGCCTGACGCAGGGCGTCAACCGAGGCTTCGCTAAAGGTGATGTTGGTCAGGCCAAGCTTTTCGGTCAGTTCCGCGGCGCTGGCCAGAACATTCAGATCCGGGTCGAAGCCGAAAAAGGTTCCTTCGGGATTGCACGCGGCCAGAAGAATCAGGCGTTCCGCCGTGCCGCAGTTCAGTTCGCCATAGGCGAAAGGCTCGCCCGGAAGGCGCGCCCGCACGCCACGCAAGGCCATGACATAACTCAGCGATACGGGATCGAGCGGCAACCGCAACCTGGATCCACCAGTAAACATAACACTCCTCCGGCATACCCAACAAGTTATTGGTTTCTGATTACAGATAATTGACCAGGGACAGGGATGCAATCTTTCCGGTCACCGAATAACTTGCCTCCAATTGAGCCTGCGCGAAAGATATTTTTGTGGCGACCTCGGCAGAGTCGGCGTTCTGGATGTCGGCGATTTGCCCGCTGGCGCTGGCGATAAAATCATTGTGGAATTCCTTCGTGGTCCGTATTTGCGCGATGTTGCTGGCCACCTGGCCGTGAACGGCGCGCAGGTCGTTGATGGCGCTCACGATCAGGCCGCGGGCGTTGTTCATGCCGGTCTGGAAATCGGCGTCATCCGTTTCCTGTGTCGCCGCATGGGCCCAGCGCAGGGCGAGAATAAGCTCCTGGAAGGCGTCGTCATTGCTGATAACGCCATAAGTCACCGTATAACCATCGTCAACCTTGGTCGAGGATTTGACATAGGTGCTGGCGTCGCTGCCCGGCGCGTCGGTGTCGTAATCGGGCAGGACGGGGTTGGCGACAAGGGACGTCGAGGTGGGCGGCGTCGCCAGAAGCGCCGACAGGTCCCTCACGGGCTGCGTGGTGAAGCGGGCGCCGCCGAAAATGTACCGGCTGCCGATTTTCTGGTTCAGGTAATATTCAACCTGGTTGAGCAGGCCTTCAAACTGCGTGGCGGCGGCCGTGTTGTTGGCCTGTTCGATGCCGGTGGCCTGGTTGATCAGGGAAAGGGTGTCGTTGGCGACGGTCTCAAGGGATGTCAGGGCGGAGTCATAGACCTTCATCTGCGGTTCAATCGAGCTGATTGAATTGAGGAAGGACTGTTTTTTCGTGATCAGGGAGCGCAAGTCGAGGAGGCGTCCCCCGTCCGTGAGGGTGTAGGCCGAAAGGTCAAGCGATTTCTTGCCCGTGGCAAGCTGCGTGGAAAGAACGGACAAGGACGCCTGGACGTCCTTGATGTGCAGCACGTTCTGCTTCATGAGCCCAAGGGTGCTGACGGATACGGATACGGTCATGGCGCGTCCTTACGAGAGCCGTTCAAGGGTCTGGAACATCTGCTGGATGGTGTTCAGCACATGGGCCGACGCCGAATAGTTGTTCTGCAGGATCACCAGATTGGCGATTTCCTCGTCGATGTTCACGCCGGTCTGGCTGCGCAGCCGCTGCTCGTAGCTGCTGCGCTGGGATTCATAGGTGTCGGCCTGGGTCTTCACCGTTTTGGTGTTCTGGTTCTGCTTGGCGATGATGGCGTCGGTAATGCCGGCGTAGTCGGTGCTGGTGGCGGTCAGCCCCGCGGCCGTGAACGTGCGCGTACCGACGTCCATGTCGTCGGCGACGGCGCGCGCTGCCGCCAGCTTCACGATGGCGCTGCCGTCCAGCAGGCTGGCGTTGACCTGAAAGGCGGCCGCGGTGGTTCCGGTAAAAAAGCCCGTGTCGAGTTCGGTGGTGTTCGGGTCGCTGTCGAGGCTCGCGTTGTCATAGGCCGTGGCGAAGGTCTCGCCGGAATCCGTGAACAGGGTGACCAGGCCCAAAAGCTGCTGCTCGGCCTTGTAGATGATGGCCATGCCGGGGTCGTTCAGCGCCGCACTGGTCGTGCCCTGGTCCAGAAGACCCACCAGGCCTTCAACCGAGCCGCCGGCAAGCTGGTCGGTCACATCGCTGCCGCTCAGGGTGATGGTTGTGCCGTTCCATGAGAACTGGCTGGCGGTGTTGTCCAGTAGGGAGAGTCCTTGCGGCGTGTAGATGCCGACGGTGTTCTGGTAGCGCTCGTAAACGCGGACATCGACGAGCTTGGACAATGTGACAATTTCGCCGTCGCGCTGGTCGATGAGGCTGTTGACAATGTTTTCCTGCCCGTTTGCCGTGGCGGCGAGAATCTGGCCGTTCAGCCGTTCGATGTTCTGCAGGGCCGTGTTCAATCCGGCCACGGCGGTGGTCACGTCGTTGGCGACGTCGTTTTTAATCAGGGTCAGGCCCGTGGCGAGACGGTTGACCTCGCGCGCCAGGGACTGCCCCCTGAAAACGACATCCTGCTGCAAGGTGCTGCTTTCGGGCTCGGCGGCCAGCACGCGCCACGAGGCCGCGAAGTCGCTCATCAGGTTCGTCAGGGCCGGATTGTCCTGGCTTGATCCATAAAGATCCTGAACGCGCGCCAGATAGTCGGACTGCACGGAATATTTTCCGGCATCGCTGGAGGACTGGCGCAGAAGGTTGGTCAGGCTTTCGTCGGTGGCGCGGCTGTAGCCGCTGATCAGAACGCCGCCCGCGACGGGGTCGGACGTGAAATGGATGCTTTTGCGCGTGTAGTTTTCGTTCTGGGTGTTGCTGACGTTGTTGGAAATAAGCTGCATGTTCGCCTGCAGCGCGTTCATGCCGGAAAGAGAGCTGCTGATGGCGGTGAAGAGCGACATGCGACTTCTTTCTGGTCAGATCAGGCGTCCGAAGCTACCGGACGATGTTGATGACATCCTGCAGCATGCTGTCGGTAGTGGTGATCGTGCGGGCGTTGGCCGAATAAATGCGCTGGGCCTGAATCATTTTCGTGAACTCGTCGGCGATATCCACGTTCGAGCCCTCCAGCGTATTGCCCGCGATGGTGCCGCCGCCGTTGGTCCCCGGCGCGTAGGGGCGCGGCGTGCCGCTCTGGTCGGTGCGCTGGAACACGCCCCCGGTCACGCGCTGCAGGGCGTTGGGGTTGTTGAACTGGGTCAGCGGAATTTGATAAAGGGTGCGCTGGCGGCCGTTGTCGTAGTTGAGGCGGATGAATCCGCTTTCGTCGATGTTGAGGTTCTTGAACGAGCCTTGCGGAATGCCGTTTTGCTCGAAGGACGAGACCGAAATGGCGGTTGCGTCGAACTGGGTCACGCCCGACGCGATGTTATACTTGCCGAAATTGAGCGACACGGTCTGGCTGCCCGCGCCGGCGAATGTCAGGGGCATCGAGACGCTGGCGGTGTGGTCCGGCGCGGCGTCGGCGGTGATGGTGAAGAAGGTGCCGGAGCCGTCGGTGATCGTGGCGATGGCGCCCGCCGTGGTGCCGCCCGTGCCGTCGCCGAAGGTGAACAGCAGGCGCTGGGTGCCGACGCTGCTGCCCGCGGTGACGGTGGTTCCATCAAAGTCGTCAAAATTCGCCGTGGCGGTTGCGTCCGTCGGCGTGACGTCAAGATACCACTGATTGGTATTGGTGGCGTGCTTTGTCCATTGCAACTGAAGGGCGTGCGTGCTGCCGAGGGCATCGTAGATCTGAACGGTCGAGGCCGGCTGCGCGGAGCCGGCTTCGGCGCTGGAGGGCAGGTTGGCGGCGTAGGTCACGGTGCTGGTGGCGACGGGCTTGTCGGTCAGGGCCGAAATCTGGATCACCCCGCTTTGCGAGCTGTCCACCGTTCCGTCGGTGTCCACGGTCCAGCCGGCCAGGGCGTAGCCGGAGCTGTTCACGAGATACCCGTTGGCGTCGATGGTGAAATCGCCCTGGCGGGTATAAAGGCCGCCGGCCGAAAAGTTGGTGGTGCCGTCGGCGTTGGTGATGGGCTGGCGGACCTCGAAAAAGCCGTTGCCGCTGATGGCCAGCGAGGTGGAGGTCTGCGATTGCTTCAGGTTTCCTTGCAGCGCGTTCTGGTAAAAGGGCAGGGCGCGTACGCCGCCGGGGTCGTTCAAGGTGAGGTTCGACTGCGTGACCAGCATTTCGAAATTCGTGTCGATGCGCTTGTAGCCGACGGTTTGCGCGTTGGCGATGTTGTCCGACACGTTGCCGATGGCATTCGATTGCGCGTTCAGCCCGGCGACGGCGACGGTGAGGGCGGCGAAGAGCGACATGGACCTGCTCCCTGGATGCTAAGAAGACACACACATGGCGAAGAAGAGGGGAGCAAAACCCGTGCCAGAGCCGGAAAAGCTTTTTCCGCGCGCGTTTTTTCCTCCCGGCCGCCGGGTTTCAGCCGTGCAATGGAAAAAATTTCCAGCCGCGGGGGGAAGAAGAATTTTCCTTACCGCGGCGGAGCGGGTTGGGGTTGTTTCAGCGTTTTTTTGCCATGATCTGGCGATTGTCCCTGCTGCCTTCGCTTCGTCCGAGCGATGCCACTGGTTCAATCCAAGCCGTAAAAGGCTCTACTGCCCAAAAATATTGTTTATGGGAACGTGGTAATAAACGGTCAGGATTTCCACGCCATGATTCCGCTTGGTCAGGCCCGCGTTGGAAATATGGCCAAAGGCGACCGACAGGCGCGATTCATCGTTGAAGCGGTAACCCGCCTCGATGGTCGAGCGGAATTCGATGAACGATCCGAGGTATTTGCCGTCGCCATTATCGTAAAAGCCGACAACCTCGTTCGGCGAGAGGAAGAAATGCCTGCCGATTGGAATATCGAACACAAAGCCGGCGAAGCCGTAGAAGGCGCTGTCCGTCGTGGCTTCGACGCCGCCCATGGGGCGGATCTGGATCCAGCCATTGCGCGCACCGGCAAGGTCCAGCATGTCGTAATCGGAGCGGTATTCCAGGCGGAAATCCACCGCCTCCTTGCGTGGATGATTTTCCAGAACATCATACCAGCCCACGCCGAGGCCGAGCGTCGCCGGCGCGTTCAAAACCGGCGAGGAACTGGCGGCTTGCGCAGGCGCGGCAAGGCAAAGGGCCGCGGCGATCAGAATGGGAAGGATGGCGGCAATGCGCATGAGGACGAATCCGGGGCAGGGAGATGAAGCGCCCTCTTTAGCAGAGCCTTGATGCACAGTCTAAATTTTAAATGTGCCTAAAAAACAGGCATTGTTTGTGGGTCATGTCCCCGTGCATGCCAGCGGATTTATGAACGAAACAAAGGGGACACAATAAAGCACGTCAGAAGGCTTTCGTTTTCCGGCGGGCACAGCTCCGGCGTGTTTTATTGTGTCCCCCCCTGCCGGACCTAATTCGACGCCGGATCGTCTTCCAGCGCCGATTGCGCGACCTCAAGGGTGTTCTTCGATAAATCAGGCGTGGCCAGGATGCGCGAAAGCTCCGCTCTCATCAGCGAAGCCCGGTCCTCCGCGTAATAGCGCCAGCGGGTCAGCGGTTGCAGCCGGCGTCCCGCCAGTTGCGGGTTGAGCGGATCGAGTTGCAGGATCACGTCCGCCAGCAGCCGGTAGCCTTTTCCGTCCTTGCGGTGGAAGTGGGACAGATTCGCGCAAAAATGTCCGATCAGCGCATGCACCCGGTTGGGATTGGCAATGGAAAAGGCGGGATGCTTCATCAGTTCCAGAACATCTTCCACCGCGCCGGGACGGTCGGCGGCCGCCTGAAGCGCCAGCCATTTGTCGATGACAAGCTCTTCATTCCTCCATTTGTCGTGGAAATCATCAAAGGCCTTCTCGCGCAGGAGGCCGGCGCGGTGGGCAAGGGCCGAAAGGGCCGCCACGGCGTCGGTCATGTTGCGCGCATTGACGGACTGGTTGAAGGCCAGGCGTTCCATGGCCGCATCCTCCAGCAGCGCCAGATAGGCAAGGCTCAGGTTTTTCAGGCGGCGGCGGCCGGCGCTTGCGCCGTCCGTGGCCAGCGGGTCAAGCGCGAGCCCTTGCTTGTATATGTCCTCGAAGGCCGGGCGATGCCGGACGGCCAGCGCCTTGCGCAAGCCTTCGCGCGCGGCGTGAACGGCGTCGATATCGATCTTTTCTCCCATGCGCAGCAAAGCCTGGCCCAGCTCGGCCTCGCCCGGAAGCGTCAGGCAAAGCGCGGTGAAATCCGCGTCCCGCGCGGCATCGTCCAGAACGGCGCCAAAGGCCGCGACCAGTTTTTCCGAATAGACGGACCCAACGCCGGCGGCGCTCTCCACAGAACGCAACAGTTCCAGCGCGGCCAGTTTCTGCGCGGCTTCCCAGCGATTGAAAAGATCGCTGTCATGGCGCATGAGAAAGGCAAGCCCGTCTTCATCCTGCGCGTATTCCAGCGCCACCGGCGCGGAAAAATGCCGCAGCAGGGACACGGCCGGTTTTTCGGGAATATTGTCGAAAACGAATTCCTCGCTCGCCTGTTTCAGCACCAGCAGGCGCGCCGCGCCGGGAATATCCTGCCCGTCCCTGCCCAGCAGGCCCGTGTCCACCGGGATAACCATGGGCTTTTTATCTGTTTGCCCCGGCGGGAGCGGGAGACTTTGCGACAGGCGAAGGGTGAAGCGCTTTTCCCTTTCGTCGTAGCGGCTCTCGGCCTTCACGCGGGGCGTGCCGGCCTGCGCGTACCATAGCTTGAAATGCTCAAGATCGACAGGATGCGGATTGCCGGGATTGGCGTCCCAGATGGCCCGCGCGAAATCATCGCAGGTGACGGCCTGCCCGTCATGCCGCTCGAAATAGAGATCGCTGCCCTTGCGGAAGCCGTCCACACCGAACAGCGTCTGCATCATGCGGATGACCTCGCCGCCCTTTTCGTAAACCGTGGTGGTGTAGAAATTGTCGATGGTCAGGTAGCTGTCGGGCCGCACGGCGTGCGCCATGGGGCCGGAATCCTCCACGAACTGGTGATTGCGCAAAAGCCGCACCTGCTCGATGCGCTCGGTGACCGGCGAGTGCATGGCGCGGCAATACTCCTGCTCGCGGAAAACGGTGAAGCCTTCCTTGAGGCTGAGCTGGAACCAGTCGCGGCAGGTCACGCGATTGCCGCTCCAGTTGTGGAAATATTCATGCGCCACCACGGCCTCTATGTTTTGCAGGTCGGTGTCGGTGGCGGTCCCGGACCGGCCCAGGACATAGGCGGCGTTGAAGATGTTCAGGCCCTTGTTCTCCATCGCCCCCGAATTGAAAAAAGGCGTGGCGACGATCATGAACTGGTCAAGATCGTATTCGCGGCCGAAGCGCTGCTCGTCCCAGCGCATCGAAGACTTGAGCGCGTCCATGGCCTGGTCAAGCTGGTCTTCCTTGCCGGGCTCGCAATAGATTTGCAGCTTCACCGGACGGCCCGAGGCGCGGATGAATTCGTCTTCCCTCACGGCCAGATCGCCCGCCACGAGGGCGAACAGGTAGCAGGGCTTGGGAAAGGGGTCTTCCCACGTCACGCGCCGGCGTCCGTTGCCCGCGTCCTCGCGGCTCACAAGATTGCCGTTGGAGAGCAGGACGGGATATTTTCCGGCGTCGGCCTCGATGCTGACCGAAAACCGCGCCAAGACGTCCGGGCGGTCGGGATAAAAGGTGATGCGGCGGAAGCCTTCCGCCTCGCATTGCGTGCACAGCATGGGGCCGGAAGCGTAAAGCCCCTCCAGCGCCGTGTTTTTACCGGGATGGATTTCGGTGACGATTTCCAGCGCGAAAAAGGCCGGGACATCCGCAACCGTCAGGCTTTCGGGCGCAAGGGCGTAATCCGGCGACGGGAGGTCCTTGCCGTCGAGGGCGATGGAGAGGAGCTTCAACTCCCTTCCCATCAGCACGAGCGGAGCAGGGCCGCTTCCCGCCGCCGGGTTGCGGCGGTAATGCGCGCGCGCGGTCACCTGCGTGCGGCCGGCGTGAATGTCGAAGGCCAGGGCGATGCTGTCGACTAAATAATCAGGCGGCCGGTAGTCCTTGCGGAAGATTCGTTGTGGCGTGTTCGTCATGAACCGATTACTGGCACAGGGAATCCACCGCCGCAACCACGGAAGCCACGGGAATCCGGTCCATGGCGGCGGCGCCGCCATAATCCCGCGCGCGCAATACGATGCCTTTGCTTACGCGCGGGGCAAGCTTGGCGGGATCGGTCGGCCCGAACAGGCTGACCAGCGGGCAATCCGCCGCCGCCAGCATGTGCGATGCGCCGCTGTCGTTCACGACCGCGAGCTTCAGGCGTTCGCCGAGCGCAATCGTGTCCGCGATGCGCCATTCGCGGCCAAAGACGGCGTGATCCTGCAAGGGAAACAGCGCTTCGGGAATCGCGGCGACGATGCGCGGCTGAAGACCGTTTTCCCGCGGGCCAAGGATAAAGACCGGAACGCGGCCTTTTTGCTTTTGCGCCGTGGCCGCTGCGATGAAATTTTCCGGCGGCCAGATTTTGACGGGATTGCCCGCGCCCGGCGCGAAGCCCGCATAGACCGGTCCATCGGGCAGGGCGTGGCGCGCGCGTTCCCGGCTTTCGGGCGGCAGGGCCAGCCTGCCGCCCGTGGCGGGCAGCGGTTTTCCCGCCGCCAGCTCCGCCATCTGCAAAAGGCGGTCCACAAGATGCGGTTTCTTGCGCCAGAAATCGGGCGGACGGCGGTCCGACCACAGCCAGCGCGTGGCGGGCGCGATAAACACGTCATGCGGCAGGCGGCGGACGCGCAGCGCCTCTTGCAGGCGGTTGCGCGTGTCGATCAGTATGGAAAAACGCGGCGCGTCCCGGACGGAAGCTTTCGGGTTCCGGCGGCTGGGCAGAAAAGCGGGCGTTTCCCATATCTCGTCGATCAGGCCCTGCGCGGCGTCTTTCAGCGCGCCCGCATAGGCGGTTTTTCCTTGCGCGGTGATCCACACGATCCGCGCATGGGGAAAGCCCGCGCGCAAGGCGCGCAGGAAGGGCAGCTTGATCAGCGCGTCGCCGACAAGATCAAGCCCCACGATGATGCCGATGGTTTGGGACATGGGGACCAGGAAAAAGCATGGGCCGTCACCCCCGCCTGCGCGGGCATGACAGTAACAAAATCCGGCTTTATTCCTGCCGGTTATTCACCGTAAAGCTTTCGCCGCAGCCGCAACGTCCGGTTTCGTTAGGATTGATAAAGGTGAAGCCGGATTGCAGCGCGCCGCCGCTGTAATCCATCACCGTGCCGATGAGGAACATGGCGGCTTTCGGGTCAACCGCCACCGTCACCCCATGCTGGCGGACGGTCTCGGAAAGGGCGGGCGTCTCTTCCGGCTTCACAAAGCGCATGTCGTAACTGAGGCCCGAACAGCCCTTTGCTTTCAAGCCGACCAGCAGCACACTTCCTTCCACGCCCTTTTCGGCGGCAAGGCGCCGCACCTGTCTTGCGGCGGTTTCGGTGATGGAGAAGGCGGCTTTGGATGTCATGCGGTTATTATATAGGAAAGCTCGAATTTGAGCGACAGTTTACAACACGCACATTCCTGCGGAAGCGGGAATCCCATTGTTTTTCAATTAAATGGGACTCCCGCTTGCGCGGGAGTGTTCGGAGCGAGAGAAGCCTTGGAAAGTGGGGTCACGCGGTCCTCCCCTAACCCCTCCCAAAGGGAGGGGGAATATTACCGGAATCTTTCCAGGCGCGGCGGCGGCAAGGCAGGCAGACAGCACTCCCCTCCCTTTGGGAGGGGCCGGGGGAGGGAAGGCTTTTCCCGCAAGAAATAAAGACTCCCATCATGCTTCCTCATGAACCCTCCCCTAACCCCTCCCAGAGGGAGGGGGAATATTACACCGGAATCTTTCCTAAAAAAATCCCATGTTCAGGCGGGCTTCCTCGCTCATCATGGCGCGGTCCCAGGGTGGATCCCAGACAAGATCGACTTTTGCCGATGCCACGCCTTCTACCGAAAGGGCCATCACCCGCGCTTCTTCGGGCAGTTCTGCCGCCGAGGGGCAATGGGGGGAGGTCAGCGTCATGCGGATGGTGGCGTTGTATTGACCGTTTTCCGCCGGTTCCAGATCAATGCCGTAGATCAGCCCCAGTTCGTAAATATCGACCGGAATTTCGGGATCGAACACGGTCTTGAGGGCCTTGACGATGTCGGCGCGCACGGCCTCCGCTCCCGAAAGCGGCGGGATGGAGGGCGTGGCATCGGCATCGGCTTCGGCGCTCAAGATTTTCCCTCGGTGCTGACGCGGGAAAGGCCCAGCCCGCCGGGGCAAAGCGCCGCCTGCATGGTGTGCCAGGGCAGCGTGGCGCATTTCACCCGTATGGGAAAATCGCGCACGCCGGCCAGGGCCTGGAGCCGCTCGAAATCGTCACCGGCGACGGGCGGGGCGGCGGCGGACGGCTCTTCCCCGGCGCACAGCGTGTGGAAATAATCAAAGACCGCCTGTGCCTCGGCGGCGGTCCGGCCCTTGAGGATTTCCGTCATCATCGAGCTTGAGGCCATGCAGATGGCGCAGCCTTGCCCTTCGAATGAAACATCTTCGATCCGTTTATCATGATCCCCCAGATGCAGGTAAACGGTCACCCGGTCGCCGCAAAGGGGATTGTTGCCGAGAGCCTCGCGGTTCGGGGCCGCCATCTTGCGCAGGTTGCGCGGGTGGCGGCCGTGATCAAGGATCAGTTCCTGGTACAGGTCACGAAGCTCAGGCAGGGCGCTCACGGGAAAATCTCCCGCGTTTTTTCAAGGCCGCGGCACAGGGCTTCGATATCGGCCGGCGTGTTGTAGAAGGCGAAAGAAACACGGGTGGTGCCCGGCACGCCCAGGCGCTCCATCAGCGGCTCGGCGCAATGATGGCCGGTGCGCGCCGCGACGCCGCAGCGGTCGAGGATCGAGCCCACGTCATGCGCATGCGCGCCCTCCAGATTGAAGGAAATGATGGGCGAATGGTTATCCCGCGGGCCGTAAAAGGTGATGCGGTTGATTTTGGACAGCTCCGCGCGGGCGGCGTCGGCAAGCCGGCGCTCGTAATCCGCGATGCGCTCCATGCCGATGGCGGAAACATAATCGATGGCGGCGGCCAGGCCCACGGCCCCGGCGATAGGGGGCGTTCCCGCCTCGAACCGCGCGGGCGGCTCGCGGAAAGTCGTGCCCTTGAAGCTGACGCTTTCGATCATGTCGCCGCCCGTCTGCCAGGGCGGCATCTCCGCCAGCCATTCCTTGCGGCCGTAAAGCACCCCGATGCCGGTGGGGCCATACAATTTGTGACCGGAGAAAACATAGAAATCGCAGCCGAGAGCCCGCACGTCGACCGGCATGTGGCCGACGGCCTGGCAGCCGTCCAGCAGCACGGGAATATCGCGTTTCTTCGCGGCGGCGATGATATCCGCCACCGGCAGAACCGTGCCCAGCGCGTTGGACACATGGGCCACGCTGACCAGCTTCGTGCGCTTCGTCAGCAAGGCTTCGACCTGCGCGGCGTCCACGCTCCCGCCGGGGGTGATGGGCGCGGGCTTGAGGATGACGCCGCGCTCCTTTGCCAGAACCTGCCAGGGAACGATATTGGCGTGATGCTCCAGTTCGGTGATGACCACTTCGTCGCCTTCGCGCAGGAAGGCCCGGCTGAAAGAAGAGGCGACGAGATTGAGGGATTCCGTAGCTCCGCGCGTGAAAACAATCTCGTCCGCCGCGTTGGCATTGATGAAGCGCTGTGCCGTCTTGCGCGCGTTTTCATAGGCGTTCGTGGCGCGCTGACTCAGTTCATGCACGCCACGGTGGATGTTGGCGTAGTCGTTTTCGTAGAAGCGCGTCATCGCCTCCAGCACCGCGCGCGGCTTCTGCGCCGAGGCGGCGTTGTCCAGATAGGCCAGCGGAAACCCGTGAATCTTCTGGTTCAGCGCCGGAAAGTCGCGCCGCAAGGCTTCCGCGTCGAGCGCGTCCGGCGGCGCGCGGAAAAGGGGCCGGGCGGCGGTCATGCGCACAGCCTTTCGGCAAGCAGGGCGCAAAGCCGCGCGCGCAAGGGGAGGTCTTGCGCCTCTTCCAGAAGATCCGCGGCAAAGGCGGATACCAGGAGCGCCTCGGCTGCGTCCCGCCTTATGCCCCGGCTTTGCATGTAGAACAGGGCTTCTTCGTCCAGATCGCCACAGGTGGAGCCATGGCTGCATTGCACGTCGTCGGCGTAAATCTCAAGCCCCGGCCGGGCGTCGATCTCCGCGCCGGCCGAAAGCAGAAGGCCGCGATGCATTTGCCGCGCTTTTGTTTTTTGTGCGTCCCGCGCCACATGGATGCGCCCCTGAAACACGGCGCGGCCCCTGTTGCGGGCGAGGGCCCGGATGTCCTGACCGCTTCGCGTTTCCCGCGCTTCATGGCGGACGAGCGTCAGAAGGTCGATATGCGCCGCATCGGCAAGGTTGAAGGCGCGAAGGGAGGAGGAAGCCGCTTTTCCCGCATGAACCATCTCAAGACTCTGCCGCAGCATCCCGCCGCCAAAATTAAGCAGCGTATAGTCGCAGGAGGCGGCTTCGGCGATTGCCACGCTTTCATGCAGGAGCGCCTGGTCGGCGGTTTCCTGCCGGAACATGCCGGCCTTGCAAAGCCGCGCGCCGGCCGCAAGCCGCGTTTGAGTGATGCCGGTGACAAGGCGCGCCGCGCCGCCGGGCTCGCTTGCATGGTTTTCCACGATGTTCAGCCGCGCCTTTTCGCCAAGCTCCAGCAGCAGGCGCGCATGATGCGCGGAGGGCTGGGCCGGGTGTGTGGAGCAGAAAACAATTTCCAGCGGCTTTTCAATAACCGTTCCGGCATCCAGCCGGATCCATAGCCCGTTTTCAAACAGGGCGGTGTTGAGGTCGTGCCAGCTTTCGAAAGGCCTGTCCTGCGCGACCTGGGATTCATCCAGGGGCGACACGTGAAGCCCGCGCGGAAAATGATTCGAAGACGCCGCCGCCGCGTGGCGTCCGTTCACGAAAACCAGCCGGGCGCAGGCGTCGTCTCCCGCCAGCGAGGGAGGGGATGGGGGATTCCTTTCGGCCGGGGCGCGCCGCCAGTCCTTTTGCGCGATGGCGGCAAGATTGGTATAGCGCCAGTCCTCCATTTTCGGATGCGGCAGGCCCGTCCGGTGCAGGCGGCGCAGCGCCGCCTCGCGCGCGCCGCGTGGACCGGTCCGCGCATGGCGAAGATAGGGCGGGATGGCTTCGGCCGCGATGACCATGGGTGTTCCTTACGCCGCCTTCAGGAAGCGGGCGTAGCCGCTGGCCTCAAGCTCTTCGGCCAGTTCCGGCCCGCCGGTTTCCACGATGCGGCCGCGCGCCAGCACGTGGATTTTGTCCGGCCTCACATGGCCGAGAAGCCGCTGGTAATGGGTAATCAGCAGCATGCCGCGATGCGGCGCGCGCAGGGCGTTGATGCCCCCGGCCACGGTTTTCAGCGCGTCGATATCAAGGCCGCTGTCGGTCTCGTCGAGAAGGCACAGGCGCGGCTCCAGCAGCGCCATTTGCAGAATCTCGCAACGCTTCTTCTCGCCGCCCGAAAAATCCCTGTTCAGGCTGCGCTTCAGCATGTCCTCGCCGACGCCGAGCGCCGCCGCCTTTTCGCGGACAAGCTTGAGGAATCCCACGGCGTCGTGTTCAGCCTCGCCGCGCGCGCGGCGCACCGCGTTCACCGAGGTTTTCAGGAAATTCATGGTGCTGACGCCGGGAATGTCCACCGGATGCTGAAAGCCGAGGAAAACGCCTTCGGCCGCGCGCTCTTCCGGCTCCATGTCCAGCAAATTCTTGCCGCGATAACGCGCGCCGCCTTGCGTGACCGCGTAGCCCTCGCGCCCGGCCAGGGTGAGCGACAGCGTGCTTTTGCCGGAGCCGTTCGGGCCCATGATGGCATGAACCTCGCCCGCGTTCAGGGTCAGGGAAAGGCCTTTCAGGATGTCCTTGCCCTGATAACGCACGTGAAGATTGGTGATGTCCAGCAGCGGCGTCATCCCACGCTTCCTTCCAGGCTGACGGCGAGCAGCTTTTGCGCCTCCACCGCGAATTCCATGGGCAGTTCGGCCAGCACCTCGCGGCAAAAGCCGTTAACGATCAGCCCCACCGCCTCTTCCTCCGACAGCCCCCGCTGGCGGCAATAAAAAAGCTGCTCCGCGCCGATTTTCGAGGTGGTGGCCTCGTGCTCCAGCCGGGCTTTTTGATTGCGGCTTTCGATCACCGGCACGGTATGCGCCCCGCACCCGCCGCCGATGAGGAGGGAGTCGCATTGCGTATGGTTCCGCGCGCCGTCGGCCTTGGGCAAAATCTTCACAAGCCCGCGATAGGTATTCTGGCCATGCCCGGCGGAAATGCCTTTCGAGACAATGGTGGAGCTTGTATTCTTGCCGATATGGATCATCTTCGTGCCGGTATCGGCCTGCTGATGGTTGTTGGCGATGGCCACCGAATAAAATTCACCCACCGAGCGGTCGCCTTGCAGGATGCAGCCCGGATATTTCCAGGTGATGGCCGAGCCGGTTTCCACCTGCGTCCATGAGATGCGGGAGTCATCGCCCCGGCAGGCCCCGCGCTTGGTGACGAAGTTGTAGATGCCGCCCCGGCCGTCCCTGTCGCCGGGATACCAGTTCTGCACGGTTGAATACTTGATCCGGGCGCGGTCCTTCGCCACCAGTTCCACCACCGCGGCGTGAAGCTGGTTTTCGTCGCGCCGGGGCGCGGTGCAGCCTTCCAGGTAGGAGACGCAAGAGTCCTCTTCGGCGATAATCAGCGTACGCTCGAACTGGCCGGTGTTTTCCGCGTTGATGCGGAAATAGGTGGAAAGCTCCATGGGGCAGCGCACGCCCCTGGGCACATGGACAAACGAGCCGTCGGTGAACACGGCGGAATTCAGCGTGGCGAAGAAATTGTCGGAATAAGGGACGACCGAGCCCATATAGTCGCGCACAAGACCCGGATGCTCCTGCACCGCTTCCGAGATCGAGCAGAAGATGACGCCCATATCCTCAAGCTTTTTCTTGAAGGTGGTGGCCACCGACACGGAATCGAACACCGCATCCACCGCCACGCGCGGCTCCACGCCGGCCAGCATTTCCTGCTCGCGCAGGGGAATGCCGAGCTTTTCATAGGTGCGCAGAAGCTCCGGGTCGACGTCCTCAAGCGACGCCGGCTTCTTCACCGTTTTCGGCGCGGCGTAGTAATAGGCGTCCTGGTAATCAATGGGGCCGTAGCGCAGCTTGCCCCATTGCGGCTCTTCCATGGTCAGCCAGTGGCGGAAGGCTTTCAGCCGCCAGTCCAGAAGCCAGGCGGGTTCGTTCTTCTTCGCCGAGATGAAGCGTACCGTGTCTTCCGAAAGCCCTTTCGGCGCGCGTTCCTGCGCGATGTCGGTGACAAAGCCATAGGCGTAGCCGCTTTCGGTGAACGGCTTCAACTCCTTCAGGGTGCGGTCCTTGCCGCTTTCGGCGATGGGACTTGTCATGGCGGTTTCGCTCCGGCCTGCCGCGCGCTATTTTTCGGCCGCGGCGCGTTTTTCCATCGCCGGAGCGCAGGCGGCCTTGTCCTTCGCCAGATCCTCCAGCGACACGCCTTGCAGCGCCGCGCGGATCGCCTGGTTGACGCGGTTCCACCGGCCCTGGATGGGGCAGCGCAGGCGCAGGCTGCATGGCGTGGCCGAATCGTCGGTGCATTCCACGATCTGCACCGGTCCGCACATCACGGTCACGACATCGGCAATCGAGATCGAACGCGCCGGCCGGGCCAGCACGTAGCCGCCCAAGGCGCCACGCTGGGCGTTCAGCAGCCCGCCGCGAGCCAGGATTTTCAGGACTTTCGAAACGGTCGGTTGCGGCAGGCCGGTGTCCTCGCACAGGCGCGCGGTGGTGGTGATGGCGTTTTGACGGCGCGTGATCTGCGTGAGCAGCACCACCGCGTAGTCGGCCAGCTTGCTAAGTTTCAGCATGGGATTATTGTGTACCTAACTGGTACAGATAATTCAAGCCGTAATTTTTTCCGGCAAAAACAATATGCAAGGGGTTATAGGGCGGCATATCCGCAAGGGCAAGACAAAAAAATTGTCTAGGGTCTGAACTCAATTAGAAATGGATCAAATCAAACAGATAACTTCTCACCCCGGCCCCCGCCTTCGCGGGGACAGGCTCCAGCCGGAATCCAGCAACCGCCGCAGGCGGTTGCATGAAGCCTCCGGCTTCATGCTGGACCCCGGCTGGAGCCTGCCCCTGCGGAGGCAGGGGCCGGGGTGAGAAGTTGTTTTTTCAAATATAAAACCTGCTTAATTGAGTCCAGACCCTAAACCCATGTAAGAAAAGAAAATCACTCTGTTCCTCGCGGCGTTCGACGGGCGTTTTCATATGAATCCTGACAAGACAACCGGCATCTGGACCCATCCCTGTTTCGCCGGGCACGATCCCGGCCCCGGCCACCCGGAAGCGCCGGCGCGCATTCAGGCGGTGCTGAAAGGGCTGGAGAATGACATTTGCGGACGGCTTCCCCGTTTCGATGCGCCGCTCGCATCGCGCGCGGAGGTGCTGCGGGCGCATGACGAAGCCTATGTGGATGCGCTGGAAGGCGCATTTGGTGAAACCGCGGACGAAGCCTACGTGGCGCTGGACGCCGATACGGTCATCAGCGCGGGCAGCCGGCAGGCGGCGTACCGCGCGGCCGGCGCAGCCTGTGACGCCTGCGACGCGGTGATGGAAGGAAGAATTGCAAATGCGTTCTGCGCCGTGCGCCCGCCGGGGCATCATGCCGAAAAGGACCGGGCGATGGGCTTTTGCCTGTTCAACAATGCCGGCATCGCCGCCATGCATCTGCTGAGACGCCACGGCCTGTCGCGCGTGGCGATCCTTGATTTCGACGTGCATCACGGCAACGGCTCGCAGCATCTGGCGGAAAGAGAGGCGGGGCTGTTCTACGGCTCTTCCCACCAGTATCCCTTTTATCCCGGCACGGGTGCGGCGCATGAGGTGGGGCCGCGGCGGAACCTGGTCAATGCGCCCCTTCCCGCCGGCGCGGGACGGGAAGAATTCCGCCATGCCTGGGAACGCGGAATATTCCCGGCGCTGGCGGAATTTTCCCCTGAATTTGTCATTATTTCAGCCGGGTTTGACGCGCACCGCGCCGACCCTCTGGGCGGGTTGCGGCTGACGGAGGAGGATTTCGCCCTTGTCACGCGGGGAATCCTGCGCCTTGCCGCGCAAGGCGCGGCCGGGCGCGTCGTCTCGCTGCTGGAAGGCGGTTATGACCTGGACGCGCTGGCCCTTTGCGCGCGCGCCCATGTGGCGGCGCTGGGTGGTGTCTCACTTTGACAATCACCCCCGCGCAGGCGGGGGTCCCATTTGATTAAAAACAATGGGATGCCCGCCTTCGCGGGCATGATGTTTTTCAAACTGACCCACTACCCGGCGCTGGCGGGAGTTGAAAAAACCGGCCAGTTCGGTTAAAAGCGGCGCTTCATGCCTGACACGCCCGTTATCCCCGCCGACATCGCCAAGCTTGGCTTCGAGGAAGCCCTGGCGGAGCTTGAGAAAATCGTCCGCAATCTTGAAGACGGCAAAATCCGCCTTGACGACGCCGTGCGCGCCTATGAACGCGGCGCGGCCCTGAAACGTCATTGCGAGTCCCGGTTGCGCGCGGCCCAGCTCAAGGTTGAAAAAATCGTGCTCGCCGAGGATGGCGGCGTGAAAACGGAACCTTTTTCCGAAGATTAAGGACTCCCGATGCCCTCCATTTCCGACGAACTGAAAACCGCCATGGCCGACGCCGCGGCGGATGTCGAAAAGGTCATGGCGCTGCTGCTGCCCGACAAGGGCCTGGCCGAGCAGCGGCTGTTCGACGCCATGCGCTATGGCGCTTTAGGCGGCGGCAAGCGCCTCCGGCCCTTTCTGCTCATCAGCGCGGCGCGGCTGTTCGGCGTGGCCGAGAAATCCTCCTGCCGGACGGCGGCGGCGATTGAATTCGTGCATTGCTATTCGCTGATCCATGACGACCTGCCCGCCATGGACAATTCCGATCTCCGCCGCGCCCGGCCCACGGTGCACAAGGCGTTCGACGACGCCACGGCGGTGCTGGCGGGCGATGCGCTGCTGACCTACGCCTTCGAAATCCTGGCCGATCCGCAAACGCATGAAGATCCCAATGTGCGGTGCAATCTTGTCGCCGCGCTGGCCCGCGCCGCCGGCGCCAACGGCATGGTGGGTGGGCAGATGCTGGACCTTGTGGCCGAAACCTCGCCGCTGGATATCGGCGCGATCACCCGCCTGCAACGCATGAAAACGGGCGAGTTGATCGCCTTCTCGTGCGAGGCGGGGGCCATTCTGGGCAAGGCCGCGCCGCCGCAGCGCCATGCGTTGCGCGCCTACGCGCATGATCTCGGCCTGGCCTTCCAGATCATCGACGATTTGCTGGACGCCGAAAGCAGCGAGGAAAAAACCGGCAAATCCGTCGGCCGCGACGAGCAGGCGGGCAAGGCGACGTTTGTTTCCATCCTCGGCGCCGGACGCGCCCGCGCCCAGGCCAATCTTCTGGCCCAGCAGGCGGCGCGTCACCTGAACATTTTCGACGGCCGCGCCCGCCACCTGGAGCAGGTGGCCCGCTTCGTGGTGGAGCGCGAGTTTTAGGTTCAATGAACAATTACCAACACGAACATTCCCGCGAAAGCGGGAATCCCGTTTATTTTCAAGAACAAATGGGATTCCCGCTTTTCCGCCTCCGCAAGCTTCGGCGGACGAGTGTGCCAAGACCTCGGCGGTGCCGCAGGCGAAGCCGGGCGCGGGAATGCGCGCCCTTTATTGTGATATAGCGCAGAATGAAAAAACGCGCCGACCAGCTTTTGGTGGAACGCGATCTGGCGGAAAGCCGGACGAAGGCGCGGGCGCTCATCATGGCGGGCGCGGTCTTCTCGAACGAAAGGCGGGTGGACAAGCCGGGCGCGCTTCTGCCCGAAGACGCGCCGCTTTCGGTGCGCGGCGCGGATCATGGTTATGTGTCGCGCGGCGGCCTGAAGCTGGCGCAGGGACTTGATGCGTTCAAAATTGATCCCGCCGGCATGGCCTGCGTGGATATCGGCGCGTCCACCGGCGGATTTACCGACGCGCTGCTGAAACGCGGCGCGCGGCGCGTTTACGCGGTGGATGTCGGTTATGGCCAACTGGCCTGGAGCCTGCGCAACGACGGGCGCGTGGCTGTGCTTGAAAAAACCAATGCCCGCGGCCTGAACCGCGCCCTCATCCCCGAACCGCCGGATTTGATCGTCTGCGACGCCAGTTTCATCAGCCTGAAAAAGGTCTTGCCCGCCGCGCTGGGTCTTGCCCTGCCGGGCGCGCGGCTGGTGGCGCTCATCAAGCCGCAATTCGAGGCAGGCCGGGGCCAGGTTGGCAAGGGCGGCATCGTGCGCGATCCCGCCCTGCACGACGCGGTGTGCCGCGATATCGCCGGCTGGCTTCAGGATGAAATGAAATGGCAGGTTCTTGGCCTGACCCCAAGCCCCATCCCCGGCGCGGAAGGCAACCGGGAATTCCTGCTGGCGGCGCGGAAAGAGCAAAAGGAGGCGCGCTAGGGTCTGGACTCAATTAAGCAGGTTTTTTATTCGAAAAAACAACTTCTCACCCCGGCCCCGGCTTTCGCCGGGGTAAACTCCAGCCGGGGTCCAGCATGAAGCCGGAGGCTTCATGCAACCGCCTGCGGCGGTTGCTGGATTCCGGCTTCTCCGCCTCCGCAAAGCTTCGGCGCGACGGGTGTGCCAAGACCTCGGCGTAGCCGCAGGCGAAGCCGGGCGCCGGAATGAGAAGTTATCTGTTTGATTTGATTCACTTCTAATTGAGTTCAGACCCTAGGGCCAATGGACAATTGAACTTAGTACCAACAGTCTTATGAAATGACTCATCCCGAAAGCACGAATCGTCACCCCCGCCCCCGCTTTTCCGCCTCCGCAAGCTTCGGCGCGACGGGTACGCCAAAACCTCGGCGTAGCCGCAGGCGAAGCCGGGCGCGGGGACAGGCTCCGGCGGGGGTCTACGCTTAAAATCTTTTGATTTATTTGGATTTCAAGCGTGGATGCCCGCCTTCGCGGGCATGACAGATATGCCTATGGAACGGATCAGCTTATAAGACCGTTAGTATTAAATCATTGAAAAGACCAAATGAACATTCCGGGCAAGGGTGCGCAGCAACCGCGACCCGGAATCCCATTTGTTTTCTATTCAAATAATAAAATGGGATTCCTGCTTTTCCGCCTCCGCAAGCTTCGGCGCGACACTATGCGAGAGACTGCGGCAAAGCCGGACGCGGAAACGCCTGATAATATCGAATCCTGGATTGCTTCGCCCCGCCGCTGGCGAGGTTCACAATGACGGTGTTGATAGGGTTTTGCGTGAATCCTGAGTAAGACGGATTTCAGGAATTACGACCGCGGCGGCAGGGTCAGGCAGCTATAGCCGGCGTTTGAAAGCGAGGCGCAGGCCTTGCGCGCCGAATCCTCGGCGAGGCCAGTGATGCGCGCCCGGTATAGCGTCTTGCGGCCCGCCTTGATGCGTATCACGCGATGCCGGGCGCGGCGCAGGGTGGCGGAGTTCTTCTTGGCCTTGCGGATGGCGGTCAGGCTTCTTTTTTTGGACGAATAGGAGCCGACCTGCACGCTCCAGTCCTTCTTCTTTGAAGATTTTCTTTTGGAAGAAGCCGATTTGGAGGAAGCAGACTTCTTTTTGGAGGAGACGGATTTCCTTGCGGAAGCGGCTGATTTTTTGGCGCGCGCCGGCGCGGCGGCGGGGGCGTCGTCGTCGCGGTCGCCTTCGGCAACGGAGCCGCGCGCGCCTTCGGCGATCCGGAATTCGGAGATATCCTTTGTTACATCCGCGGCGTCGGCGGTTATCTGCACCACGGGCCTTGCCGCGGGACGCTTGCCGCCGCGCGCTTCGGCGATCCCGCGGTCAAAGCCGGCATCCAGCAGTGCGGCCATGCGCCTGTCGCGCTTGCGGGCCGAGCGGCCGCCGAACACGATGCCGATCAGCCTTGTATGACCCCGCTTCGCCGAAGCGAGCAGGTTGTAGCCCGACGCATTGATGTAGCCGGTCTTCATGCCGTCCATGCCGTTGTAGCGGTCCATCAGGCGGTTGTGGTTGTGATGCGTCTTGCCGGCATAGGTAAAATCCCCGGTGCCGAAATAGTGATAGTACTGGGGAAAATGCGCCATCACCGCGCGCGCCAGGATGGCCTGGTCGAATGCCGTGGTCACCTGGGAGCGGTTCGGGAGGCCGTGGGAATTCCGGTAAACGGTGCGCTTCATGCCGAGCGCTTTCGCCTTGGCCGTCATGATTTTCGCAAAACGCGGTTCCGTTCCGCCGATGGCTTCCGCCAGCACGACCGCGACGTCATTGGCCGACTGGGCGACGAGCGCCAAAATCGCGTCGCGCACGCGGATTTTCGATCCGGCCCGCAGGCCGATTTTCGATGGAGGCTGCGCTGCGGCGCGGGCGGAAACCGGCAGCCAGGTGTTCGGCGTAAACCGGCCGTTTTGCAGGGCGGAGAAGGTCAGATACAGCGTCATGACCTTGGTGAGCGACGCGGGATGGCGCAGGCTGTATATGTTTTTGCCGTGAAGAATCCGGCCCGTGCGGGCGTCGGCGACCAGCTCGGCGCTGCGAGGTTTGGCCAACGCCCCGCCCGCCGGGGCAAGCAGGAGAATGGCGAGAAAAATGCCAGAAATGGCTGAAATCCAGCGATTCTTAATCATTCTCGAAACGAAATCCTTTGCTTGCCGCGAAGCCTTGTTATTGAAAGCCAAGGTAACGGGTAAGTTCGTTCAAGCGCAACTGATTTGGTTTCGATTTTGTACTCTCATGGTTAACGTTTAATTAATATCCACAATCTTATAAAGGATTTAAGGCCGCTTTTTGGTTGACAAATGTTAAAAAGGTGGCTGTTATTTAGCCTGTCCATGTTGCAGTGCAAAATAAGCTTTCTTTTCCAGTTAGGCAAGGGAGGCAAACATGCGCAATCAATATGGCATGGAATGAACCCATCCCCAATCCAGACGAGGATCCAAAACCATGAGCAACAACAATTTCCCGGCTTCCACCACTCAAGCCTTTGAGACTGTTCGCAGCAATGTTGCCGAACAGATCGAAAGCAACCTGCAAAATTCCGCCGAGCAGATCGAAAGAGCTTCGAAGGAATTCATGAACCGCGTTGAAGAAGCGGCCACTTACAGCCGTAATCATCTTGAAGCCATGGTTCAGGCTTCCAACATCCTGGCCGAAGGCGTGAAGGACGTGAGTCAGGCCGTTTTCACCAACGTTCAAAATTCGCTTCAGGTGTCCATGGCCGCCAGCCGCGCCATGCTGGGGGTGAAGACGCTTCGGGAGTTGACGGAGCTTCAATCGAATTACGCCAAGTCGGTGTTCGATTCCGTTCTTGCGGATTCAACCAAAATCTCGGAAATCGCCGTCCGCTGCACGAGCGAGGCCGCCGAGCCGTTGAGCGCCTGCGTGACCTCGGTTGTCGAAAAGATCGCCGACCGCGCCAAAAACGCCGCCTGACAATACCGGCAAGCTTCCGCGCCCGTTGCGCGCGCAAGCCTTTGGATCTTCAGAAAACCACCCGGCCTGTCCGGGTGGTTTTTTATTTTTTGCCATGCTTTTTGCCGCCTTTGTGACGGACCTTTTTCCCTCCCCTTGCCTGCCGTAGCTTTAGCGAAGGCGGGCAAGGGGAGGGGAGTTCGGTTATCCTTTTTCGTAAAAGCATTATAGCCACTGCTCTGCGTAAGTCCTGATTATGCGACTTTACAAGTGGATATGGCGTTGTCTTTACCTTTTGCTAAAAGGTTTCCGTGTCTCCTATCCTATTCATGATTCGTTTCCGAAAGAATGATACGGAAATAAGAGCCGTAAAGGCCGGACGGATTTTCCGCCCGTTTTCTTTTGCCTAAACTGCTCTAAGTCAAGCGCAGGGCCATGGGAAAGGTTATGGATATCAAGGCGGCAGGCTGGCCGTTTCGCGCGGCTTCCAGGCCGGGCGGTCCGGCGGACGACGAGAGGACCCAGACGGGCCTTGTGGTCAAGGCGCGGCCGAAAACCAAAAAGCCCGCCATGTACAAGGTGCTGTTGCTGAATGATGACTATACGCCCATGGATTTCGTGGTTCAGGTTCTGGAGAAGTTCTTTGCCAAGCCCCGCGCGGAGGCCATGCGAATCATGATGCATGTGCATCGCCGCGGCGTGGGCCTGTGCGGGGTTTACACCTTTGAGGTGGCCGAGACGAAGATGATCCAGGTCATGGACTTTGCAAGACGCCATCAGCATCCCTTGCAATGCGTGATGGAAAAGGAATAGGGAAGGTCAGCCATGGGCATGCTCTCGCCGAATTTCGAAACCACCTTGCATCGCGCCCTGGCGCTGGCCAATAATCATCATCACGAATTTGCGACGCTTGAGCATCTGCTGCTGGCGCTGTGCGACGATCCCGACGCGCTCGCGGTGTTGCGCGCCTGCGGCATGGACATGGCGCGCCTGCGCCTGGAATTGAACGAATATCTTGAGAGCGACCTTGAAGGCCTCGTCAATCCCGGCATCGGCGACGCCAAGCCGACCGCCGGTTTCCAGCGCGTGCTGCAGCGCGCCGCCATTCACGTGCAATCGGCGGGACGCGAGGAGGTGAACGGCGCGAACGTGCTGATTTCCCTGTTTTCCGAGCGCGAAAGCCACGCCGTGTTCTATCTGCAAAGCCAGGGCATGACGCGCTTCGATGCGGTGAATTACGTGTCGCACGGCATCACCAAGGCCGAAGGCGCGGAAGCGCCGCCGCAGATGCCCGGCCCGGACGAAGAACCTTCCGGCGACGATGCCGCTCCCCACGGCAATACACGGCGCGGCCGGGACGCGCTGACGGCCTATTGCGTCAATCTTAACGAAAAGGCGGCGGCCGGAAAAATCGATCCGCTGATCGGCCGCGAGAAGGAGGTGGACCGCACCATTCAGGTTCTCTGCCGCCGCGCGAAGAACAATCCCCTTTATGTCGGCGACGCCGGCGTGGGCAAAACCGCCATCGCCGAAGGACTGGCGCGGCGCATCGTGAACGGCGAGGCGCCGGACGTGCTGCTTTCTTGCGCCATCTACGCGCTGGACATGGGGGCGCTTCTGGCGGGCACGCGCTATCGCGGCGATTTTGAAGAGCGCCTGCGCAACGTGGTGCAGGAGTTGAAGGCCACGAAAGGCGCGATCCTGTTCATCGATGAAATTCATACGGTGATCGGCGCCGGCGCGACCTCCGGCGGCTCGATGGACGCCTCGAACCTGCTGAAACCGGCCCTGTCGTCGGGCGAGCTGCGCTGCATCGGCTCCACCACCTACAAGGAGTTCCGCAATCATTTCGAAAAGGACCGGGCCCTGGCCCGGCGCTTCCAGAAAATCGATATCCCCGAACCCGGCGTGGAAGACGCGGTGAAGATCCTGCAAGGCCTCAAGCCCTATTTCGAGGCGCATCACGAGGTGAAATACACCGGCGAGGCGATGCGGGCGGCGGTGGAGCTTTCGGCCCGCTACATCGGCGACCGCAAGCTGCCCGACAAGGCCATCGACGTGATTGACGAGGTGGGTGCCGCGCAAAAGCTTCTGCCGCCGAACAAACGCAAGAAAACCCTTTCGGTGAAGGACGTGGAAACGGTGGTGGCGGGCATGGCCCGCATCCCGCCCAAAAACGTGTCGCAGGACGACCGCGCGGTGCTGAAACATCTGGAGCGCGACCTGAAAACGATGGTCTATGGCCAGGATCAGGCCATCGACATGCTGGTGGGCGCCATCAAGCTGGCGCGCGCGGGCCTGCGCGATCCTGAGAAGCCCATCGGCTGCTATCTGTTCGCGGGTCCCACGGGCGTGGGCAAGACCGAGGTGGCACGGCAGCTTGCCCGCTCGCTGGGCGTGGAGCTGAAGCGTTTCGACATGTCGGAATATATGGAACGCCACAGCATCTCGCGCCTGATCGGCGCGCCGCCCGGCTATGTGGGTTTCGATCAGGGCGGGCTCCTGACCGACGCGGTGGACCAGACCCCCCATTGCGTGCTGCTTCTGGACGAGATCGAAAAGGCGCATTTCGACCTCTACAATGTTCTGTTGCAGGTGATGGACCACGGCAAGCTGACCGACCATAACGGCAAGGCCGTCAATTTCCGCAATGCCATTCTTATCATGACCACCAACGCGGGCGCGGCGGACCTGGCCCGGCCCGCCATCGGCTTTACCCGCGAAAACCGGACGGGCGAGGACATGGAGGCCATCGACCGCATGTTTACGCCGGAGTTCCGCAACCGGCTGGACGCCATCGTGCCGTTCAAGAACCTGGCGCCGGAGGTGGTGGGCAAGGTGGTGGACAAGTTCATTCTTCAGCTTGAAGCGCAGCTTTCCGACCGGCAGGTCACGATTGTGCTGTCGGACGCGGCGCGCGCATGGCTGGCGGAAAAAGGCTACGACATCACCTTCGGCGCGCGGCCGCTGGCGCGGCTGATCCAGGATCAGGTGAAAAAACCGCTGGCCGAGGAACTGCTGTTCGGCCGCCTGCAAAAAGGCGGGCCGGTGACGGTGGGTGTTGAAGACGGCAAACCGGTCTTCTCGTTTCCCGGAAAATCCGGCAAGGGCGAGAGAAAGAAATCGCAGGTAAAAGAGACGGTATCGTAGTCGGCGGCGTACACAGGAAAAGGCCATCCTGACCCTTCTTCCTCTGGCCCGCCTTCGCCAGGGCTACCCTCCCCTAACCCCTCTCCGCCTCCGCTCTGCGAGCTTCGGCTGACGAACTTTCTCCAAGGACCCGCCGGTACCTTGGCGAAGGCGGGCCAAAAGAAGGGGAATGAAAATCACATCCCCCTCCCTTTGGGAGGGGGAAGGGGGAGGGGATATCTTTCCATAATTAGCTTTGCCATAACTGAGTCCGGACCCTGATTACGCCAGTTTTTTCATCACTTCTTCGGGAATATCGTAATTGCCGAACACGTTCTGCACGTCGTCATGCTCTTCCAGAATTTCCAGAAGGGCCAGGAGCGCTTCGGCATTCTCTTCCGCAACGGGCACAAGGGTTTGCGCTTTCCAGCCCAGGCGGGCGCTTTCGGCCGGGCCGAGTGTTTGCTCCAGCGCGTCGCGCGCGGCGGCGAAGCCGTCCAGGCTGGTGGTGACGTCATGCCCGTCCTCCCCGCTTTCCACATCGTCGCCGCCGGCCGCGATCACCGCTTCCATCAAGGCGTCGCCGGAGGCGGCATCATGCGGATAATGAATCTGCCCGCAGCGCCGGAACATGAAATTCACCGCATTGGTCTCGCCCAGACTGCCGCCATGCTTGGCCAGCGCCGCGCGGATGTCGGATGCCGTGCGGTTGCGGTTGTCGGTCAGGCATTCGATAATCAACGCCACGCCGCCCGGCCCGTAACCTTCGTAGCGGATTTCATCGTAATGGCCCCCGGCGCCCGCACCCGTGGCGGCCTTGATGGCGCGGTCGATGCGCTCGCGCGGCATGTTCAGGCCCCGCGCCGCGGTGATGGCCGCCTTCAGGCGGGGATTATGGGCGGGATCAGGCAGGCCGTCTTTGGCGGCCACCGATATCTCGCGCGCGATCTTGTTGAACTGCCGCGCCTTCAGGGCGTCCTGCCTGCCCTTGCGGTGCATGATGTTCTTGAATTGCGAATGGCCGGCCATCGGAGGTTCGGAGGTTCGGAGGTTCGGAGGTTCGGAGGTTCGGAGGTTCGGAGGTTCGGAGGTTCGGAGGTTCGGAGGTTCGGAGGTTCGGAG
>JANQEX010000015.1 GCA_028278105.1 Alphaproteobacteria bacterium | reverse complement strand
GCGACCCGGAATTCCATTTGTTTTCTGTTCGAAGAATAAAATGGGATTCCCGCTGGAGCCTGCCCCCGCGCAGGCGGGGGCGGGAATGTTCGTGTTGGTAATTGTCCATTGAACCTAGGAAAAAATACTGAATCAAGCGCTCATTTATTCCCCTCCCTTCGGGAGGGGAGTTTGGCTGCCGCCTGTCTTTGAATCCTTTCCTTCATCCTGTTCCGGTGAATGGCACGGGCGCGGCGCCGGCCAAACGGGCCTTGAGAATAAGGTCTTTATGGGTTTCAAGCCAGCGTCTTAATTCAGGGCGGTCCATCGTGTAAAACCCTTCCAGCGCCAGCCAGCTTGCCTTGCCCTCTTCGACATGGGCGCGCGCGCCCGGAGGGCGGGGGGGAGGTCCTGATTCCTTTTTCCATTCAACAACAAGATAGGTTTCATCCTCTCCCGTTTCTTCGGGCGGCAGGAAGCCCGCGATCAGCCCTCCGGCCGGACCGGGACGGGCATTGCCACGCTCGCCGTCAAAGGGAAAGCGGTAGAACAGGGAGGGCATGCCGTCATCCAGAAAGGCGCGCCACCACGCGCCCGCGCCCGGCGCGGGGACGGGAAGCGCCGCCACCCCGGCCGCGCCGCTCTTCACCGCTTCAAGCGCCTCAAGCGGCGATGAACAGGGCTGCATGGGCGTGAAAGAGCCGAAATGATCCCGCGCCATGTCCCAGAACCCGGCATCGGGCGAACCCACGGCAACGCGCAGCGACCCCTCCTGCAAGGTGAAGGAGCCGATCATCTCGCGCCAAAGGCGATGAACCAGACGCCCTGGCAATCCGTTCAGCTTGCGCGACAGAAGCGCGCGCAGCATGCGCGCCTCGCGCCCCGGACGAATGTAAACCGCCTGCCTGCCCTTGATTTCCCCCACATGGCCGACGACCCCGGCGCGTTCGGCCAGAAGATCGGCCATCTGGTTGTCGATGACGTCGATGCGGGCGCGCAGCTCTTCCAGTTTTGAATCTTCGGCCATCACGTCACCGCCAGCATGCGTTCCACGGCGCGCCGGGCGGGCGCGGCGATTTCCGGCGCAATGTCTATCCTGTGCCGCTCCGTTTGCAGGGATTCGAGGATTTTGGGCAAGGTGATCCTTTTCATGTGCGGGCAGAGATTGCAGGGACGGATGAATTCCACATCCGGGTTTTCAATGGCCACATTGTCGCTCATCGAGCATTCGGTCACCATCACCACCCGCGGCGGCCTGTTTTTCCGCACATAGGCGCTCATGGCGTAAGTGGAGCCGACGAAATCCGCCTCATCCAGCACATCCGGCGGGCATTCGGGATGCGCCAGCACCACCGTGCCGGGGAAGGAAGCGCGGTAGTCGCGGATCTCCCGCGCGGTGAAACGCTCATGCACCTCGCAATGGCCCCGCCAGTTGATGATGCGGACTTTCGTGTTCCGCGCGATATAACGCGCCAGATATTCGTCGGGCAGGCAGATGACCTCCGCCGCGCCCAGGCTTTCCACCACCCGCACCGCGTTGCTGGAGGTGATGCAGATATCGCTTTCGGCCTTCACCTCGGCCGACGAGTTCACATACGTCACGACCGGCGCGCCGGGATGACGCGCGCGCAGCGCCTTGACATCGCCGGCGGTGATGGAGGCGGCCAGCGAGCATCCGGCCTCAAGGTCGGGGATCAGAACCGTTTTTTCGGGATTGAGCAGCTTGGCCGTCTCGGCCATGAACACCACGCCCGCCATGACGATGCGGGCCGCCCCGGTCCGCGCCGCCTCCCGCGCGAGTTGCAGCGAGTCGCCCGCGAAATCCGCGACGCAATGATAAATCTCCGGCGTCTGGTAATTATGCGCCAGGATCACCGCGTTCTTTTCCTTCTTCAGCCGGTTGATGGCCTCGATATAAGGGGCGTGATGCGGCCATTCCAGCGCGGGAATCGCGCGGGACACCTTGGCCAGCAACGGCGCCGTGGCCTTGGCGACGTCCTGCGTATAGGGCAGCATTGTCATCATCTGGTCCCTGTCCTCGCGCGCTCTTTTCGCATAAGGCTTGATTTGGCGCGGGTCCGGCGCTAAAGAGCCTGTCATCATGCCCTATGTTGTGACCGATCTTTGCATTCGCTGCAAATATATGGACTGCGTCGAGGTTTGCCCCGTCGACTGCTTCTACGAGGGGGAGAACATGCTTGTCATCCACCCCGACGAATGCATCGATTGCGGCGTCTGCGAGCCGGAATGCCCCGCCGAGGCCATTATCTCCGACACCAATCCCGAAGCCGAAAAATGGCTGGAAATGAACCGCGATTACGCCGCCCAATGGCCCAACATCACGCGCAAGAAGCCCGCCCCCGCCGATGCCGACGACTATAAGGGCATGAAGGGCAAGTTTGAAAAATTCTTCAGCAAGAAACCCGGCGGCTAAACCGGTCCGGGTTAAATTTTGGTTGTTCATTATCGCAAGAAATAATTGCAACTAATGAAAGTTTTGCAAAATAAAACTTTCATTGATATATTGATCAAGTTACAGCGGAAACGGCGGCGCGGCGAACATTGCGAATTAAAGTTTCTTAAAATCCGGAAATGAGGCAGCAGGCAGGAGTTTTTGCCTGGAAGTTTCCTTTACCTTTTTTCCGGGCTTCGGGAAATAAAAAAGCCGTTTTTCGCTGTTCAGATAATTTTCCTTGGGGAGAAAAATGACCAAACCGGCAGCAGCGCAAAAAGTTAAAAAGGAAACAGCCTCCAGCAAGGCGGATTTCAAAAAAGGTGATTTCGTTGTTTATCCCGTCCATGGCGTCGGCCTTGTGGTGGGCATCGAGGAAGCCCAGGTCCCGGCCCTGAACAAGACCATGACCCCGGAAACGGTCAAGCTGTACCGCATTTCCTTCGAGAATGACCGCATGACCCTGAAAGTGCCGGTGACCAAGGCGCTGGCGTCGGGCCTGCGCCGCCTGTCCTCGCGCGACCGCATGCGCGAAGCCATGTCCACCTTGCAGGGCCGCTCGCGCGTGCGCCGCGTGATGTGGAGCCGCCGCGCCCAGGAATACGAAACCAAGATCAACTCCGGCGATCCCGTGGCGATTGCCGAAGTGCTGCGCGACCTGCATCGCGGCGCCGAGCAGCCCGAACAGTCCTACAGTGAGCGGCAGATTTACCAGTCGGCGCTGGACCGCCTCGCCCGCGAGCTGGCCGCGATTGAAAAGACCGGTCAGGACCGCGCCGCGGAAAAGCTGGAAACCGTTCTGGGCAAGGACAAGGTCCGGGGCGAAAAAGCCGCCGCTTGAGAATTCCTCTTCTCTCCTTCAGGCAAGACATGTTCTTGACTGAGACCTTACAACCCCGCCCTCAAGGCGGGGTTTTTTCTTGCCAAAGCAGTATAAATGGATCGTTTTTCTGTTGAAATAAATTCCGGCTTCGGTAAAAGGAGCAAAATTAACTTGCGGATAAAGAGGCCATTATGAATTTCGACGGTTTTAAAAAAGACTACATAGCCGCACAAGCAGACGTTGCTTCCCTGATCACATCCATTGATTTGCCATTGCCGGACATGGGTGATGGGGACACGTGGCAAGCTGTTTCTACAATTCAAATCCTTTCAGCCAATTTGTCAGTAGCCATAATGACCACTCTACAGCGCAACCAATTCACCGAATCTCTTATGAAATCCCTAGCAGAGGAAAATCTTGATGCCCCGAACGAGAAGGATTTTTCAAATGCTTGCGGGGAAGGAATTTCAGGAAGAGAATATTTTTTCGCAAGAGCCAATCCCTGGCGAGACATGAAAATACCGGAAACCACGGATCAGGTTAGTTGCGAAAATGCTTTTCCGGCCATAGCCAAAAATGCAGATATGTTACAGAATTTTCTTGCGCAGTTTCCACTTTTAAACGTACAGAACATGATTGACAAAAATATCATGGCCGGCTGGATAATACAGACGACGACAGGATTCATTTCCCGTATGGTTACAGGCATGCAAAAGCTCTCGGAGGGCATGTCCCTTCCAGGGGCTATTGAAGCTGCAAACAAATTCCAGCCCTGCTTTGCTGTCCGGCCAGATAGTAGTCCGGCAAAGCCAGCATCCGGGGCGCCCATGGGTCTAACACTGGAAGGAGCACAATAACCATCGGTTGAAACAGGATTTCTACCCCGCCCTCAGGGCGGGGTTTTTTATGGAGCCTAGGTTCAATGGACAATTAAACTCAAGTCATTGAAAAGACGAGATGAACATTCCGGGCAAGGTTGCGCAGCAACCGCGCCCCGGAATCCAGTTTGTT
>JANQEX010000016.1 GCA_028278105.1 Alphaproteobacteria bacterium | reverse complement strand
GCCGGCGCCGGCGCGAAAGGGCGGGCGCGGGGCAGGGGTGGCCGCCTGATTGCGGGGGCCTTCCCTAAATCCCTGTAGCGAGCGGAGCGCTTGCTTCTTCTTCCCCTGCGGTCCATGGCGCGTCTTTACGGCAAATACTCATGGTAGCATTCGCCAATGAACAGGATATTAAACGGACGCATTGCCAGAAGTGCCTGTTTTTGCTTGACTGAGTGCTTCATTCATGGTTTCCGCCTCCGGTCATGCCCGAAGAAAATCAGCCCAGAACCCTGAGCCCCTCGCAAAAAATGGCCAATATCGTCGCGCTGGCCAAAAGGCGCGGCTTTGTTTTTCCGGCCTCCGAAATCTATGGCGGGCTGAACGGCTTCTATGATTTCGGCCCGCTTGGCGCGCAGCTCAAGAACAACATCCGCGACGCCTGGTGGCGCGACATGGTGGAATGCCCGCCTCTCGGCCCGGACGGAAAGCCGCTGACCATCGTCGGTCTCGACAGCGCCATTATCCAGAACCCGGAAACCTGGGTCGCTTCGGGCCATGCAACGGGCTTCGCCGATCCCATGCAAACCTGCCGCCAGTGCAAGAAGCTTTTTCGTGCGGACCATGTCTGGGAAATGCTGAAGGAATCCGACTGGGTCAAATCCTTCGCCGACGCCATGTCGCCGGCGCAGCCGGAAGACTTGATTGTTTTCGACAGCGGCAAGGCCATGAAATGGGCAAAAACAAAGGGCCGCAAATGCGCGCCCGGCCTGGCGCTGGTGCGCAATCCTGAAGTTACGCTTTCGTGGATGGTGGAAGATTTAATCAGGGAGCCCGGCAAGGTTCTGGGCATAGACGACGTGCTTCGCCATGTGGCGACGGAGCAAAAGGCCCGGACAGGATTGCAAACGCCTTGCCCGAATTGCGGCGGCGACCTGACCGAGCCGCGCCAGTTCAATCTCATGTTTGAATCGCGTGTTGGCGCGGTGGAGGATGGTTCCGGCAGGGTCTGGCTCCGGCCGGAGACGGCGCAGGGCATTTTTTTGAACTACAAGAACATCCTTGATACCGGCCGTGTGAAGATACCCTTTGGCGTGGCGCAGGTGGGCAAGGCGTTCCGCAATGAAGTCACGCCGCGCAATTTCATCTTCCGCACCCGCGAGTTCGAGCAGATGGAGATGGAGTTCTTCTGCCCGCCCGATGACGCGCCTCAATGGTATGAGTTCTGGGTGACCACGCGCCTGAAATGGTGGCGCGAGCGCCTGGGCCTTTCGCCGGAGCGCCTCCAGCGCCGCGAGCATGATAAAGACGAGCTTTCGCATTACTCCACAAGCTGCGCCGACGTGGAATACAAATACCCCTTCACCGAGCCCAAATTCGGCGAGCTGGAAGGCATCGCCCATCGCGGCAATTTCGATCTCACGCAGCATCAGGCCCGCAGCAGGACCAATCTGGAATATGTGGATCAGGACGGCGGCAACACGCGCTATCTGCCGCATGTCATCGAACCGGCCAGCGGCCTCACGCGCGGCGCGCTGGCGGTGCTGTGCGATTCATACGAATACGATCCCGCGCGCCCGTCGCCCGAATGGCTGCGCATCAAGCCGGAACTGGCGCCCATCAAGCTCGGCGTTTTCCCGCTGGTCAACAAGGACGGCATGCCGGAGATGGCCGGGAAGATTTACCTGGAGCTTCGGCAAAAATTCATCAGCGCGTATGATGCGAAGGCTTCCATCGGCAAGCGCTATGCCCGCATGGACGAGGCCGGCACGCCCTTCTGCGTCACCGTGGACGGCGACAGCCTGAAGGACGGCACGGTCACGGTGCGCGACCGCGACACCGCGCGGCAGGAGCGGGTGGACGCCTCAAGATTAAAGGATTATCTGGGGCAAAAGCTGGGATGAGATGCTTTTATTGTCAAGCAGCCTTGGCATGCCCTATGACCGGACGACGTCGTCCTGACCTTGCGCCCGCCGCAGGCCTGGCGGGCCGGTATGGCTGATCCGTTTTCTTCCGGTACACGTGTATGGAGAATGGCTCCAATTCTTTTGCTATTTTGCTTTTAACATACGCGGCATTACGAATGCGTATGTCTTGCGGCAACAGACCCTTTTCCTGCGCGTGGACAAAAAACATGGCCAGCGCAATCGAAAGATCCAGTTTGAAGGGAATGCCTTCGTCTCTTGAATCGGTCAGGAAAGCCTTTGGGTTTTGCAGGCTATTGAGCACCTGCTCAGGGGTAAATTCACGAAATTCCAACATTTCGTTTGAATAGCCGGGCGCAGGCTTGTCGCCGTGCGCCAGTTCCGCCGCCCATAAATGATGCACGCCGTGGTTCAGGCCGGTGCTTACGGTTTTGATCGTTCCAAAACGGCCAATCGCGTAAAGGCCGCCAAGCTGCTTCTTGGACAATGAGGCTTCTTCCTCCGCTTCCCTCAGCAAATTTTCATCAAAAGCCAAGGTCGCATCCAGATTGCCGGCAAAAGTATAATCGAATTCCCGCAGGCTATTCGTGCCGGGACGCGTATCCTCGCGCACGCCAAGGAAAATCGTGCCGATCTTGCCATTGCCGTCCGTATGATAGCAAATGCAGCGCACGGCAAAGACGGGCACGCCCAGCGCCCGGTGCAGACCTTTTGGAAAATGAATGTATCCTTCAGGAGGGGACGGGTCGTGCCAGTTCCGCGCCAGACGGCATAATTCGTCTTCAAGAACGAAGCCTTCTTTCGCCAGTTTTTGCTCGTACCATTCCGCAAGTCCGGCCAGATATTCGGTCGCCGCTTCGCCGCGCAATTTTTTTCCAAGAAAAACCCGGCCCGTTTGGTAATCACAGGAAAAGGCTTTGGGGGAAAATTTTCTGGCGAGGATCAGCGCCTCTTTCTTCATGGCCGAAGGCCGGCCGCAAATATCTACGCCAATATATTCCGACGGCCAGTAGACCGCCTGATGCAGCAACAGGTGCGCAAGTTCATATGTCATTCCAGGGCGATCTTATTATGCGGCCGGGTGGGCCAACTCAATGTTCCCGCAATACTTTCAATCATTGTTCTGGGGATATTTTATCCTGGCAAAATAAACAGTCCAATGGTCCAAATCTTTGGTAGTGGGTCAGTTTGAAAAAATCACCCCCGCCCCCGCCTGCACGGGGACAGGCTCCGGCGGGCATGATTGCCGAGGGGGTAAACTGACCTACTGCCAAATTTTTCCAGAAACCGGTTGATTCCGCACGCCCTGCCAGAGTTAATGGGATCAAATATCCTCACCCCGGAGGGGCATCATGGCAACGCAATGGGTATATAGCTTTGGCGAGGGCAAGGCCGACGGTCATGCCGGCATGAAAAACCTTCTGGGCGGCAAGGGCGTGGGATTGGCCGGGATGACGGGCCTTGGCCTTCCGGTTCCGCCCGGCTTCACCCTCACCACCGAAGTCTGCACCGCCTTCTACGCCAACAACCGCGAATACCCCCCCGGCCTGAAAGAGCAGGTGGAGGCGGCGGTGGCCCTTCTGGAAAAACGCAGCGGCAAAATATTCGGTGATGCCGCCAACCCGCTGCTGGTTTCTGTGCGCTCCGGCGCGCGGGCGTCCATGCCGGGAATGATGGATACGGTGCTCAATCTCGGCCTCAACGACGAAACGGTGGAAGGGCTGAAAACCGGATCGGGCGACGCGCGTTTTGCCTGTGACAGCTACCGCCGCTTTATCCAGATGTATTCCAACGTGGTTTTGGGAGTGGAACATCATCATTTCGAGGAAATCCTGGAAGACCACAAGAAAACCTCCGGCCTGATCCTGGACACCGACCTGAAGGCCGAAAACTGGCAGGAAGTGATTGCCGATTACAAAAAAGCCGTTCAGCGGCATGCCGGCAAGCCTTTCCCGCAAGATGTTCATGAGCAGCTTTGGGGCGCGATTGGCGCGGTGTTTGGAAGCTGGATGAACCAGCGCGCCATCACTTACCGCAGGCTCAACAACATTCCCGCCGACTGGGGCACCGCCGTGAACGTGCAATCCATGGTGTTCGGCAACATGGGTCAGGATTGCGCCACGGGCGTGGCCTTCACCCGCAATCCCTCCACCGGCGAAAACCACTTCTACGGCGAATACCTGGTCAACGCGCAGGGCGAGGACGTCGTGGCGGGCATCCGCACGCCACAAAATCTCACCAGGGCCGCAAGGGAAGAAGCGGGCGCCAAGCTGCCCTCCATGGAAGAGGCGATGCCTGAAGTGTTCAAGCAGCTTGCCGCCGTGCGCGAGAAGCTGGAGACACATGGCCGTGACATGCAGGATATCGAATTCACGGTCGAGCGCGGCAGGCTTTACGTGCTGCAAACCCGCGCGGGCAAGCGCACCGCCCGCGCCGCGCTGAAAATCGCCGTGGATATGGTGGGCGAAGGGCTGATTACGCAGAAAGAGGCGGTGGGCCGGGTGGACGCCGCCTCGCTGGACCAGCTTCTGCATCCCACGCTTGATCCCAGGGCCGTCCGTAACGTCATCGCCAAGGGCCTGCCCGCCTCGCCGGGCGCGGCTTCGGGGCAGGTGGTGTTTAATGCCGACGCGGCGGAAGACCTCGCCGCCAGGGGCGTGCCGGTCATCCTGTGCCGGGTTGAAACCAGCCCGGAAGATATTCACGGCATGCACGCCGCCAAAGGCATCGTCACAAGTCGCGGCGGCATGACCAGCCATGCGGCGGTCGTGGCGCGCGGCATGGGCCGGGCCTGCGTCGCGGGCGCCGGAAGCCTGCATATCGACGACGAAAAGCAAAGCATGCGCGTGGGCGGCACGGTGGTGAAGGCGGGCGACACCCTCACCATCGACGGCGGCGCGGGCGAGATCATGCTGGGCGCGGTTCCCACGGTTCAGCCCGGTCTTTCAGGTGATTTCGCCACGCTGATGGGCTGGGCGGATGCGTTGCGCCGCATGAAGGTGCGGGCCAATGCCGAAACGCCGCGGGATGTCCGCACGGCACGCCGGTTCGGCGCGGAAGGCATCGGCCTGTGCCGCACCGAGCACATGTTCTTCGATGCGGAACGCATCATCGCCGTGCGCGAGATGATCGTCGCCGGCGACGAGGACGGCCGCCGCAAGGCTCTCGCGCGCATCGCGCCCATGCAGAAAAACGACTTTGCCGAGCTGTTCAGGATCATGGACGGGCTGCCGGTCACCATCCGCCTGCTGGATCCGCCGCTGCATGAGTTCCTTCCCAAATCGCAAGAGGAGATGGCGGAGGTGGCCAGGGCCGCCGGCGTGACGCTGGAGCATGTCGCCCTGCGCGCCCGGCAACTGCACGAGGCCAATCCCATGCTGGGGCATCGCGGCTCCCGGCTCGGCATCACCTGTCCCGAAATCTACGAGATGCAGGCCCGCGCCATTTTCGAAGCGGCAGGCGAAGCGCAAAAGGCCGGCGTCGCCGTTTCACCCGAAGTGATGTTGCCGCTGATTATCACGAAAAAGGAATTCACCACGCTGAAAGAGGTGATCGACCGCGAAGCCGAAAAGGCCCGTATCAAGACGGGCGCCAAGGTCCATTACCTTGTCGGGACCATGATCGAACTGCCGCGCGCGGCGCTTTTGGCCGGAAAGATCGCGGAAGAGGCCGAATTTTTCAGCTTCGGCACGAACGACCTGACCCAAAGCACGCTCGGCGTCAGCCGCGACGATGCGGGGAACTTCATGCCCGATTATATCCGCGCCGGAATTGTCGAGCGGGATCCTTTCGCCTCGCTCGACCCGGACGGGGTAGGCGAGCTGGTGCGCATCGCCTGCGAGCGGGGCCGCGCCACGCGCCCCGGCATTAAACTGGGCATCTGCGGCGAGCATGGCGGCGACCCGGATTCCATCGGTTTTTGCGAGCGGGTAGGGCTTGATTATGTTTCCTGCTCGCCGTACCGTGTGCCTATCGCGCGGCTTGCTGCGGCCCAGGCCGCGCTGAAAGGGGAACCTCTCGCCGCAAAAGAAGCAGCGGAGTAGCGGTTTATGAAGGAATTCCTGTCGCGCGCACGCCTGCCCAAAATTTCCTTTAACACGCCCGCTTTCCTTGTTCTTGTTTTGGCCGCTCTGGGCCTGGGCACCGCCATCTTCGCGGGATGGGGCCTGTTGCGCATGGCAAACCTTGCCGCCGAATTCCGCCACCGGGATGAACGGTTGTTATCGGCTTCGGTGGCGCTGAAAGAGCATGTCGCCTCCTATTCGCGCCTGGCCTATGACTACCTTCTTCAGCAGGACTTCGACCGCATGATGCTGAAGGAAAAGGAGTCGAACGGCGTTCGCGCCGCCATTGAACAGAACCTGGCCCAACTCGACGCGCTGGACGAACCCGCCGCGCGTGATCTGATCAAGACGATCCACGGCGACGTCATCCGCTTTCTGGCCCAGACCGACAAGGCGCTGGAAACCGCCGCCGAGGACGGCTCCGCCCAAAAGGCCCGCGCCGTGTTGCAGGAACAGGCCGAGCAGCCTTTCACCGCCGCCGAAAACGGGTTGACGCGCCTGATCCAGTCCCGCCGGCAGATGGATACCGAACGCCTGCGGAATCTGCGCCAGCAGGCTTTCATGATGCTGGCCCTTCTGGCCGGGCTGGCCGCGCTGACTTTGGCCGCCCTGATGAGCGTTTGGGCCCGCATGAAAGCTTTCCTTCCCGCGGGATTGCCTGCGGTCCTTCCTGCCGCCGCGTCATTCGATCCGGCCGATGATCCCGGCAAGGTTGAGGCGCGGTCGCTGGCCGCCCTGGCTTTCGCCAGCCGCCTGGCCCGTCTGCGCAAGGAAACGGATGACCTGAGAAGCCTGTTGCAACGCTTCCATTCCTTCACGGGCGGCGAAGGCGAGACGCCGGCCGCCGATACCCTTCCAAACGACGTCAATGTTCTAAGCTGCCAGAATGAAAAGATTTCTCACGCCGTCGGCCGCATCCAGCACGTTCATGAACAGTCGAAGCTGTTTATGGACAAGCTCTCCGACATGATGGCCGGCCTGCAAAAACTGGCCACCGACGGCAATGTGGTGGCGCTGAACGTCACCATCGAACTGGCGCGGCTTCAGGCGCAGGGCGGCGGGGTGATGGAAGACAAGAACCGCGTCGTCAGCGAGCAAATCCGCGCGCTGGCCACGTCGGCGGCGGGCATCACCGGCAAGCTTGCCATGGTGCTGAGCCAGTACCGCTACGCCCAGGAAGACTTCACCCGCTACACGGGCGAACTGGCCGGGCTGAAACAGGACGGCAATGAATCCTTCGACCGCATTCGCGCGGCCCTGCAATCGGGGGGGCAAAGCGCCCGTCGCCTTTCCAGCCAGCGCGATGAAATCGCCGATTACCTGCCCATGCTTGATGACAGGCTGGCCGAGCTTGAAAGCCAGATCAGCCAGCTTCAGGCAACCCACGCCGCTGAAATCGGAGCAGTAAGCGCGGCGGAGCCGCCCGCCTTCAAGCTCATCACCGGCGGGGTGGCGTAAAGGACTAAAATTGAGCCTCCATGACGGCCGCTGAAGGAATCCTCTCCTCGCAAATGATCGCGGAACTGGCGGAACATGGCCAGCTTCGGACCAATCCCCCGCTTGAATCCGGGCAGATCCAGCCTGCCAGCCTTGATCTTCGTCTTGGGCCCACGGCCTGGCGGGTGCAGGCCAGCTTTCTGCCGGGCAGCGGCACGGTGGCCGGGCGCGTGGCGGCGCTGGACGGCTATTCCTTCGACATCACCAACGGTGCGGTATTCGAGCGCAACACGGTCTATGTTGTGCCGCTGCTTGAATCGCTCAATCTTCCGGCGGAAAAGGACGGCGCGCATCTGACGGCCTTCGCCAATCCCAAAAGCTCGTCCGGCCGGCTCGACATTCTGGTACGCCTGATCGCCAACCATGGCCGCGTTTTCGACGAGGTTGAACCGGGCTACCGCGGCCCGCTTTACGTGGAAATCGTGCCGCGCACCTTTTCCGTGGTCCTGCGGGCGGGCGACCGGCTGAACCAGTTGCGTTTCCGCAAAGGCGAGGCCGGCCTTGGCGACAATGAGTTAAGGGGTCTTTTTGATAACGAAAAGATTGTGGACGGCCCAAAGATAGAGCCGCGCCAGCTTAACCTGAAAGACAAAACCATTGGCGTCACCGTGGATTTGCGCGGCGACAGTTCCGGCGGGCGCGTGGGCTACCGCGCGCGGCGTCACACGAGCAAGATCGACCTGCGCCTGGTCAATGCCTGCGCCTGGCGCAATTACTGGGAACCCATCGCGGCGCAAAAGGACGGACAGCTCATTCTTGATCCCAATGAGTTCTATATTCTCATGACGCGCGAGAACGTAAAGGTTCCACCCGACTACGCCGCCGAGATGCTGGCCTACGATACGTCGGTCGGTGAATTCCGCGTTCACTACGCCGGATTTTTTGATCCCGGCTTCGGTTGCGGTCCGCAGGGCAGCCGGGCGGTGCTGGAGGTTCGCTCGCACGAAGTGCCCTTCACGCTGGAGCATGGCCAAAACGTGGGCTGGCTGCGCTATGAGCGCATGGCCAGCACGCCGGAGCGGCTTTACGGGGCCGGGATCGGCTCGAATTATCAGGGCCAGGGGCTGGCGCTGGCCAAGCAGTTTACGCGCGAATAATTCGATTTCCCTCTGTTTTATGAGCCGCTCTTAAAGCTCCATTAATATTTTATTAGCCCGTCCTTGATTTTTTCTCCGCATAATGGGCGCCTGAAAAACCAGTAAAAAACATAGGGCATCACCTTTGAAGGAAGGCCGATGACGCAAGGTATTTCAAGCACCGGTTCCTTTCCGCCGGAAACCTCTCTGGCCGCGGTATTGAACGCCGCCAGCCCGTCGGTGCTGGCGACGAACGCCTTTGCCGACCCGGACGCGGGCTATCCCAAGGGCCTGCGCCTGGCCGCCGCCGCGGACGACAACACATCGGGACGCTTTTCGCTTGTGTCCGGCCTGACTCTCGCGGGAAACGCCGTCAGCGCCGCCACCAGCGCCATCGCCCATATCCGCGAAGCGCTGGAGGATATCAACCGCAACGCCGCCATCCTGCGCGATGAAAGCGCGACGGACGACGAAAAAGCCGTCAGCCGCCTGGAAATCGAAAACCAGATCGACGGCCTGGAGCAGCTTATCGATGACGCGGGCGCCGCCGGAATCAATTTGCTGGATACGACCGGTTCCGACGGCATCGCCATTGATCTCAACAGCGGCGCTTTAAGCGTTCTCGGCGCGACGCCAAGGCAAAACGTGACCGGCCGCGACACGCGCTTTGATTACAGCCCCAACCGCCTGGCTTTCCAGAACATCGACCTGAAAGCGGCGCTGGATGACCTGAAAGGCCTGAAACTGGAAACCTATCCCGGAACCGAGGCCAATCTGGGGACCAGGGAAAGCTTTTCGACGATCACGCGCTTCCAGTCCACGCTCGGTCAGGCGGAAAACTCGCTTAAATCCTTCAAGTCCAGCCTGAACAGCACCACGCTGGAAAGGGTCACCGTGTCGCTCACCGAAAACAACCCGGATCCGGCCATCCACGGGCGGGAGGACGCCCGGCAGATCGCCTCGCGTCTTGCCCAGCAGCTTCACAACGACAGCTACAACGTCGCCGCCGGACCGGTTGCGCGCTTTTTCTCGCTGTTCGCATAACGGCAGGCCCGCCATGTCGACCGGCTTTTACCGCGAAGTGCAAAAAACGGTGGAGGATGGCCGCGCCGAAGATTACCGGCGGCTGGTCGAACTGACCGCCGCGCTTTCGAGCGCCGAGACCGCAGACAAAAAACAACGCGCCGCCGCCATTGCCGCCAACCAGCATTTCTGGTCGGCCTTGCGGGTCGCCGTGGCGGCAAGACCGGGTCATTTGCCGGAAAGCCTGCATCTGGGACTGATCCGGCTTGCCGACTGGGTGGAGCGCGAAAGCGTGCTGGCCGCCCTGGGCGACGCGCCGCTGGAAGGGCTGATCGCCGTCAACCGCCAGATCATGGAAGGCCTGAAGCCCCTTTCGGGCAATCCGCCGCCGGAAGCGTCAACGGCGGAAGACGCCGCGCCGCTTTAGCGTTAGCGGGCGGATTTCTTCGGCCATGCCAGCGACAGGCCGATGCCGCCCAGCAGGATCGCCAGCACGCCGCCAAGGCTGTACTCGATGGGAACATGATGGCCCGAAAAATGCGTGTACAGAATTTTCGCGCCCACGAAAACAAGCACCAGCGCCAGGGCTTTCGACAGGTAGCTAAACCGGTTCACCATCGCCGCCAGCGTGAAATACAGGGCGCGCAGCCCCAGCACGGCAAAGATATTGCTGGTATAAACGATATAGGGGTCCTGCGTGATGGCAAACACCGCCGGCACGGAATCCACCGCGAACATCACATCGGCGAGTTCCACCAGCACCAGCACCACGAACAGCGGCGTCACCCACAACACCGGCTTGCCCGATTTCGGATGCGGCCGGAGCAGCATAAAGCGTGTGCCGTGCAGTTCCCTGGTGATACGCAAGTGCTTTCGCATCCATTTCAGGGTGCGGTTGTTCTCAATCTCCTCGGTTTCGGGACTGCTGAAAAACATCCGCACGCCGGTGAACAGCAGGAACACCCCGAATATCGCCAGGATCCAGGCGAATTCCGCCACCAGCGCCGCGCCGATGAATATCATGATTCCGCGCAGCACCAGGACGCTCAGCAGTCCCCAGAACAACACGCGGTGCTGATATTGCGAAGGGATGCCCAGAGACGCGAAGATCATCGAGATCACAAACACATTATCCAGCGACAGGCTTTGCTCGATCACGTAGCCCGTGTAATATTCCATCGCTTTTTCAGCGCCCATGTTGACCCAGACAAACACGCCGAACAGCAAGGCCATGCTTATGTAAAAAAGGGTTATCGTCACGCTTTTGGAAAATTTCGGCTTGCGCGCCTTGCGGTGAAACACGCCAAGGTCAAGGACCAGCAAGACAAAAACCACGGCGGCAAAGAAGGCCCAGGCCCACAGGGGCGTCCCCATCAGGGGATCGGCAAGAAAGGAAAGATCAAGCATGGCCCAAGAATGCCATGGCTTTCCGCAAGAGCAAGCATATCCATCAGGAAAATAAGTGGTTAAATGCCGCCACCGCCGGTTGCGGCAAGTCCGCGAAAAAGCTATAACCGCGACGCCGGAGTGTAGCTCAGCCTGGTAGAGCGTTGCGTTCGGGACGCAAAGGCCGGAGGTTCGAATCCTCTCACTCCGACCATCCGCCTTCGCTAACGCTACGGCGTGATGAACGCCGGAGCGGGCGAAGGCGGATGCCACGCCGTAACGAAGTGGAGGCGGGCTCCTTGAAATATGTATATATGCTGCAAAGCGAAGCCACCCCTGAACGCTATTATGTTGGCAGCACCTTTGATCTCAAGAAGCGCTTTGCCGAACATAATCGTGGTGAATCGCCTCATACCCGCAAGCACATTCCTTGGAAATTGGTAACCTACGTTGCGTTTTCGGATTCCGATAAGGCAAATCGTTTTGAGCGCTACCTGAAAACTTCCTCTGGAAGAACTTTTGCCAAACGTCATTTTTAGCTTCGCCAAAACACAGTTCCGGCGTGATGAACGCCGGAGCGGGCGAAGGCGGATGTCCCGCCATAATGAACGCCGGAGCGCAAAAAACGTTTCCTGATTGCCGGGAACAGGTTGGCGCGGCTTTAACCAACCTCGGTTTCAAGCTCGATCCTCAGCACCGCCTGGCCTTCCCTGAAACTGACATTCTTCACGCCCCTCGCGGGAAGAACTATGTTGTTTTCGATGCAGAATCTTACAAGAAGGTCCAGCAGGTGCTGGCGGCTCACGGGGATATCCAGCTTGTCTTTCTTGCCGCTATACGTCATCTCGATGCCGACAAAAACGCCTCCGTCATTTGTCTTGTAGTAAAGAATCTTGCCGGGCGGCAAAAAACCTGTCTTGTGCTGCCGGTAAGAATTTATCGCCTTGAGCAAATCTTCACTGCCAAATACAATCGTGCGCGTTTCCTGAATCATTCTTCTCCCCTTCGGAGGCACGTTGAGCGATGAGATCAAAAGGAAAAAATCAACGATGTTCCCGTGAATACGCGCCTTTTTTCATGTCCTGAGTCCGCCGGGAAATAACCGCGAACACACACAAGGATCTGGCGGTCAAACGATGTGCCTTGTCCTGTTGTCATGCCTGTTATCCAACCTCGACATCGAACTGAACATGCAAAACCGCCCGGCTTTCAATAAAATCAGCTATCTTTTTGCTCCTCATGGGCAGGGTAATGTTGTTCTCCATGCAGAAATTTGACAGCAACGCCATAAAATCATCCTTGCTGACCGAAAATTCCAGATGATGCGTCACGCCGCCGTATTTCATCTCGACGCCCGCCAAGGGCAGATTTTCCGGCGGCTCCGGCTTGCAGAACAATATGGTGCCCGGCGGCAGAAAGTCGGGCTTGGTCCGGCGATAGGAATTCAGCGCCTTGCGCAGTTCCTTGTCGTTAAAAATGATCGTACGAACTTCCTCAACCATGATGGCGCCCAAGAAATTCCCTTGCGTACCATAACGGCGAGAACTGGAGCTTTGGTTACCCTGCCGCATAAGCGGTTATGCGGGCATGAAATTACCCATGCATTCTTCACGCTTCATTCATGAACAGGCGCTGGGCGCGCGGCGAGCCGTCGCCGGGCGGTTTTGCATAACCGCCGCTAGGCTGCATGATCCAGCTTTGCGTGACGTCGTCGACATAGACCTTCAATATGTCCTCCAGGATGCGGCGATGCGCCTCCGGGTCCAGCACGGGCACGAGAAGCTCAACGCGGCGGTCGAGATTCCGCTCCATCCAGTCGGACGAGGTTATGAACAAAAGCGCCTTTTCATGCGGCAAGGCCACGCCGTCGCCGAAAGCGAAAATGCGGTGATGCTCCAGAAAGCGTCCCACGATGCTTTTCACCCTTATGGTCGGTGAAAGCCCCGGCACACCGGGGCGAAGGCAGCAGGGGCCGCGCACGACAAGCTCCACCGTCACGCCGGCCTGGGAGGCCTCATAAAGCCGGTCGATCAGTTGCCGGTCGGTCAGCGAATTCATCTTGACCCAGATTTGCGCGGGACGGCCCTGGCTTGCATGGGCGATTTCCGCATCAATCATGGCGTTCAGTTTCTCGCGCATGGTCAGCGGCGACATGGAAAGCTTGAGCAGTTTTTCGGGCCGGGTTCCCGCCGTCATGAAGTTGAAGGCCCGCGCGGCGTCGTAGCCCAGCACCGGATCGGCGGTGAGCAGTGAAATATCGGTATAAAACCGGGCATTTTCGGGATGATAATTGCCCGTGCCGAAATGCGAATAGGTGACAAGGCCCTTCTTCTCGCGCCTTATGATAACCAGCATCTTGGCGTGCGTCTTGATTTCCACAAAGCCGAAGACCACCTGCACGCCCGCGCGCTCCATCTCGCGCGCCCAGGCGATATTGGCGGCTTCGTCGAAACGGGCCTTGAGTTCCAGCATGCAGGTCACCGATTTGCCGTTCTCGGCGGCATGGATCAGCGCGCGCACGATGGGGCTGCTGTCGCTGGTGCGGTAGAGCGTCTGCTTGATGCTCAGCACGTCGGGGTCTTTCGCCGCATGCTGCAAAAGCCCCACCACGAAATCGAAGCTGTCGAAGGGATGATGCAATACCAGATCCTGCTTGCGGATCAGGGCGAAAGGATCGTCCTTGACGCCGTCGCCGCCGCTCGGCATGCGGGGCTGAAAAGGCGCGAACAGCAGGTCGGGGCGGGGGGTTTCGACGGTGATTTCCCGGATATTCGACAGGCGCAGCAGCCCGCGGTCCAGGAATATGCGGTCGGCCGGGATTTGCAACTCCTTGCTCAGGCGCGCTTGCAGCGCTTCCGGCATGTCGGTGGAAAAGGTGGCGCGGATCACGTTGCCGCGCCGCCGCTTTTTCAGGGCCTGCTCGAATTCGGTGATAATGTCGGAATCGCCCGTCAGGTTGATGAGCGTGTTGCGCATCACCCGGAAGGTGCCGCGCCCGGCCACCGTCATGTCGCTGATCAGCTTCGGCACGAAATGGATGATCGTCTCTCCCGCCTTCACGTAGCGGGTGATCCCGTCGGGCTCGGCGGGAAGCTGGATAAAGCGCCTAATCTGCTGCGGCACCGGCAGGATCGCCACCCGCGACTGGCCGCCGGCGGTGCGCAGGTCAAGCGCGATGGCAATGTTCAGGTTGGGAATGAACGGGAAGGGATGCGAGGAATCCAGAATAATCGGCGTCAGCAGGGGAAAAATGTTCTCGTCGAAATACTTTTCCAGCGCCGCAAGCTGTTCTTCATTCAGATCAACGGGATGCTCGATGTGGATTTTCTCAAGCCGCAGCTTTTCCTTCAGCTTGATCCAGCAATTCTGCTGATCCTCCAGCATGGCCTGCATGCGGGCGTTGATCGCCTCGACCAAAGCAGAGGTGCCGGGGCGCGAGCCCTCCGGCATGGTCACGGTGGAAAAGGGGTCGACCAGGCTCGCCTCCAGCGCGGCGAGCCGCACCGTGGTAAACTCGTCGAGATTGCTGGCGCTGATCGCCAGAAAGCGCACCCGCTCCAGAAGCGGTATGCCGGGGTCATTGGCCTGGTCCAGCACCCGCTGGTTGAACTCAAGCCAGGCCAGCTCGGTGCTGATATAGGGGCTTTCGACAAGGGGGCCGTCGGCGTCCACGGCGGTCAGTACTCCCGCTCCAGGGTGAAGTCGACCACGGATAGCAGGACATCCTTAACAGGATGTGAAGGAAAAAGGCCCAGCGCGTCGCGGGCGATGGCGCCGTAATGGCGGGCGCGCTCGGCGGCGTCCTTCAGCGCCTCGGTACGCCGCAAATAGCTCATGGCCTTTTCCAGATCATCGCGCCTGTGGTCCAGGTCTTCCAGCGTGCGGCGCCAGAAATGACGCTCGGCCTCGTTGCCGCGGTTATAGGCCAGGATGACCGGCAGGGTGATCTTGCCTTCGCGGAAATCGTCGCCAATGCTTTTGCCGAGCCGCGCCTGCTCGGCGGAATAATCCAGCACGTCGTCGATAATCTGAAAGGCAAGCCCCAGATTCAGGCCGAAGGTGCGCAGCGCCTCCTCCTCCGGCGCGGGACGCGCGGCCACCACCGCGCCGATGCGGCAGGCCGCGGCAAAAAGCTCGGCCGTCTTGGCGCGGATCACCTCCAGATAGGCCTGCTCGCTGGTGCGGACATTGTTACTGGTGGTGAGCTGCAAGACCTCGCCTTCCGCGATCACCGCCGAGGCGTTGGAAAGGATGCGCAGCACGTCCAGCGAGCCGTCCTCCACCATCAACTGAAAGGCGCGGCTGAACAGAAAATCGCCGACCAGAACGGTGGCCTTGTTGCCGAACAGGGCGTTGGCGGAGGGATTGCCCCGGCGCAGCCTGCTTTCGTCCACCACGTCATCGTGCAGAAGCGTGGCGGTGTGAATAAACTCCACGCAGGCCGAAAGCTTGCGGTGACGAATACCCCCGTATTCGCAAAGCCGGGCGCTGGCCAGGGTCAGGATCGGGCGCAGGCGCTTGCCGCCCGCGGCGATCAGATGCCCCGCAAGCTGCGGGATCAGCGCCACCGGCGACTGCATCCGCGACAGGATGACATCATTCACCGCCAGCAGGTCTTCCTGTACCAGCGCCGCCAGGTCATCCAGGGCGGATGAGGCTTTGCGCTTTGCCGGGTCGAGTGGAATAATGGACGCCATGCAAGAAGAGTGGCAAGGGGGAAGGAAAAAGTGAAGAGTGAAAAGTGAAGCGTGGAGTGGAACCCGTCATTACAAGAAGGCCGAAGACTGGTGACCCGGCTTCGCTAAAGCTACGCCGGGCTGATTTGCCCATCCAGCCTTGCGGAGCCGAAGGCGAAGCAGGGAGCAATCCAGTATAACCAAATACGAACATTCCCGCGGAAGCGGGAATCCCATTTTATTATTTGAATAGAAAACAAATGGGATTCCGGGTCGGCGCGCCCTTCGGGCGCTTGCCCGGAATGTTCGTTTGATGTTTTTGGATCGCATCGCTCCGCCTCGCGGGTCTTACATTGACGGCTGGATGGTCTTTCCGAATAGTATCAGCATGCAAACAACCGAAGACACATTGCTGGGCGGGCGCGTGAAAGTCCTTCAGCCGAAGAAGGGATATCGCGTGGCGATTGATCCCGTCATGCTGGCGGCCGCCGTGCCGGCCAGGGCAGGGGACCACGTGCTGGACCTTGGCAGCGGCACGGGAGCGGCAAGCTTCTGCCTGAAGGCCCGTTCGCCCGATTGCCGGATAACCGGGATTGAGAACAACCCGGAATACCTTGATCTGTCCCTTCAAAGCTGCGCGCGGAACGGCTGGGAAGGAAATCCCATCTTTTTACCCGGCGATATCACGTCCCCGCCGCCCGGACTGGAGGAGGATGGCTATGATTTTGTCATGGCCAATCCGCCTTATTTCGATGAAAAAAGCTATTCGCCCTCGCCGGATGTGGGAAAGTCTTCATCCAATGCCTCTCCGGGCGGTCTAGGGCCGTGGATCGACTGCGCCAGCCGTTATCTAAGGCCAAGAGGAGCCTTTTTTCTTATCTGCCCAGCGGAAGGTTCGGATGAAGTTCTGGCGCTATTATCGCCAGTTTTCAGGGAAATCGGCATCATACGTCTGTATGCAAGGGCGAGGGCCGAGGCCATAAGACTGGTCATTTCCGCCAAAAAGACGGGATTCCTCCGGTTTTTTGAGGCCGGAAGCCTCATTTTGCACGACGAAGAGGGCGAATTCACCCCCGAAGCCCGGAAAATACTGTGGGATGCAGACGCAATCGCCCTTCCATGAATGAAGTTTGACTTTCACGCAAAAATCCCTATTTTCGCGGCATTCCCGCGAATGGGAATGGCGGTCCTTTGGCCGCTCATTCTGGCCCCGGATGACCGGATCAGTCTGGCGGGACAATAAAGGCTATGTGACGTATGGCATCAGGCCATTGACGTCATTGCGAGGAGCCGCGCCGTAGTGAAACGAAGGCGGGCGACGACCCGGCTTCGCTGAAGCTACGCCGGGCTGGCTTGCTCCGTTGGCCCTGCGTAGCCGAAGGCGAAGCAGGGAGCAATCCAGTATATGCACTATCTGGATTGCTTTGCTCCCGTTGGCCGCTCGCAATGACGCCTTGTGCCTAGAACAGCCCATGGAAGAATGGGCTTATGTCCATTGCTGCGGAGAAAGGAAAAATGAAATGACCAAACGCGCCAACGCAAAACTCAAGCTCAACCGCTGCCACGGCTGCAACCACTGGGGCCGGGCCAAATCACCCATCAACAAACGCGACTACCGCCCCGGCCAGCACGGGCAGCGCCGCAACAAGCTGTCCGATTTCGGCCAGCAACTCCTCGCCAAGCAGCGCCTGAAGGGCTATTACGGCAATATCGGCGAGCGCCAGTTCCGCCGTTACTATTTTGAAGCCCTCCGCCGCAAGGGGGACTCTTCGGAAAACCTGATCCAGATTCTGGAAAGCCGGCTTGATACCGTGGTGTACCGCATGAAATTCGCGCCCACGCCGTTCGCCGCGCGCCAGATCATCAATCATGGCCATGTCAACGTCAACGGCAGGCGCGTGAACATCGCCAGCTACCTGCTGAAAACCGGCGATGTGGTGGAGGTGCGCGAAAAGGCCCGTTCCATCGCCCTGATCATGGAAGCCGGCGCCAGCCAGGAGCGCGATGTTCCCGATTACCTCACCGTCGATCCCGCCGCGTTCAAGGGCGCCTGTGCCCGCATGCCGGCCATGAACGATGTTCCCTATGCCGTGCAGATGGAGCCGGCGCTGGTGATCGAGTTTTATTCGCGTTAACGGCACCCTCTCGTCGCGGGCCCGCGGCAAGCGGGAGGAGTTGGCCGAAGCCACGGGGTTTCTTGCCCGGCTTGGGCCGATTATATTTATATTGCAAAGCCGATGTCTTGTTATTATAACCCTCAAAAATTTCCAATGGCCAGGTAAAACCAGGAGATAAAAATGAAAGCCATACAGGATATGATGGAACAGGAAGGCGAATTTCCCCCCGGTTATCGTGAATTTCCCGGTTATCCCGCGCAATTTCAGGTCGTCGATTTTCCGGGCTATGGGCCTTACACTTGCATCACAGGCAACAATCAGGCTTTTTTCTTCGCCAAGGCTGTGACGGATGAGCAAACGGGCGCCGTTCGCATCGTCCCCAATCAAGAAAACCTAAAAAAGCTGCTTGCCGCGATCATTGCGCAAAGCCCGGATGATCCGGAAAAATGTCCAATTTTTTATATGCAGATCGATGCCGATGTGTTCGAAAACCCGGAGCGTTTCGTCGATAACTACCAGTCCTTGCGCAAGGAGCCCGATGAATCCGAGCGCCGCCGCCTGCTTCGCGAGGAAATTGATATCATCGGGCATTTTGTGAATGGTCACGGTCTTTACAGCCTTGCCAAAAGTGTCCTGAAGGAAAATGCGGACAGATTGGGCCAGACGCTTTCTGAAATGCAGTTAAATAACCTCACAACTAATTTTATGGGAACCAACTTCTGCTTGAAAGGCGTACGCACGAACAAGCCGCTTCTTTTTGCCACTTGGGAAGTCCATCTTAATGGCGGCGGTGTTTTCATGACGCGGCAGCAATACTTGCTTCGAACCGATAAATTGCAACGCCCATGGAAAATGGGCTTGGGACACCTTTTATCCTCTTTACGAAACAACGGACACCCAGGCGCGACAGAGGTCCTGGAAGCCATTGACCATACAAGAAAGTTAGGTACGGTTGACCTCACATGGGGCCACCCTCCTCGCGGAGAACCCGGCGGGCCGAAAAGTCAATATCCGCAACCGAAACGATAACTCGTCTCTTATGAATGAATACTGTTTGTTTTTTTGTTCAACGACTTACCGGTTTCATGCCAACCCTGTGAGTAAATATGAATAGTTGTTGTTTTTCCTATAGTTAATGTAAAAATACAACGGACGAAAACAAAGCTTCCGCTATTGCTTTCAAGAATTTGCTGTTAGTCTTGCGGCCGCGTCAGGCTATTCACGACTCGGCAAATTCAGTTCATGAAAAAGATTCTGATTCTTCTCGCGGCAATTTTTCTCGCGGCGACTCCGAAAGCCGAGGCCGCGCTGTGCGACGCCATGCCCGCCGAGGCGACCGATATTTTCTCCGGCGCAAGCTCCTCGGTGGTGGCCATCGAATCAACCCGTGGCGGAGCCGAGCTTTATGGCTCCGGGTTCTTCTGGGACGATCTGGGCCATATCGTCACCAATATTCACGTTCTGGGCCAGAACAGAACCGTCCACCTTGCCAATGGGCAGAAATTCAAGCCGGACATTGTCGGCTATGATCCCGCCTACGACATCGCCGTTCTGCGCGTACCGGCCAGTCCCGGCATCATGACGCATGGCTCCAGCCGAATCCTGAGGGTGGGCGAACCGGTCTACGCCATCGGCAACCCCTACGGGGTGGGCATCAGCCTGTCGCGGGGCATCGTCAGCGGCCTGAACCGCACGATTGAAACCACCGAACGCCGCAAGCTTTTCAACCTTGTGCAGACCGACGCGGCCCTGAATCCCGGCAATTCCGGCGGCCCGCTGATCGACCAGCGAGGCTGCCTCGTGGGCATGAACACCGCCATTCTTTCGCCGTCCAACACCTCGTCGGGCGTGGGCTTCGCCATGACGGTTGAGCAACTGGCGCAGATCATTCCCGATATATTGAGCGGCAGGAATTCCGAAATTTCCTCTTACCCCGGCGGGCCCGCGTCCTCGCGGGCCGTGCCGGTCGGCTATGGCCCGGAGCCCGAATTCCGCCGTCATCCTGATATTGAATAGTCCGTTATTGGCATCGCTTGTTTTGACGCTGTTTGCCCATGCCTCCGCCGCATCGGGCGCAAGGGCAAGCAGCTTCATTTGTGGACCAAGACTTCGTACCTCCAGGATCACAAATGTTGGCCCCCGCCGGGAAACCGGCGGGGGAATTTTTTTGGATGCGTGCCTATGCGGCGCGGGTGGCGATGTTCTTGTCGGCCAGCAGTTGCCTTAATTCGCCGGAGGCGAATATCTCGCGCACGATGTCGCAGCCACCCACGAACTCGCCGCCAATGTAGAGCTGGGGCAGGGTGGGCCAACTGGAATAATCCTTGATGGCCTGGCGCAGATCGTCGTCATCCAGAATGTTCACGCCCTTGAAGGGCACGCCAAGCTGGTTGAGGATCTGCACCACCGCGCCCGAAAATCCGCACATGGGATATTCCGGCGTGCCCTTCATGAACAGGATAACGGGATTGGCCTTGATCTCGGCCGCGATGCGGTCATGGGCAGGTGCATGCATTGATATCTCCGTTGACGAGGTGAAAGGGTTCGGAGGTACGGGGGTGCGAAGGTTCGAAGGGACGAAGTGATGGCTTTCCGGCCGGATGAAATCATTCCCGTGAAAGTAGAAAATCCCGTTTCATCTTTGCGCCTGTGAACCTCCGCACCTTCGAACCTCCGAACCTACTTTTCCGGTACGCCCGTATAAAGAGCGAGCGCGTGAAGCTCGTTGCCCATCTTGCCCTTCAGGGCCTCGTAGACCATCTGGTGCTGCTGCACGCGGCTTTTGCCCTCGAATGCCAGGCTTTCCACATAGGCGGCGTAATGGTCGCCGTCGCCGCGCATGTCTTCGATGCGGACCCTCGCGCCGGGGATTCCCTCGCGGATCAGTTGCCCGATTTCTTCGGCTTCCATCGCCATGCTTATTCTCCCATAAGGGCCGGCAAGGTGCGCCCATGGCTCCGGCGCAGCCGGGCGAGGGGGATCAGGCTCCTGCCGCCAAGGCAAATATCCCCGCCGCCCAGAATGCCGATTTCAGCGACAGGAATGCCCGCCTGCTTCGCCTTTTCCGCCAGCGGAAACCGGGCGCCGGCGGGCAGGCAAAGGATATAACGCCCCTGATCCTCGCCGAACCAGAAGCCGGGGCTGTCATCAGAGGCCGTCAGGTCAACGCCACAGCCGGCCGCCATGCAAAGCTCGGCCACCGCGACCAGAAGCCCGCCATCCGAAACATCGTGGCAGGCGCGGACCACGCCATTTTCAACAAGTCCGCGCACAAAATCGCCATGCCGCCTTTCGGCCTGGAGATCAACCGGCGGCGGGGAGCCCGCCTCAACCCCGTGAATTTCGCGTAAATACAGCGACTGGCCGATATGGCCTGCGGTTGCGCCAATCACATAGAGACGGTCGCCTTCTGTCGCATGGGTCAGGCGCGCGGTTTTCGACACATCCTCCATCACGCCCACGCCGCCGATGACCGGAGTGGGCTGAACGGCCTCGCCCTTGGTCTCGCTATAAAAGCTGACATTGCCGGAAACAACGGGGTAATCCAGGGCGAGGCAGGCCTCGCGTATCCCCATGATGCAGCCGGCGAACTGGCCCATGATGCGCGGCTTTTCGGGGCTGCCGAAATTCATGTTGTCGGTGAGGGCCAGCGGCTTCGCCCCCACGGCCGTGATATTGCGCCAGCTTTCGGCCACCGCCTGCTTGCCGCCTTCATGCGGATCCGCGGCGCAATAACGCGGTGTGCAATCCACCTTCATGGCGAGGCCGCGATGCGTGCCGTGAAGACGCACCACCGAGGCATCGCCGCCCGTATAAACGGTATTCGTGCCTACGTGACGGTCGTATTGATCGATAATCCAGAGCTTCGAGCAAAGATCGGGGCAGGAAACCAGCTTTTCCAGCGCCGCGCCCAGATCCATGCCGGGAGGCAGGGGATAGCGGACAGGATCAAGAGGCTGCTGTTTCGGCGTATCCTCAACCGGCCTTTCATAAACCGGCGCGCGCGTGACCAGCGGAGCGAGCGGAATATCCGCCTCCACGCCGCCCTTATGCCGAACCACGAGACGGCCCGTGTCGGTCAGCTTGCCGATGACGACGGCATCCAGCTCCCATTTGCGGAAAATGTCCCGCGCTTTCTCCTCGGAGCCCGGCTTGAGGACCAGCAGCATGCGCTCCTGACTCTCCGAGATCATCATCTCATAGGCATTCATGCCGGTTTCGCGCTGGGGGACGTTATCCAGATCAAGCTCGATGCCGAGTCCGCCCTTGCCCGCCATTTCCACGGCGGAAGAGGTGAGCCCCGCCGCGCCCATATCCTGGATCGCCACGATGGCGTCGGTCGCCATCAGTTCCAGGCAGGCCTCCAGCAGCAGTTTTTCGGTGAAGGGATCGCCCACCTGCACCGTCGGACGCTGGCTTTCGGCATTGTCGTTGAATTCGGCCGAGGCCATGGTGGCCCCCTTGATGCCGTCGCGTCCGGTTTTGGAGCCCACATAGCACACCGGATTCCCCACGCCGGTGGCCCTGGCATAGAAAATACGGTCCTGCCGGGCCACGCCCACGGTCATGGCGTTGACAAGGTTGTTGCCGTTATAGCTCTTGTGGAAATTCACCTCGCCCGCCACGGTGGGGATGCCGACGCAGTTGCCATAGCCGCCGATGCCCGCCACCACGCCCGCCACAAGCGAGCGGGTTTTGGGATGGTCAACCGCGCCGAAGCGCAGCGCGTTCAGATTGGCCACGGGCCGCGCGCCCATGGTGAACACATCGCGCAAAATGCCGCCCACGCCGGTGGCGGCACCCTGATACGGCTCGATGAAAGAGGGGTGGTTGTGGCTTTCAATCTTGAAGACGGCGGCCAGCTTTTCGCCGCTTGCGCCTTCGCCAATATCAATCACGCCCGCGTTTTCACCCGGACCACAAATCACATGCGGACCCTCGGTCGGAAGCTTTTTCAGCCAGACCTTGGACGACTTGTACGAGCAATGCTCCGACCACATCAAGGCGAAGACGCCAAGCTCGCAGGCGCTGGGATCGCGGCCAAGAATTTTGCACATCTCGCCAAATTCAGCGGCGTTCATGCCGTGTTCGGCGGCAATCCGGCGCAAATCGGGCGGGTCTTGCGTTTTTCGTATCGCGGCGTTGCCTTGCATTTCATCCTGCGAAAATGGCCCTCCTCCCCGCCAGAAACGGGGGCGGACCGGTAATAAAAGGGCCGTAATTTAAGCATTCCGGCAGGATTTTTCCAACGCCCTTTTTCATGCCCTTTTTGGTAGCGCCCGCCTGCATAAAACGACGGCCTGTATTGCAAACAAGCCGCTAGGCCAGGGCCTGAACCAGCGACTTAAAAACGGCGGCGCCGTCCACCGATCCGCCCAGTTCGGGATCGGCGGCGCGTTCGGGATGCGGCATGAGGCCCAGAATGCGCCTGTTTTCACTGAAGATGCCGGCGATATCTTCAAGCGAGCCGTTGGGGTTGTCGCAGTAGCGCAAGGCCACGCGGCCGTTATCGTTCAGGCTTTTCAGCGTGCCGGAATCGGCAAAGTAGCTGCCGTCGCCATGGGCAATGGGGATGCGGAGCTTCTGGCCCTTTTTCCAGTTGCGGGTGAAATCGCTGTCACTGTTGACAACATCCAGTTCCACCGTGCGGCAGATGAATTTCAGATCGCGGTTGCGCAACAAGACGCCGGGCAAAAGCTGCGTCTCGCATAAAACCTGAAAGCCGTTGCAGATGCCGAGAATCCGTACGCCTTTTTTGGCGGCCGCCGCCACCTCGCGCATGATGGGAGCGCGCGCGGCCACCGCGCCCGTGCGCAGATAATCGCCATAGGAAAAGCCGCCGGGGATCACGACCAGATCGGATTCCGGCAGGCGGACATCGGCATGCCAGACCATGTTCGGCCGCCGGCCGCAGGCGCGTTGAAGGGCCACCGCCACGTCGCGGTCGCAGTTCGAGCCGGGAAAAACGATGACCGATGCGCGCATAAGTATGGATTGCTCCGACAAAACAAAACTAGAGGCAATACCAAGGCCTTACAAGAAAAACTTAAGTGCCGGAATCCGGGAAGCCCTGTCGCCCTGCCTTTCATGGGCTGGCCGTTGTGGCCTGTGGGCAAGGCTTTCCATTTTTTTCTTATGGAAACGGACAAACTCATTCCAACTGATAATACTGGCGTGCCGCTCGCCAGACTTATCTACACGCAACAATCCATCGAAGTCACATTCGTGATCCGGGTCTGTGCTGGGATGAATGGTTACTTGTCCAACTTCTGCGATTCTCGGCAAGGCAAAAGGCAGCGTGTTAATTACCAGGCTTCTGGTTTTGAACGGCCCGTCCCAAAAAAGAATGGACGGGCAATCACGAATATAAACCGTGCTGGCTTCTAACGGCGGAATTTCGCATAAATTCTTGCAATTGTATAATTCAAGGGTTCCGGCAACTTTCAGAGGATTGGGGAGAGAAAACTCCTGCTTTGTGCCAACAATTTTAAGATTCTCTCGAATTACATTGATGCCGAGCTTGAGAATTTCATGGCAACGCCCGTCCTGAACAAGAAAGCCGGTATGTCCATGTGCTTTGCTGTCCAGGCCCCAGGATTTTTGTTGCAGAACATCAAAGAACAAGTGCCCATGGGCATAGGCGTAATCGTTATGCCGCCCACGGAATTCCTTGACCATTCCGCTTTGATAATCCAGCACAAAAATCGCGCAAATACGGCCGGTTTGGCCGCAGATAAGATAAAGGTCCTCCTCACTACACAGATATGCTTCCACCCTCTCGGACGAGGGACCCTTCAGGCAATTCTGCATTTCCTCGCCAAGCATACGCAAAGCACACAGGCTTTTATGTAACCTGACCAGCCTGTGCTCTCCTGGCAATGTTATATCGTCTATTTCATAGTCCGTTTTTTCAGCCAATCCCCGAATAACAAATCCCTCATATTCCCGCTCGGCACAGGAAATCATTCCCGTAAAACCAAGGTCACAAAACCGTTGCAGACGGCCAAGCCGGTTTCGCAGCGTTAGCCATTTTTTGTTCCGCCGTATGGATTGGGTAATCCACCTTTCCAGAATTTGAAAATGGTAGGAATCGAGCGAACGATGGATAAGTCCTTTTATCCGCTCTGACTCTTCTGGCGATAATTCCTGAAGAAACGGCCGGGCTAATAGAGTCTGAGCATGTTCGGCATCCAGTTTCGGGCCATTCCAATCGGGCTTCTTCGTGTAATCGCCTATCGGGGGAACAAGGGCCTCGCCCAGAATGGCCGCAAAACGCAACTGGCTGTCCCTGTCGCCGGGGAAGTGGTCTTCCGCCAGGGCCAGCAGATGCCGAAAAAGCTGATGAGCAAGCGGTTCCTGCATGAAAATAAATGATCAAATACACTGGAATATGCCGCAGATTTACAGGCCGGAGAGCAGGGCCATCAAGCGCGGTTATTGTTGCCGGACGCCGATCAGGTCGATCATCAGCACCGCCTCGTCGTTAAAGGGGCTGGTGGCGGCCTGCGCGCTCATCGCGTAATCGCTGCGCTTGAAGTTAACATGCAGGGAAAGCCCCGCCGTTTCCTGGCCTTCTTCCATGACATTGGTGGTCCGGCTGACGCGGCCCGCGCGATTAAGGTCGGCCTGAAACACAGCCTTTTTGCGGATGTTGTTGATAATCAGGTCGCCCTTGATCCGGGCCTTGCCGTTATCGAACCGCGCCGCCTCGGTCTGCACGAAGGCCACTTCGCTTTCCTTGTTGGGCGGCGCCTTGCCCATGATGTCGGCCTTGAGAGACGGCGAGGCGGTGGTAAAGCTTTCCGCCAACAATGCTACTTTAAGCCCGTCCACGGTTTTCAACTGGCCATCATAGTGAAAACGGGCCAGCCCGCGCGTGAAAATACCGTAAACGCGGGCAAAGCCGGCCTGCTCGAAGATCATCAGCGAGCTGGCCTTGCCCTCCGGCACCAGATAGCTTTTTGGCTCGGCATGGGCGGAAAGAGGAAAAATACAAGACAAAATAAAGATTACGGAAAACACCAGACGGAAACGCCCGGATGGGAATGCTTTCCGTTGGATCCGCTTTTTCATGGTCCTGCATCCTGTGCTTGAGCGGAAATTCTATTCCCAATGCCCCGGCACCCGCGACCAGCCATAGGTATGGTGGGTCCAGAAATCGGGCTTCCACACAGCCGTAAAGGCGGGCTTCTTGATCCAGTAGCCGGGACGCCAGGCAAAGCCGGAACCATCCACATAATCCCAATGGCCGGGACGCCAAGCGTATTCATCGCCGGGAAGCGGCCGGGGCGGCGGAATTTCGTAACGCGGCGGTGGCGGCGCTTCGGGCGCCATCTGCTCGTAAGGAAAGCGGTTCAGCTCGGCCAGGGTTTCCTCCGCAGGAGGCGGCTCGTCACCGGCGCAGCCCACAAGCAGCGGCGTCAGCAGCAGCGAGGCAAGGACAGGGAAGGAAGGGGGTTTCAACGGCATGGCCCCGTGAATCGAAGGGAAAACCAGGTTCAATGAACAATTACCAGCACGAACATTCCCGCGAAAGCGGGAATCCCATTTATTTTCAAAAACAAATGGGATTCCGGGTCGCGGTTGCCGCGCAACCTTGCCCGGAATGTTCATCGGGTCTTTTCAATGACGTAAGTTCAATTGTCCATTGGCCCTAATCCTGAAGCGTTACGCGGTAGTTTTCAATCACCAGATTGGCCAGAAGCTTTTCCGCCATCTCTTTCAGCCTGGCCGAGGCCTGCTCGTGGCTGGATTCGGCAAGCTCGATCTCGATCACCTTGCCCTGGCGAACCTCCTGCACCGTGTCAAATCCCAGATGCTTCAGGGCCTGGTGAATGGCCTTGCCCTGCGGGTCAAGCACGCCATCCCTCAACATGACATCAATCCGCGCTTTCATTCCTTTTTCTCCACGACATCCAAAATGACCCCTTCGGGCAATATGCCAAGACGGCGGGCCACTTCCTGGTACGCCTCCGCCACCTTGCCCAGATCCTGGCGGAAACGGTCCTTGTCCAGCTTCTCGCTGGTTTTCACGTCCCACAACCGGCAGGTGTCGGGGCTGATTTCGTCGGCAAGGACAATGCGCATGTCGTCGCCTTCCCACAGCCGGCCGAATTCCACCTTCAGGTCGATCAGGCGCAGGCCGATGCCGAAGAACAGCCCGCTCAGGTAATCGTTGATGCGCACCGTCAGCATCATGATCTCGTCCAGTTCCTGCGGACTGGCCCAGCCAAAGGCGGTGATGTGCTCGTCGGTCACAAGGGGCTTGTCCAACTCGTCCGAGTTGTGGCGGAACTCGACAATCGAGCGGGGCAGGGGCGTCCCCTCGGCGATGCCGAAGCGCCGGGCGAAAGAGGCCGCCGCCACGTTGCGCATGACCACCTCGATGGGAATGATGTCCACCTCGCGCACGAGCTGCTCGCGCATGTTGAGGCGGCGGACGAAATGGGTGGGAACGCCCATTTCGCCCAGCTTGAGCATCAGGTATTCGGAAATGCGGTTGTTGATGACGCCCTTGCCCTCAATGGTTCCGTTTTTGCGGTTGTCGCGGCTTGAGGCGTCGTCCTTGAAATACTGCACAAGCGTGCCCGGCTCCGGGCCTTCGTAGAGCACTTTCGCCTTGCCCTCGAACACGCGGCGGCGTCTTGTCATGGGAAGCACCTTGGGGAGCATCGGCTTGAATCTCTTATTCCCGATCTGTTCTTGACAAAAATGGTGCCGCAAGGCCGAATCCCGGCGCCGCAGGCCTTCGCCGCAGAACATGGCAAAGTTGACGGGGAGTTTCAATGACCAGCTTCGATGACCGCGAAAAAGCACAGGAAAACAGGCACGCTTACGATCAGGAAAGCCTTTTCAAAGCCAGGGCCAAAGCCGCCAGACTGTTTGGCCAGTGGTGCGCGGAACATATCGGGCTGGAAGAGCCTGCGGCGTATGCCGCCGAACTGGTGAGCCTTGCCGCTTCGGGAAAAGAAGGCCCCGAACTGGTCAAAAAAGCCCTGGCCGACGCGGAAGCCAGGGCAAAAACGCTTCAGCCTGAGCTTCTTGCCGAAAAATACGAGCGCTGCCTGCAAGAGGCGAAAGAGGCCATCGCCAAAAGCTAACAGAAGGGTCGTATAGATAGGGTCGTAAGGGGCAAAAGGGTCACGAGGGTCTTTAGTTGACCCTTTTGACCTCATGACTCCTACGATATGTGCAAAAAACATCGTTAACAAAATTTCTTTTACTTTCAGATGCCTTGAAACTAATTTTGATGTTGTAACAATCACTCAAATTTGAAAAAAAGCATATCACTGCGCCAAAAGCGCGGAATTTTTTTAGTGACATTATTTGCCCATAACGGGCGCAAAGCAACTTTTTAAAGGCGAAATCATGCTCCGCAACCGTATTACCCTGGCTTTGGCTCTCTCTTTGGCTTTTGCGCCGTTCCCGGCTTCCGCGGGCGGCTATGTCGACATTTGCGGCCCCGTCGGCGCCGATGTGATCGCGCTGCTTAACCGCTACGCATCCACCGATCCCTACAATTACTGCGTGCGCGCCATGTCGCTGGCGCAGACCAATTGCCGTCCGCGTGACGTGATCGCCATCGCCAACCAGATTGGCCAGCCGCGCGGCCTGCCTCCGGTGGTTCCCGGATGCCAGCCGCCCGTCCTGATGTCGGCTGTTCCCGTTTATGCGCCCCCGCCGGTGGTGGAAGCCGCTCCCCGCGTGGTCGCCGCCAAATCCAGCGACGACAGCCTGCTGTGGCTTGGCCTTGGCCTGCTGGGCGCGGGCGGCATCGCCGCGGCGCTGCTGCTGAAGGACGATTGCGATGACTGCTCCTCGACCACGACCACCGAGTCCACCGAAATCGACGACGAGTTCAACGCGCAATACACCCTGTCCATCATCAACGCCCAGGCCGCCTATCAGCGCGGCTACACCGGCGATGGCGTGGTGATCGGCCTGATCGACACCGGCCTGCGCGTGAACACCAGCCCGGAATTCGCGGGCCGCGTCAGCCCCGATGGCGGTTACGACTTCGTGGAAGGCCATCAGGGCATGCCGTCCAACGACCTGTCGCTCAACCCGCATGGCACGGAAGTCGCCGGCATCATCGCCGCCAACCGCAATTATCATGGCATGCATGGCGTGGCCTATAACGCGCTGATCCAGCCGCTGCGCGTGTTTGACCAGAACGGCGTCGCCATCAACAATTTTGTCAATGCCATCAACTACGCCACCACCAGCGGCACCCGCATCATCAACGGCTCTTACGGCCCGGATGACAACTGGCATACCGCTTCGGAAGCGGCCGGCCACCAGATCATCACCAATGCCGACATGCTGGATGCGCAGGCCTATCTGAACGCGGTGGCCTATGGCGCGATCCTGGTTTTCCCGGCGGGCAACAGCTACCAGGATACGCCCGCCATCGCCGCCAATCCGACGGGCCCCGGCTTCCTGCCGTTCATCCGTCCGGCGAACATGAACATCACCTCGGCTTCGGCCGGCGCCTATCGTGACGCGGCGGGCAACAAGATCAGCGCCGATTACTCGGCCCTTGAGCCCAACACCATCGTGGTGGTCGGCACCGACGCGAACGGCACGATCCTGAACTACAGCAACCGCTGCGGCGTGACGAAGAACTGGTGCATGGCCGCTCCGGCGCAGAACATCTTCACGACGCTGAACGGCGAATACACCACGGTCAACGGCACGTCGTTTGCCGCCCCGCAGGTGTCCGGCGCCGCCGCGATCCTGAAACAGCAATTCCCCAGCCTGACCGGCGCGCAGATTGTCGACATTCTGCTGAGCACGGCGACCGATCTTGGCGCCGCCGGCGTGGACGCGGTCTACGGCCACGGCATGCTGAACCTCGCGGCGGCCACGGCCCCCGTGGGCACCACCGGCATCGCCACCAAGGGCCTTGTGGACGGCGCGCGCGTCTCTCTGGAAAGCACCGCGCTGGTATTCAGCCCCGCTTTCGGCGAAGACGCCGCGGCCACGCTGGGCGCGGAGCAGATCGCCTTCCTCGACTCCTACGACCGCGCCTACCAGACTTCCCTGGGCTATCTGGTCCGCACGAATACGGACGGCTTCGATGCCGGCCGGGCTCTTGCAGGCTATGGCCGCGAGGACGCGCGCGTCACGCTTGAAGTCAACGGACGCACCTCGCTGGCTTTCGTGAACGAAGGCAGCGCCGGCTCCAGCCGCTTCACCAGCGAAAAGCCGCGCACCGCCAATGACGGCGGCATGAATATCCGCTCCTTCGCCCTGACCAGCGAAGTGGCGGACGGCATGACGGCCTCGGTCCACTACAAGGACGCCGGGGTCCTGGCTCTGGGCTTCTCGGAAGAGGATCGCGGCCGCAACGAGCGCGCCATCGTCAAGGGCAACCTTGCCAACCCCTATGCCGCTTTCGCCGCCGGTCAGGGCTATGCCTCGGTCATCAGGACGGAGGCTCTGGGCGGCACGGTGCGCGTGGCGGGTTTCTTCGGCCATGAGGGCGGCGACAGCCAGGGCCGCGCCTTTGGCACGCAGGTGGAAGCCGCCCATGAACTGGACAAGGACGCCCGGACCTTCCTGGCCGTCGGCACGCTGTTCGAGAACAATTATGTTCTGGGCAGCAAGGGATCGGGCGCCTTCGCCTTCGGCAACGGCACGATGACCGTCTACACGGGCGCGGGCGGCAAGTTGAAGCTGGATGGCCGCACCACCCTGAAGGGCGCCGCCTATGCCGGCTGGACCCGGCCGAGCCTGTCGGACGACTCCCTCATCACCGGCATGAGCAGCCTTGTCACCACCGCCTTCAATATCGGCGTGGAACGCAAGGACGTGGCGAAAGAGGGTGACCTGTTCAGCTTCACCGTGGCCCAGCCGCTGCGCGTGGAAGGCGGCAGCATGCAATTCAACCTGCCCTATGCCCGCGACGCTTCCGGCAACGAGGTTTACACCACCTCGCTGACGCAGGACCTGGGCGCGTCCGGCCGCGAGATCGATCTGGAAGCCAACTACATGGTTCCCGTGGGCGAACTGGCCTCGTTCACCACCGGCGTCGTGTACCGTCACGACGCGGGCCATGTGGCGGGCAAGAAGGATATTCTGGGCCTGGTTCGTTACACGAAGAAATTCTAGCCGAACTCTAAAACACCAATCCAAAACCCCCGCGAAAGCGGGGGTTTTTTTGTGCCCTTGGAATCAAATATGAACGAATAATACCAACGAACTTATGAACCGACACACGCCAATAAAATAGTCCGTCATGCCCGCGAAGGCGGGCATCCACGCTTGATATTCAAACAAACCTAAAGATTATAAGCGTGAACTTAGGGGGTCCATTTGATTAAAAACAATGGGATGCCCGCCGGAGCCTGTCCCCGCGCCCGGCTTCGCCTGCGGCTACGCCGAGGTCTTGGCGCACCCGTCGCGCCGGAGCTTGCGGAGGCGGACAGGCGGGGGCGGGCATGATGTCAGCCAAACTGAGGCGCTACCCCTTCGCCTAATGATTTGCAATCTCCCTGCGCCGGGCGTATATTTTCCATAAGCCTGTGATTGGTGTGACAGGCTTGGGGCGTGAGAACCTCTTAATACTGTGCGGTTGGCATCAACCGTGATTGGTGCGTTTTCCTAACAAGGCCAAGCGCATCAAGGATGCCGCACTCGGTCTCTTATGGCCGGGAGGCGGTGGCGCATGTCCAGGGTTTTGGCCTAAAGGCCATCGCGCCGTTTTCACAGTATGACGGTTCTCAACTTCCGGCTGCCAGGGCGCACCACTGGCGGCCTTTCATCCTGAAACGAAGGGAGTTGAGATGTACCGGACAAATGACAACCACCCGCCTGAAACGCCACGACCGCATGATTACCCATCCGAGGAATACGCCGGCCGTCCTGAAATGATAATCGTGTTCATGATGTTCAGTCTTTCCGGCTTTCTGATGGGCCTGCTCGTGGGGGCCGTGGTGTTTTAGGTTCAATGGACAATTACCAACACGAACATTCCCGCGACCCGGCTACGCTAAAGCTACGCCGGGCCTTTTTGCAAGTGCGCCCTGCGAAGCCGAA
>JANQEX010000019.1 GCA_028278105.1 Alphaproteobacteria bacterium | reverse complement strand
GCATGTTGCCTTCGGCAACATGCAACCGCCTCCGGCGGTTGCTGGATTCCGGCTTCTCCGCCTCCGCAAAGCTTCGGCGCGACGGGTGCGCCAAGACCCCGGCGTAGCCGAAGGCGAAGCCGGGCGCCGGAATGAGCAGTTATCTGTTTGGTTTGATTCATTTCTAATTAAGTTCAGACCCTAGACGGCTTTTTTCAGGGCCGGTCCCGCCGCTTCGCCGCGGATTTCGACAATGCGGTTCTGCGCGTCCACCCGCACGATGGCGGGGACGTGGCTTTCAGCCTCTTCCTCGCTCATCCCGGCAAAGGTGGAAAGAATGACAAGATCGCCCGGCCTGTTGTGATGCGCGGCCGCGCCGTTCATGCAGATAATCCCCGATCCGCGCGCGCCTTCCATGGCATAGGTCACAAGCCGCGAGCCGCGCGTGATGTTCCACACATGCACCTCCTGCCAGGGCAACATGCGCGCCGCTTCCATCAGGCCTGCGTCAATCGTGCAGCTTCCCTCGTAATCCAGGTCGGCATGCGTCACCGTGGCCCGGTGGATTTTCGAGAAGAACATGCGGTGAAGCATGGACATGTCCTCATGGAGAGGGGGGGCTGCTTAAAATCGCGCGGTTTAAAAGCACGCGCAAACGACTTCCCGGCCGACCCGTGGCGGGCGGGAAATCTTTTGGCAAGGATGGAAGCCTGGCGCGCAGTTTTTTGGCGTCCTTCCCGGAAATTTTAATCATTTTTAGACCTATTACATCCGAGTGGCCGACCCAGCTTTCTATTCCCCATTTGCTCAGAAGATTTTGCGCAAAATCAATGTCCGTGTCTGTTGCGCCGCGCACCCACAGGCCCACTGTTTCGTCAGGGAAATTCATGGCCCATGCGTAGGGGTCAGCCATGCAACAAATCACTTTAAAATTGTCGACGTTATCTTCGCCGCGAATGCGGATGACATTGCCATAGAAAGCCGTTTCATGCTGCGCGGGGATGGAAAAATTGTTTTCAAGTATTGAGAGGGCGTTCTCAACCTGTGTGGGAGAATATTTTTTGACGGAAAAGTCAAATACGTCCTCATGATTTCCGTTTGGGAGTTCTATTGAGCCGCCCTCCCATAAAAGTCTTTGCAGCAGAGAGCGTTGTATGTCTTTCCCTTTGCGAGAGTTAAGCCGTTGTATAAAGCGTTTGATAAAGCGGTCAAGCACACCAGCCTCCAGGAGTTAGGTGGGCACGGTTTTCTTCAACGGCAAATCCGGCTTGATGTGCAGTTCCTTGAGCCGGGCGGCGTCCACGCTGTTGGGGGCCTGCATCATCAGGTCTTCGGCGCGCTGGTTGAGCGGAAAGGCGATGACCTCGCGGATATTGGGCTCGTCGGCCAGAAGCATCACGATGCGGTCGATGCCCGGCGCCGAGCCGCCATGCGGCGGCGCGCCGAGCTTGAGCGCCGACAGCATTCCGCCGAAGCGGGTTTCAAGGTCTTCGCGCGTGTAGCCCGCGATGTCGAAGGCCTTGTACATCACTTCGGGAATATGGTTCCGGATCGCGCCGGAGGAAAGCTCGACGCCGTTGCAGACAATATCGTACTGGAACGCCTTGATTTCCAGCGGCGGCCGGGTGTTCAGCGCCTCCAGCCCGCCCTGCGGCATCGAGAAAGGATTGTGGCTGAAATCGATTTTCTTCAGGTCCTCGTTATATTCGAACATCGGAAAATCGGTGATCCAGCAGAAGCGGAAGGCGTTTTTCTCGCAAACATCCATTTCCTGCCCAAGCCTGATGCGCGCCTGCCCGGCCATTTTGGCCGCCGCCGCCGGCTTGTCGCAAACGAAGAACACGGCGTCGCCGTCTTCCGCGCCCGTGAGCCGGCGCAATTCCTGCTGTGCCGCCGCCGGCACGAATTTGGCGATGGGGCCTTTTCCTTCTCCATCCTCGAACAGAATATAGCCAAGACCGGGCGCGCCAATTTCCCTGGCCCAGTCGTTCAGCCTGTCGAAAAAGCTGCGGGGCCTGCCGGAAACTTTCGGCGCGCGAAGGGCGCGCGCCACGCCGCCCGCGTCGATCACCGCGCGGAAGGCGCGGAAGGAAACATCCTCGCGCCGGAACACGGATGTGACGTCGCAAATGACCAGCGGGTTGCGCAAGTCGGGCTTGTCGCTGCCATATGTCAGCATCGCCTCCTCATAGGGGATGCGCGGGAAAGACGGCGGCGTGATGGCCGGCCTGCTTTCACGGCGGAAGCCGCCGAATGTGTCGAACACGTTGAAAAGCACGGGCTCGATGGCCGTAAAAACGTCTTCCTGCGTGACGAACGCCATTTCGAAATCAAGCTGGTAGAACTCGCCCGGCGAGCGGTCGGCGCGGCTGTCCTCGTCGCGGAAGCAGGGCGCGATCTGGAAATAGCGGTCATAGCCCGCGATCATCAGCAACTGCTTGAACTGCTGTGGAGCCTGCGGCAGGGCATAGAACTTGCCGGGATGCAGGCGGGCGGGCACCAGAAAATCGCGCGCGCCTTCGGGGCTGGACGAGGTGAGGATGGGCGTTTGAAATTCGTGAAAGCCCTGCTTGACCATTTCCTGCCTTATGGTGGAGATGACCTCCGAGCGCAGGATGATGTTCTCCTGCATCTTGAAGCGGCGCAGGTCCAGGAAACGGTAGCGCAGGCGCACCTCCTCGCCCGCGTCCTCGTCGGAGTTCACCTGAAGCGGCAGCGGGTCGGCCGCGCCGAGTATTTTATATTCCTCGATATCCAGCTCCACCTCGCCGGTGGGCAGTTTGGGGTTCCGCGTCTCTTCGGGGCGGGAAACCACCTTGCCGGTGAAGCAGGCAACCGATTCCGGCTTCAACGCCTCCACCTCGCGGAAAATCGGACTCGACTGGTCGATCACGCATTGGGTGAGGCCGTAATGGTCGCGCAGGTCGACGAAAAGCAGGCTGCCATGGTCGCGCTTGCGGTGGACCCAGCCGGAAAGCCGGACCCTTTGCCCCACATGGTCCTTGCGCAACGCGCCGCAACTGTGGGAACGGTAGATATGCATGGGGCTTTTCCTTGATAATCAGGCTCAGACGGCACAGGATGCGCCCGTTTTTGTCAAGGGGTTGTTTGGGAAAAAGCGGCAAAAACAGCGCTCCGGCGTCCTTGCGAGGGAGCTTTGCTCCCGAAGCAATCCGGTTTCATCGCTTCCCCACGGCAAAAGAAGACGGTAATCTGAGTTGCCGCGCCGCGCTTCGCGCCGCCCGGAATGACGAACGGGTTTTCTTTTCTTAATGCTCATACAATCCAATCATGAACTGAAGCTGTTTTGCGAAGCGCTGCGCGGCAGCCGCTTCATGACGCTGGACACCGAGTTTATCCGCGACCGCACCTACTGGCCCCGCCTGTGCCTGGTCCAGGCGGCGGGGGAGGGCGGGATCGCCGCGATTGATCCTCTGGCCGGGGGCATCGACCTTGCGCCGCTGCTGGAACTGCTGAACGCGCCGGGGCTGTTGAAGGTGTTCCATGCCGCCCGGCAGGACATTGAAATTTTTTATCACATGACCGGCCAGGTGCCGCATCCCATCGCCGATACGCAGATCATGGCTTCCGTCTGCGGGCATGGCGAGGCGGCGAGCTACGAGGCTCTCGTCAGCCGCGTCGCGGGGGCCGGCATCGACAAAACCTCGCGCTTCACCGACTGGGCGCAACGGCCCCTTTCGGAAAAGCAGCTTGCTTACGCGCTGGACGATGTGCGGCATCTGCGGGTCGTTTATGAAAGGCTGGAGGCCGAGGTAAAGCAGGCCGGCCGCGAAGGCTGGATCGCCGAAGACATGGCGGCATTGGAAGACCCGGCCGCCTACGCGCTCCACCCGGAGACGGCCTGGAAGCGCGTGAAAATGCGGGTGGACAAGCCGAAGCATTTCACCCTGCTCCGCGCCCTGGCGGAGTGGCGCGAGCGCGAGGCGCAAAGGCTGGACATACCCCGCGGCCGCGTGTTGCGCGACGAGGCGCTGGGGGAGATCGTCCACCATCCGCCGCGCGATATGGATGCGCTGCTGAAACTGCGCGGGCTTCATCCCGGCGTGGCGCAGGGACGCGGGGGCGCGGCCATCCTTGAGATCGTGAAAAAGACGCTGGCGGAGCCGCTCCTGCCGCTGCCGCCGGAGCTGAAGAAAAAATCCGGCGCGCCGCGCGCGGGAGCGGTGGCGGACATGCTGAGAGTCCTGCTGCGCTTTGTGGCGGAGGAGGCGCATGTGGCGCCCCGCATCATCGCGTCCGGCGCGGATCTGGACGCGCTGGCCGAAAATGACGAGGCCGGCATTCCGGCGCTTCGCGGCTGGCGTCACGAGTTGTTCGGCAAAAAGGCGCTGGAGCTTAAAAAAGGCCGGCTCGCCATGCGCCTGGACGGCCCGCGGGTCGTGTTCGTGGAGGTATAGCGCCTTGTACCAACGAACTTATGAACGGGCACATGCCAAAAAGTAACCCGTCATGCCCGCGACAGCGGGCATCCACGCTGAAAAATCATCAAAACAAAAGTTTTAAAACATGAACCCCCGCCGGAGCCTGTCTCCGCGCCCGGCTTCGCCGAGGTCTTGGCGCACCCGTTACGCCGAAGCTTGCGGAGGCGGAAAAGCGGGGGCGGGCATGTTCATGCTGTTGATTACCGATTGAACCTAGGCGGACATTGTGGGCGGTCTTGGATCTCTTTTCCGTAATGCAGCATCCTGCTCCGGTCTTGGCTTCGCCGTCACTCCCGCTTTGGGCTCCCTTTCTTCTAGCTTGGCCTGCTTTTGCAGCGAGGTTTGCGCTTCCGCCATGGTTCTTGGGCCTGCAATGGGGTGCCCCGCATCGCGGGTTCCTTTTTTATAATTACTGTCGGACTTTAACGCCTGTGCGTACAGTTGCGCGGCATGTTTTGAAGCGCTGCCGGCAATCCCGTCAACGAAAAGCGCCTTCGCTTCGTTGCGGTCCAAAGGTTGGTTGCGGGCGATTTTGGCTTTGGTTTCCTTCCACTGGCCGGCCGTCATGCCTCCTGGATGTCTGCTGCCCCTTTTGTCCTTTTTGTGGTATTGCGCCAGTTTACCAATGATATCGTCAAATTTCTTGCCATGGGTGGAATCACCGTAAAGCGTGTCAAACACCGCAGCCTGTGCCTTGCGGACGTATTGGTTCCGCTTTCCTCCCTTGCCGTATTTCATCGCAAGATGACCGATTTGGGAGGCCCTGCCGATTTTCGTGGCATCAGCGCCAAGATCAGGATTTCCGTCTTTATCCTTGGGAGCAAAAGCCACGAAATTTTTTTCAGCCGGGCTTAAAGGCCTACCCGCGCGAGCAGCGGCGGGGGTGGATCTGGGTGGTTGCGTTACAATTGTTGGCAGCCGTGTGGTGCCGGCAGTTGTCGGCTTGGTATCGGCCCCCGCTCCGCCTGCCGTAGGCTCTGTTGGCATCGCTGCTGTCTTAGGTTCTGACGGGTTGTTCCTGGAAGGCTTTATAAGAAGTTCTAGGGGTGGCAGTGGTGTTATGCCGAGTTGCTCCGCAATCGTGAGAGGCTTTCGGAGCGCTTCTTTAATCTTTCTCATATCGGTGGGACTAAGCAAAGGGGATGCTGCAGGGCCCTTGTCAGCCTTGCCCTTACCGGCAGGCGCCCGTGCGGCAGGAGGGTCTGATCGGAACGATATCTCGCTGCCGGTAGCCTTTGACTTAGAGGCTGTGGGAGGCTTTGGGGGTACTGGGTTGGTGGGTTTGCCGGAAAGATCTATTATTTCCTCGCGCAAAAATGTTGCGGGCTTGATTTTCTTAGTCTTCTCCATATCCGACTGGTATGCCAAGGCCACTTCCATGACATCGTTGATACGCGAGGATGGTATTTTAACGGCAGGCTGTCCCAGATGGGTTCCCCATTTAATTTTATCGGAACCCGTCACTTCCAAGAGCACTGTTTCAACTTTTTCCTTGGTAATGTCGTCCTTGAGTGCTTTTTTACTGAAAGTCAGATAGGCCCCGCCTTCTGGGCCTCTCGAAAGCGTGGGGCGGGTTTCCCCGAGATTCATTCCGGGCAAATGGGAATCAACAATAAGTTTTCCTGCCGCAGCATGCGGCCCGAGCAAGTAGGTAGGCCGGCCGGTTGAGTCTTGGCGCTTATAATTTTTGAAGCCAAGCCCTTCAAGAATCGTGTCGACAGAGTTTTTCTTGGGGCGTTGCGGGGCTTTAGCCATAAAAACCTCCAATAAATATTCTTGCTAAAATCGCTGAGGCAAATTTACCGGAACTTGATTGAGGCAGTTTTAATAAAGCCTTTCATTTCCATTAAAGCGCCGGGGAAAGTATTTTAAGAGCCTGTTAAGCCGCCCTTGCCTTTGGCGGCGGCCAGCAGCGCCAGCTCCGGCGGCCTTGTGCCGCGTAGCAGGCCGGATCCACGGCCGGAAAGGCTGGGGTTCTTCATGAAATAGTCATGGGCGGTGAAGGGAGTCTCGTCTCCGGCGGGGGCGCGGCGGCAATAGGTACCGCCGCCGTCCATATCCCAGCAATTCCTGTTGTCCTTGAAACTGGCCAGCATGATCTGGCCCAGAAGCTGTTGATGCACGGTGGGGTTTTCGACGGGCATCATCACCTCGATGCGGCGGTCGAGATTGCGGGGCATCATGTCGGCCGAACTGATATAGATACGCGCCCTGGGCGAGGGCAGGCCGTGTCCCGCGCCGAAGCAGAAGATACGACTGTGTTCCAGGAAACGTCCCACGATGCTGCGCACGGTGATGTTTTCCGACAGGCCCGGCACGCCGGGGCGCAGGGCGCACATGCCGCGCACGACAAGGTTGACGGCCACGCCCGCCGCGGACGCCTCGTAAAGCCTGTCGATAATCCCGGCGTCGATCAGCGCGTTCAGCTTGATCCAGATGGCGGCGGGCCGCCCGGCCCTGGCGTGGGCGATTTCCTCGCCGATCAGCCGGGCAATGGAGTTACGCAGCGTGGCAGGCGCAAACAGGCATTTTTCCAGCGTTTTCGGCTCGGCGTAGCCGGTCATGTAGTTGAATAGCGCGCCGGCGTCGCGGGCGATGGCGGGATCGCAGGTGAAGAAGGAAAGGTCGGTATAAACCCTGGCGGTTTGCGGATGGTAATTGCCGGTGCCGAAATGCACATAGGTGCGGAGCGGACCATCCTCGTCGCGCACCACCATCGAGATCTTGGCATGGGTTTTCAGGCCGACGAAGCCGTAGACCACCTGTGCGCCCGCCTGTTCCAGATTCCGCGCCCAGCGGATATTGGCCTCCTCGTCGAAGCGCGCCTTGAGTTCAATCATCGCGGTGACCGATTTTCCGGCCAGGGCGGCCTCGGCCAGCGCCTGGACAATGGGCGAGTCGGCGCTGGTGCGGTAAAGCGTTTGCTTGATGGCCAACACCTTCGGGTCGGCCGCCGCCTGGCGCAGGAAATGCACCACCACGTCGAAGCTTTCATAGGGATGGTGGATCACGAAATCCTTGGCGCGGATGGCGGCGAAGGCGTCGCCTTCGTAATCGCGGATGCGTTCGGGATAACGCGGCTCGAAGCGCGGGAAACGCAGGTCATCCCGTCCGCAATCCACCAGCTCCTTCAGGTCGGCAAGGCCGTTCAGCCCGCTGACGATATGCAGGTCGTTGCCGTCGGCGCGCATTTCCTGCTGCAAAAACGCGCGCAGATGCGGCGGCGTGTCGCGGTGGATGGAAAGGCGGATCAACTGCCCCCGGTTGCGTTTGCGCAGCGCGTTTTCAAAGGTGCGGATCAGGTCCTCGGCGCGCTCGTCCCATTCCAGCTCGGTCGAGCGCAGGATGCGGAACATGCCCGAAGCCTCCAGCGTGAATCCCGGCACGAGGTCGTCCAGAAACTGCAAAATCACCTGCTCAAGAAGAATAAAGCGCAGCGGCGCCTTGCCGTCGGCCTTCGCGCCGAGGCGCACGAAACGGCCAATCTGGTGCGGCAACGGCACCAGATGGCGCGCCGTCTCGCCGTCGGGATCGCGCATTTGCAGCACCAGCGCCACGCCCCGGTTGGGAATCAGCGGAAAAGGATGGGCGGGATCCACCGCAATCGGCGTCAGCAGCGGCAAAACCATGCGCCGGAAAAATTCGCGCAGCCAGACGCGGTCGGTCCGGGAAAGCTTGTCCGGGCCTGTCACCACGATTCCGGCCTTGGCCATTTCCTGCCGCAACGCCTGCCAGCAATCATGCTGGCGCAGGATCATGGCGGCGCTGGCCTCCAGCGCGGCGTCCAGCGTTTCGGCGGGAGTCCGGCCGTCGTCGCCGCGCAGGGTCACCTCGTTTTCCACCTGCGCCTTCAGGCCGCTGACGCGGATGTTGTAGAACTCGTCAAGATTGCTTGCCGATATGGCCAGGAAATTCAGCCGCTCCAGCAGCGGGTTGGATGTGTCATACGCCTGGTCGATCACGCGCGCGTTGAAGGCAAGCCACGACAATTCGCGGTTGATATAACGTTGCGCGCGCTCCGGCGGGCGCGGAAGATCGGGGGCGTGATCCGGCATGGACAGAAGCTGTGAAAGGCTGTTAACTATGCCACGCGCCCTGTTAAATTGGACTTAAATCTCTGTTTATAAAGGGATAACGGACATGAAAAGAACCATCGTCATCATGCGTCATGCAAAGGCGGCTCCGGCCGCGCCCGGCATGGCCGATTATGACCGCCCGCTGACGGAATCCGGCGAGAGCAGCGCAAGGGCGCAGGCCATGATGCTGGCGGGGATCAATGTATGGCCCGACGTGATCCTCTGCTCCACGGCGATCCGCGCGCGCCAGACCTATGACGCCATGCGCGCGGTGTGGGAAGGGGAGATGGAGCCTTTCGCCGATCACCGCACCGATCTTTACCGTTGCGGGCCGGAAGAAATCATCAAAATGCTGCGCGCGCATGATCCCGGCTATTCCACGCTGATGGTCATCGGCCACAATCCCGTCATCGGCCAGCTTGCGCTTATGCTGCTGAGAGAAGAAGAGGCGCGGAAGAATGCCGCCATTGCCGACACCTTCCCGCCCGCAAGCTGCGCCGTGCTGGAACTGGATTTGCGAAGCTGGTCGGAGGCAAGCCCGAAAAAAGCGGCGTTGTCCGGCTTTTACCCACCTGGGACGGAGGGGTAGGGCGTTTTCCGCTCAATAAAATTGTCGCCCGCGGAACTCACCCTAGGTTCAATGGACAATTAAACTCAAGTCATTGAAAAGACTAGGGGTCTGGACTCAATTAAGCAGGTTTTTTATTCGAAAAAACAACTTCTCACCCCGGCCCCCGCTTCCCTGCATCGCCTTCGGCTACGCAGGGCGCACTTGCAAAAAGGCCCGGCGTAGCTTTAGCGAAGACGGGTCGCAGGGGCAGGCTCCAGCCGGGGTCCAGCATGAAGCCGGAGGCTTCATGCAACCGCCTTCGGCGGTTGCTGGATTCCGGCTTCTCCGCCTCCGCGAAAGCTTCGGCGTGACGGGTACGCCAAGACCTCGGCGTAGCCGCAGGCGAAGCCGGGCGCCGGAATG
>JANQEX010000013.1 GCA_028278105.1 Alphaproteobacteria bacterium | reverse complement strand
AAGCCGGAATCCAGCAACCGCCGAAGGCGGTTGCATGAAGCCTCCGGCTTCATGCTGGACCCTCGGCTGGAGCCTGCCCCTGCGAAAGCAGGGGCCGGGGTGAGAAGCTGTTTTTTGAATGAAAAGCTTGTTTAATTGAGTCCAGACCCTAAACGAACATTCCGGGCAAGGTTGCGCAGCAACCGCGACCCGGAATCCAGTTTGTTTTTTGTTTGAAGATAAAATGGGATTCCCGCTGGAGCCTGCCCCCGCGCAGGCGGGGGCGGGAATGTTCGTGTTGGTAATTGTCCATTGAACCTAATATAAGGGCTCATGCGGCCAGGTCCTCCTTGCGGTAGCCCTGCGCCCAGATCAGGGCGCGGAGACTGGCGAAGTTGATCTTGTGCGTGGCCTTTTGCCGCAGGGCCGGCTTGGCGTGATAGGCCACGCCAAGCCCGGCGGCCAGGATCATGGGCAGATCATTCGCTCCATCGCCCACGGCGCAAATTTGTTCCGGCGTGATATGCATCTGCTGGGCGGTTGTTTTCAGCCGCTCCAGCTTCGCCTCCCGGCCCAGAACGGGATCCACCGGCTGGCCGAGAATCTTGTTGTCCTGGATATGGAGGATATTTCCGTAGTGCTCGTCGAATTTCAGCTTGCGCGCCACGGCGTCCGTGAAAATGGTGAAGCCGCTTGAAACCAGTATGGTGCGGCAGCCCTGCTTTTTCAGCGTGGCCACCAGCTCCTTCGCGCCGGGGGTGAGCCTGATCTCGTTCAGAAGGTTGTAGACGATCTGGGCATCCGCGCCCGCCAGAAGAGCCAAACGCTCCTTCAAGGCCTCCTTGAAATCGATCTCGCCATTCATGGCGCGCAGGGTTGTTTCGGCCACAGAATCGCGGATTCCGGCGCGCACCGCTAGCTCGTCCAGCATTTCCTGCTGAATGATGGTGGATTCCATATCGGCCAGGAAAGCTTTCTTGCGGCGGTTCTCGTAGAGTTGGGCAATGATATCGAGCTTTTGCGTGTCGGCCCACGCGCTTAAGGACGAGCGGGCGCGCTCCACATCCCCTTCGGCGAAAATGTCGCAGGCCTCGTCCGGGCAGAGCCATTCCTGCCCGTTGACCTGGAAGCCGCCGCTTTCCAGCATGTCACGGGCCGTGACGACATGCGTTTCGGTGAGGGGGTTTTCGGCCGCGCCGATCAAGGTAATGGCAAGAAGCATGGTCGGGAGAAGGAACGGGTTGAACTTCGCTCCCTCCGAGAGGGGCCAGGGGAAAGGGTGTATATAACAGGGTCTCAAGGGGCACAAGGGTCATGAGGGTCTTTTTTACTGACCGTATTGACCCTTCTGACCCTTACGGCCCTTTTGCAAGACCTCACCCCTTAACCCTCTTCCAAGGGGAGGGACTTAATCAGCCCTGCCCGGCCTTGGCTTCCTCTTCCTCCGGCAAGGTGTCGGGCAGGTATTCGAGGGTTTCGTCCGCGTCGCCGGGAAGGGCGTTATCTTCTGCCTCCCCGTCATCGTCCGGGCCGGAAAGAACCGGGCGCGAATCCAGCAATCCCGCCTCGCGCAATTCCTGGACGCCCGGCAGATCCTTAAGCGATGCAAGGCCGAAATGACGAAGGAAAACATCGGTTGTCATCCATGTCAGCGGACGGCCCGGCGTTTCGCGGCGCTTGCCGGGGCGCACCCAGCCGAGTTCCATCAAGGCGTCCAGCGTTTCGCGCGCGGTGACCACGCCGCGGATGCTCTCGATCTCGGCGCGGGTGACGGGCTGGTGATAGGCGATGATGGCAAGCGTCTCCGCCGCCACTCTGGGCAGCTTGCGCCGCACCTGGAGGGCCACGTTGATGATGGCGGCAAGGTCGGGCGCGGTGCGGAACATCCAGCCGCCGGCAATCTGCGCAAGCTCAATGCCCCGGCCCCGGTAATCCTGAACAAGCTGCTCCATCACCGCCGACACAAGCGCATCGGAGCCCACGCGCTCTTCCAGCGCCTCGTTGCTCACCGGCTGGGTGGAGGCGAAGACCAGCGCCTCGCACACGCGCCGGGCCGGACCGAATTCCATGTCTTCGGCATGTTTTTTCTTTTTGCTCATGAGGTTTCAGCGCTTCCGTTCACTTCGGTTTTTTCGGCAGGACGCAGGTAAATCGGCCCGAAAACCTTGTCCTGGCGTATTTCGACGGCCCCTTCCTTGGCCAGTTCCAGGCTGGCCGAAAAGGTGGAGGCAAGGGCCGAGGCCAGAACGGTTTCGTTTTCGGGCCGGCCGTCAAGGTCTTCCCATTCTTCGGGCAGGAACAGGCCGAGTTCCGACCATTGCGGCACATAGCCCAGCATCGTTTGCATGCGGGCGACCGCCTCCTCCAGGCTGAAGAGCCGCGTGGGCGCGATGCGGAAACCGGCCTGCGCGTTGCGCTGCAAGGGCGCTTTCACCGCTTTCAGCAGGTCATAGAGCGACAGGTAATAAACCGGCACGATGCGCCGCACCTCGTTCTCGCGCATCCCGCGCATGGCGAAATCACGGCCTTCCTGCGGCAAGGCCTTCAGTCTGGCCGCGGCGTCCTGCATCGCTTCCAGACGCTTGAGCTGGAAGGCCAGGACCTCCCCCAGCTCCGCGGCCGAGGGCTCTTCCGAAGCCGGCGGCTGCGGCAGCAGCAGGCGCGACTTCAACCAGGCCAGCCAGGCGGCCATCACCAGATAATCGGCGGCGATTTCAAGGCGCAGCGCCCGCGCCTCGGCAATAAAGCTTAAGTACTGCTCGGCAAGATTCAGGATTGAGATTTTGGCAAGGTCCACCTTCTGCTCGCGGGCCATGGCCAGCAGCAGGTCCAGCGGACCCTCGAACAGGTCCAGCTTCACCACGAGGCCGTGCGTCTCCGGCGCGGGCCGGGCGGCCTCCGCGGATAATTCGCCGATGTCGATGCCTGTTTCCATGACGGGTATTCTATAGTCGTGTTTCTTCAGTTTCCATACACCCCACCCCGAACACTCCCGCCCCCGCTTTCGCGGGGCCAGGCTCCAGCGGGAGTCTCATTTAATCGAAAAACAATGGGATTCCCGCTTTCGCGGGAATGTGCATATGGGAAACTCCCATGCGGAAATTATTCGTTCTACTATAGTCAGGATTCTCCGCTCGTTCCATGGCAAAAACGGCCGCCTAAATGCTTGCCTGCGCGGCTCCCAGCAGCATGTCCAGCCGGTCGGTCAGCGCCGGCTTGTCCATAAAAGGCGGCGGCGGCTTGCGCATGGACAACGCGCGCTCCCAGCGCCGGAACGCGGCATCGCTCATGGGTCCCACGCCCGCGGCAACCTGAGTCATCTCGTCCAGCACGCCGCTGCAATGCAAGACGATATCCGATCCCGCCCGCAGGGCCTGCCGCGCAAGGTCCTCCATGCGCCCGCGCAGGCCTTTCATGGCCAGATCGTCGGAAAGCAGAAGGCCGTCAAAGCCGATGTCCTCACGAATAATTTTATGCAGCGCGGAGGACAGGCTGCATGGCAACTCGTCAATCGCCCGGAACGCCACATGGCAGGTCATGCCAAGAGGCAGATCGCGCAAGGCCCTGAACGGCGGAAAGTCGCGCGCGCGCAATTCCTCCGGCGGCGCATGCACCATCGCGGGATGCTTGTGCGGGTCGGCGCTGGCCCGTCCATGTCCCGGAAAATGCTTGATGACAGGCAAAACCCCCATTTCCAGCATGGCTTGCGCACAGGCGCGGGCGCAGGCCGCCACGGCGTCGGGATCGCGCGAATAGGCGCGGTCGCCAATGGCGGGATCGGTTTCATCGCACAGAACATCGGCCAGCGGCGCGCAATTCACCGTGACGCCGAGATCATGAAGATCAAAACCCATCAGCCGGCCACAGGTCCTGGCCGCCTCCACGCCAAGCCCGGCCTTCTTCGTGTAAAGGTCCCCCGCCATCTTGGCGCGCGGCAGCAACGGCCAGCGCGGCGGCCGCAGGCGCTGCACGCGCCCGCCTTCATGGTCGATAAAGACAGGCGCATCCTCCCGCCCGGTCACGCCGCGAAACTCGGCGATCAGGTTTCTGATTTGCGCGGGATCAAGGCAGTTACGCTGAAAAAGGATGAGGCCAAACGGACCGGCGTGGCGGAAAAAATGCTTTTCCCCTTCGGTAAGGACGGCCCCGGCGCAACCAAAAACAACCGCTTTCGGGATATTGCCTCCCCTAGCGGAAGACGACACAGGCGCCTCCCCTGGCCTTGACGCGCCCGCAGATGGCCTGGGCTTCAAGCTTGTTCGCGGCGCGCCCTTGCACGCGGAACACCTTCTTGTTGCCGGAAATCGTGGCCTCGACAATCGAAAGCGAAGACTCGCTCAAGACCGCCTTGTACTTTTTGCCAAAAATGCCGATGGCGCGCTCGGCTGCGGCCCGGCTGAAATAGCTGCCAAGCTGGTAACGCACGGTACCGCCAGCCTTGGCCCTGGAGGCGGCTGCTTTTTTGGCGGGTTGCGTACTGGCTTTATTGTCGGCCTTATCGTCTTTCGATCCAACGGCTGGCGAAGAAGGCGGCGCAATCTCAACCTCACCTGAAGGGGGGCGCATCCCCTGGACCGCCGCCGGCTTTTCGGACGGCACGGATGCCGCCGGGACCATCCTTTCTTCCGGCGGTTTGACGATTTCGATTGAGCGCGTCTCAGGACCCGGATTAACTATTTGATCTTTATTGACTTTTTTAGGTCCTTGAGCGGCGTTGATTTGGGAAGGCGGCGGCAAATCCGCAGCCTGACCGGAAGCCGCCGCGGGTTTTTGCGCGGGCTCTTCCGGCACCGTGCGAACCGCGCGGCCCAGGGCAACCGGCGCGTCGGTTACTCCGGCTTCGGGAACAGCGGCTTGCGGCGCGGGCTCCATGGCCATCAAGGGTCCCGTGTTGCTGCCCGCTGCCTGACGGTCAAGAACAGGCTGCTCCGGCGCGGGGGCCAATTGTTCGACAACGGGGCCGGTGGGCTGACCGGCGGCGGCATCCAGAACCAGCTTGTCCTGATGTGGAATATTGGCGCCGCCGGGCGTAACCGGCGCCACCATGAAGGGAGATTCCTCGGCCTTGATGTAAACCGTTTTTCCATCGTCGGTAATGGCCGGAAGAATGAGCGAAAGAAAGCCCCAGCCGCCGCCGGCGACGCCGGCGATCAGCGCCGCGATGATGAGGGGCCTGTAGGAATGACCGGATTTTTCGGGCGTGTCGTTCATGTCGTGCCTTTTTTTGAACAGGTTAGCGCATTTCCTCAACAGGTTTCACGCCGATCACGGCCAGGCCGGAGGCGATCACCCGCATCATGCCCTTGATCAACGCAAGACGGGCCAGGCTTGCCGCCCGGTCGTCTTCGATAAGGAACCGAAGCTTACTGTCATCTTTCCCCTTGTTCCAGAGCGCATGGAAAAGACTCGCAACTTCATAAAGGTAAAAGCTGACGCGATGCGGCTCACGCGCGATTGCGGCGGATTCAACCACTTTCGGCCAGTCGGCAAGGGCGCGGATCAGGCCGGTTTCGTCCCCGGAGGTTAACGGCGAAAGGTCCGCCTTCAGGAGCGCCGCATCGGATATCGCAGAATCACCGAACATGTCCCTGGCATGGCGCAGGACCGAGCAGCCGCGCGCATGGGCGTATTGAATGTAGAAAACCGGATTGTCGCGCGACTGTTCCTTTACTTTTGCGAAGTCGAATTCGAAGGGCGTATCGAAGCTGCGCGTTAAAATGGTGAAACGCAGGGAATCCGCCCCCACCTCCTCCACCATTTCGCGCAGGGTGATGATGTTGCCCGACCGCTTGGAAAGCTTGACCAGCTCGCCATGATTGAAAACCTTCACCATGGCGCAGAACAGGACATCAAGCCGGGCCTTGCCGTCCGACAGCGCGGCAATGGCCGGACGCATGCGCTCCAGATAGCCGCCGTGATCGGCGCCCAGCACGTTGATCATCCGGCGGTAGCCTTCCGCGATCATCGTATAATGATAGGCAATGTCGGGCATGATATAGGCCCAGTGGCCGTCGCGTTTTTTCAAGGGGCGATCCACGCTGTCGCCGAATCGGCTGGAGCGGAACAGCACGAGGGGATGCGGCGTCCAGTCCTCCATCTCCTTGCCCTTGGGCGGCGGCAGCGTACCCACATAGATCAATCCCTTGTCTTCCAGCAGCTTGAAGACCCGGTCCAGCGTGCCGTTTTCAATAACTTCGCGTTCATTGGTGAAAACATCGTGCCTGATGCCGATCAGGCGCAAATCGTCCCTGATTTCCTGCATCATCCCGGCCACCGCAAAGTCACGCACCGGGGCCAGCCATTCCGCTTCCGGCCTGCCCAGCCATTTTCTGCCATGGCTGCCGGCCAGTTTCGCGCCGACCGGCTTCAGATATTCGCCGGGGTAAAGCCCGGCCGGAATTTCGCCGATATCCTCGCCCAAGGCCTCGCGGTAGCGCAGATAAACGGTGCGGGCCAGCACATCCACCTGCGCCCCGGCGTCGTTGAAGTAATAGCGCCGGGTGACCTTGTAACCGGATTTTTGCATCAGGTTGGCCAGCGCGTCGCCGAACACCGCGCCGCGCACATGCCCGGCATGCATCGGCCCGGTGGGATTGGCCGAGACATATTCAATATTGACGCGCTCGCCCCCGCCCAGGTCATTCCCGCCGAAATCAACGCCTTCCCTTAAAACAAGACGAAGCTGCTCATGCCATTCCCGCACGGCAAGACGCAGGTTAAGAAAGCCCGGTCCCGCGACCTCCGCCGCGGTCAGTCTTTTGTCTTCTTTCAGGGCTTGCGCCAAAGCTTCGGCAATCGCGCGCGGCGGCGCGCCGGCGGCCCTGGTGACAACCATGGCGATATTGGTGGCGATGTCGCCATGCTTCGGATCACGCGGCTTTTCAACGGTGAAAGCGGGCATGGGGTCCGGCAAGGCCCAATCCTTCGCCTTGGCCGCCGTTGCCAGCTTCTCCAGCAGTACCGCGCGGATTTTCGTGTAAATGCTCATGATGACTTCCCAAAGCCGTCATCCTGAAAAAGCGGGCGAAGCGGGCTTTATTCAGGATCTCTCTCCTGTTGAAGAGATCCTGAATAACCGCTTCGGGCTTTTCAGCCCGCGCGGTTTTCAGGATGACGCGCGAATTATCTTATACCTCATTCCCAAACAGCCTTTGATACTCCTGTTCGGCGAAGCGGTCGGTCATGCCCGCCACGTAATCGGCCACATGGCGGGCCTTTTTTATGGCATGCCCCTTGTCCATGTCCACCAGGGCGCGCCAGGACGGCGGAAGCCGGGCGGGATCATCCATATACCGCCCGAAAAGCTTTTTCACCATGACCTGTCCCCGCACCACCATTTCGTTAACCTTTTCGTGCCGGTACATGCGCGCGGCGAGGAATTCACGCAAGCCCTGCAATGCCAGAAAAACGGGCGGGCTGAAAGCCACCATGGGCTGGCCCGCGGCGCGGATACCGGCGGCGCTTTGCGGGCGCTGCCGCTCAAGATTATGGCGGGTTTGGGCGAGCAGGTCCTCGATCAGCAAACCGATTGCCTGCCGCACGATTTCATGGACGAGGCGGAATGTCTCGATGCCCGGATAGCGCTGAAGGCTTTGCCGCACCAGAGCCGAAAAGATGGGAAGCTCCGCCATCTCCTCCAGCGTGAAGAAGCCCGCGCGGAAGCCGTCATCGAAATCATGGGTGTTGTAGGCGATATCGTCGGACAGGGACGCGATCTGCGCCTCGATCCCGGCGTGATCTTCAAGCTCCAGGTCGAATTTCCGGCAGAACCCGGCAAAACCGGGGGGAAGCTCCTTACCTTTTTCCGGCAAAAGCGGGCCGTTGTGCTTGGCGATGCCTTCCAGCGTTTCCCAGCATAAATTCAGCCCGTCGAACAGGGCATAGCGCTTTTCCAGCGCGGTCAGGATGCGGAAGGTCTGCTCATTATGGTCAAAGCCGCCGAAATCCTTCATGGATTCATCCAGCGCCGCCTCGCCCGCATGGCCAAAGCAGGTGTGGCCAAGATCATGGGCAAGGGCCAGCGCCTCGGCGAGATCCTCATCCACGTCCAGCGTGCGGGCGATGGTGCGCGCGATCTGCGCGACTTCCAGCGAATGGGTCAGGCGGGTGCGGAAATAATCGCCCTCGCTTTCAATGAACACCTGCATCTTGTTGCGCAGCCGCCGGAACGCGCTGCAATGGATGATGCGGTCGCGGTCGCGCTGGAACGGCGTGCGGAGCGTACTTTCCGCCTCCTTCACGAGGCGGCCTCTGGATGCGGCGGGATGGGTGGCGTAAGGGGCAGGCAAAACGGGTTCAAAGGTACGAAGTTTCGGGGGCGCGAGGGTAATATAGTCTTGGTGCAACTGCAAAATCGACAGGTTTTCTGGTAGTGGGTCAATTTGTTCCCTCGACAATCATGCCCGCGGAGGCGGGCATCCCATTGTTTTTAATCAAATGGGACCCCCGCCTTTGCGGGGGTGATTTTCTCAAACTGACCCACTACCGGTTTTCTTGTCCGGCATTTCTTGCTAAACAACTCCCCGACCCTCGCAGCCCCGAACCCCCGGACCCTCCCATGTCCTCCCGCACCGAAACCGACAGTTTTGGCCCCATCGCGGTGGCCTCCGACCGCTACTGGGGCGCGCAGACGCAGCGCAGCTTGCAGAATTTCCGCATTGGCGGCGAGCTGATGCCCGAAGCGCTGATCTGCGCCTTCGGCCTCCTGAAGAAAGCCGCCGCCGAGACCAACATGGAGCTTGGCCTGCTCGACAGGAATTTGGGCGAGGCGATTGTCAAGGCCGCCACGGAAGTGATGAACGGCGTTCTCTCGGCGCATTTTCCGCTGGTGGTGTGGCAAACCGGCTCCGGCACGCAGACCAACATGAATCTGAACGAGGTCATCTCGAACCGGGCCATAGAAATTCTGGGCGGGGAGATCGGCAGCAAGAAGCCCGTTCATCCCAACGATCACGTGAACATGGGCCAGTCCACCAACGACGCCTTCCCCACCGCCATGCATATCGCGGCGGTGATGGAGATCACCAAAAAGCTGATCCCGTCGCTGGAGGCCTTGCAAAAAGCGCTGGAGCGCAAGTCAAGGGAATTCGCGCATATCGTCAAGATCGGCCGCACCCATCTGCAGGACGCCACGCCCGTCACGCTGGGCCAGGAGTTTTCGGGCTACGCGGCCCAGATGAAATATGGCGTGCAGCGCGTTCGTGAATGCCTGAAATGGTTATATCCGCTGGCCCAGGGGGGCACCGCCGTCGGGACCGGCCTGAACTGCAAGAAAGGCTTTGCCGAAAAATTCGCCGCCCGCGTCGCGCAGATGACCGGCCAGCCCTTCGTCACGGCCGAAAACAAGTTCGAGGCGCTGGCAACCCATGACGCCATCGTGGAGGCTTCGGGCGCCCTTAATACCCTCGCGGCGTCGCTCATGAAAATCGCCAACGACATCCGCTTTCTGGGTTCCGGTCCGCGCTGCGGCGTTGGCGAGATCAGCCTGCCCGAAAACGAGCCCGGCTCCTCCATCATGCCGGGCAAGGTCAACCCCACCCAGGCCGAGGCCATGACCATGGTCTGCGCGCAGGTGATGGGCAATCATGTGGCCGTCAGCATCAGCGGCTCGAACGGCCATTTCGAGTTGAACGTTTTCAAGCCGGTCATCATCTATAACGTGCTGCAATCCGCGCGGCTGCTGGCCGACGCCTGCGACAGCTTCCGCGCCAACTGCGTGGATGGCATCACGGCGAACGAGGCGCACATCAAGAAGCTGCTGGACGACAGCCTGATGCTGGTCACGGCGCTCAACCCCCATATCGGCTATGACAACGCCGCGAAGATCGCCAAAAAGGCGCATCAGGAAGGCACGACGCTGAAGGAGGCAGCGCTGGAGCTTGGCCTGCTCTCGGCCGAAAAATTCGATGAAATCGTGCGCCCGGAAAAAATGGTGGGAGAGAATTAGAAACGTCATTGCGAGCCCCGCTGAAAGCGGGGCGAAGCAATCCAGGATTTGATATTATCAGGCGTCCCCGCGACCCGTCTTCGCTAAAGCTACGCCGGGCCATTTTGCAAGCTCGCCCTGCGTAGCCGAAGGCGAAGCAGGGAGGCGGGGACCCAGTTTGTTTAGAGTCTGAACTCAATTTAACAAAATGTCATGCCCGCCCCCGCCTCCGCGGGGACAGGCTCCGGCGGGCATCCCATTTTTCTTGAAAAAACAAATGGGACCGCCGCCGTCGCGGGGGTGATTTGTTCAAACTGACCCACACCCCCTTCGCCTAATGATTTGCAATCTCCCCGCGCCGGGCGTATACTTTCCGTAAGCCTGTGATTGGTGTGACAGGCCCAGGGCGTCAGAACCCCTTATGCTAAGCGGTTGGCATCAACCGTGATTGGTGCGTATCCCTATATCTTCGGGCAGGCGCATCAAAGGTGCCGCATCTCGGTCTTCATGGCCGGGAGGCGGTGGCGCATGTCCAAGGCCTCGGCCTAAAGGCCCTCGCGCCGTTTGCTTAGCATAGCGGTTCTGAACTCCCGGCTGCCAGGGCGCACCACTGGCGGCCTTTCACTTTGAAACGAAGGGAGTTGAGATGTACCGGACAAATGACAACCACCCGCCCGAAACGCCACGGCCGCACGATTACCCATCCGAGGAATACGCCGGCCGTCCTGAAATGATAATCGTGTTCATGATGTTCAGTCTTTCCGGCTTTCTGATGGGCCTGCTGGTGGGGGCCGTGGTGTTTTGAATTGCTTTTTTTAACCGGGCCAAACATGAAAAAACGTTCCATCTCCCTCAAGGGCCACCGCACCAGCCTGACTCTGGAAGACGAATTCTGGGACGAGCTTCGCGCCATCGCCAGGCGGCAGAACCGCTCGCTTCAATCGCTGATCGAGGACGTTGACCGCAGCCGCAAGGGTAATCTTTCCAGCGCCCTTCGCCTGCTCGTCCTTAAGAAGTTGCACCACCCTGGCTCTTGAAAAACCCCGCCGCTGCATTTTTATGGGTCTGCTTGCGGCCGATTTCTTCCCGCGCGCGGACAATCTCGCCTTCCAGCATGGCGATATATTCTTCCAGCTCGCCTACGGAATAAACGGCCAGATCTTTCGGCTTGGGCTTTTTCTGGCGTGGTTCGAAATCCTCAAGGTCCATGATTCCCCGTCCCTTCATGAGTGTGGCGGACGAACGGAATATATGAAATTCTTTCCCGTCATGACAACCGATACGCCACCGGCAAGCGGCGCGGCCTCGCCGCAAGCCTTCATCCAGTTGCAGCAGGAAAACCAGTCGCTCAAGAACAAGGTGCTGGAGTTGGAGGCCGAATTGCGCCGTCTTCAGGCCCAAAGCGGCGGGCCGGAATTGCCAAGCATTCTCAGCCGTCCGGAGTTCATTCGTGAAGTGTCGCGCATGATGGCGCATGACCGGCGCTACGGCGCGGTGTCCTCCATGCTGTCGCTCAGTTTCGACGGGCTGGACGACAGCGCCAAACTCCTCGGCCCCTATGATTTCGACAAGCTGGTCAACTCCATGGCCGACACCCTCACCCGCAACGTGCGCTCCTGCGACATTGTCGGCCGCACCGGCGTGGAGGATTTCAGCATTTTCCTGACCCGCTGCAAGGAAAGCGACGCCCGCGCCAAGGCCGGCATCCTGATCGCCAGGCTGAAAGAGCGCATCAACCCGCTGCTCAAGGGCCGCGCCGCGCTATCCCTGCGCTACGCCGTGCGCCCCTTGCAGGACAAGGCCGATCTGGAAAAGATCCGGCGGTAGGTTCTCGCGCGCCTGGGTTCAACGGCAATCGAATGAACACAACCCGCGATCAGGCGATAATATCCGGGATCAGCTGGCTTTCCAGCTTCACGATTTCGTCTTTCAGGCCCAGCTTGCGCTTTTTAAGACGGCGGAGTTGAAGCTCGTCGCGCGGAAAATTCTCTTCCAGCCTTGCGATCACGCTGTCCAGGTCGCGGTGCTCCTGCTGCAAATGCGCCAGCTTTTCGCGCAAGGGTTCAAGATGATCTACCATCCGGCCATAAATCCGCGTAAAGACCGGGGAATATATCTTTATTTTTGGCCTTTTTCCAATACTTTCTTCGCCTGCCGATGGTCAGGATGGAATTTCCTTCTGTTATGATGCAGTCTTAAAGCATGAATCCCGTACCTTCTTCCTCCCCTCCCCGTCTTGCGCTTGTGACCAGCGGCGGCGACTGCGCCGGGCTGAACGCCGCGATCCGGGCCGTTGTCATTCATGCGGTGAACACGCATGGGTGGGAAGTCATCGGCATACGCGAAGGGACGCATGGCCTGCTGTTTGATCCGCCGCGCATCATGCGTCTTGATCCGGCCAAGCTTGATTTCGCCTTGCTGCGCCGTGGCGGCACCATTCTCGGCACCACCAACAAGGGCGACCCGTTCTGCTTCGAGCTTCCCGGCGGCGCGCGGACGGATTGCTCGCCCCAGATGATCGCGCGCCTGCGCGAGCTTGGCTGCGGCATGATGGTGGGCGTGGGCGGCGACGGCAGCCTTGCCATCCTGCGGCGCCTGGCCGATCAGGGCGGATTCCGGCTGGTCGGCGTGCCCAAGACCATCGACAACGACGTGGGCGCGACCGACATTTCGGTGGGCTATTCCACGGCGGTCGATATCGCAACCGAAGCGCTGGACCGGCTTCAACCCACGGCCGCCAGCCATAACCGCGTGATGGTGCTGGAGGTGATGGGCCGCGACGCGGGGCATATCGCCCTTCAGGCGGGCATTGCCGGCGGGGCGGATGTCATCCTGATACCCGAAATTCCCTATAGCGTCGACAGCGTGGCCCGGCACATACACAATATCCGCAAGCACGGGCGCAACTTCGCCCTCGTGGTGGTCTCGGAAGCCGTGAAGACGCGCGAAGGCCATACGGTCAGCAAGCATTTTGCCGGCGGGCAGACGCGCCTCGGCGGCATCGGGGACTATATCGGCCAGCAGATCGCCGATCTCTGCCAGGCCGAGGTGCGGGTGACGGTTCTGGGCCATGTTCAGCGCGGCGGGCCGCCGAACGCCACCGACCGGGTGATTGCCTCGGCGCTTGGCGTGCGCGCGGTCGACCTGCTGGCCGAAGGCAAGAGCAACCGCATGGTCTGCTGGCATAACCGCGAGGCCTCCGACGTGGCGCTGGAACAGGCCATCGCCACCTATCGCACCATCCGCCCCGAAGATACGCTGATAAAAACCGCGCGGGCGCTGGGGATTTGTTTGGGGGAATGAAATAACGGGATCAAGAGGGTTGGAAGGATCGAAAGGGTCTTTTGGTTCTACCGGCCCTCGTAACCCTTTTGACCCTCACGACCCTCTATTCGACCTTCATGACCTTTCTCCGGGCCTTTTTGCCTGTTTGCACGCCCCTTACCGCCGCGCGGCGCGGAGGGCCTTGATCTCGCGGCCTTGCTTCTCGACGAGCGCGCGCAACGCCGCCAGATCGTCATTCGCGGCCTTCAACACAGCGGCCTGATTGTCACTCGCGGCCTTGAGTTCCTGCAATCCGGCCAATAACCATGGCACCAGCGATGTATAATCAATGCCGAGCACTTTCCCAAGCCTTTGGTTCAGGGTGAGTTTGGCTTTATCGGCATTGGGCGGAACAGGTGGCTGGCTTTCGGTAACGATATGCGGCAAAACCTTCCTTGCTTCCTGCGCGATCAGTCCATATCGGGTCCCCTTATGCGTTCTTGCCTGTTCGCTGTTCGGTTTCCACATGAAGGATACCGGATTCAACTTTTCCAACTCAGCAAGGGCATGCCCCTTGTCCATATCATGAATGTTTTCCTTCAGGCGCGCATCGGAGCCTGTATAGCTTCCTGCAATCCACGTGTTTCCGTTGCCATAGAGACTGTAGCCGCCGGGATGCCCGACATACCCGTAATAACCATTGATAGTCCCTGAATAAGACCCAAATCCCATCCCGGTGAAGTGACCGCCGGCGCAAGACGGCCCAAAGCAATAGCCTTGAACCGCGATCCCGCCTACCCCCAGTGTTGTCCCATAAACTCCAACTCCTGAATTCAACCCTGCGTGGCTGGCGTATAGGCCGTAAGTTGACGTTCCTCGGAAAAAGGCTCCACTGGAACCATCAAAATAACCCGCCCACGCCGCCGATGGTGCGCGAACATGAAGGGGGTACCCCGGACTCACCGTCCCGATGCCGACGTTGCCGTTATGGTCGATGGTCATCCGCGCCGTATTGCTTGTTCCGAAATGCAGGGCGTCATTGTTCACGTTGACTATCGCGGCCGAGTTGTCGGCGCCGCTGGTCGAATGGTGATAATTGGCGTCAAGGTTCCCGTCGCTGTTGGTCAGCAAAAGGCCCCAGCCTGCATTGGCGGCGTGCGCGATATTGACCTGGTTATAGATGGCGCCCTTAATGCGCAGCACGTGGCCCTGGCCCCCGCCGCCCACGTCAAGCAAAGAGCCTGGCGTCGCCGTCCCGATCCCTACACTGCCCGAAAGCGTGGTGTCACCAGTGACGGCCAACGTGTTGCCCATGGTCACCGCGCCGCTGATGGCGGCGGTGCCGGCGACGTCGAGCGTCTGCGCGGGAGATGACGTGCCCACCCCAAGCCGCTCGAATGCATTGTCCCAGAACAATTTGACGTTGCCGCCGAAAGTATCGTTGTTGTTGAACTGAATGACGCCCGGCGATCCGCCCGGCAGGCTTGTCGCGCCGCTGGAGGCCATGCTGATCCAG
>JANQEX010000012.1 GCA_028278105.1 Alphaproteobacteria bacterium | reverse complement strand
ACCAGCTTGTTGATCGTCTCGATCATGTGCACGGGGATGCGGATGGTGCGCGCCTGGTCGGCGATGGACCGGGTGATGGCCTGCCGGATCCACCAGGTGGCGTAGGTGGAGAATTTATAGCCCCGGCGGTATTCGAATTTGTCCACCGCCTTCATCAGGCCGATATTGCCTTCCTGAATGAGATCCAGAAACTGCAACCCGCGGTTGGTGTATTTTTTGGCGATGGAGATGACGAGGCGCAGATTGGCCTCCACCATTTCCTTCTTGGCGCGGCCGGATTCCTTCTCGCCCTTCTGCACGGTGGCGACGATGCGGCGGAAATCGGCCAGGGCCAGCCCGGCCTCGTTGCAGATGGCGATGATTTCGGCGCGCATGCGCTCCACTTCCTCGGCGTGGCGCTCCATGAAATGGGTCCAGGCCTTCACGGCGGCGGCGGAGGGTCCCTCCTTGCCCGTCCTGACGCCGGGGCCGATCACCGCCGAAAGCCAGGCGGGGTCCAGTTCGCGCCCGTAATAGCGGGCCAGAAACTCGTCGCGGCTGACCTTGCAGTCCATGGCCATGCGCAAAAGGCGGCCTTCCAGGCCGATCAGGCGGCGATTGAGGGTGTAGAGCTGCTGGACAAGCTGCTCCAGCCGCACATTGTTGAAATGAATGGTGCGAACCAGTTCGACCAGGTCCCGCTTCAGCCCCATGAATTTCTTCTCGGACTGTTTGGAGATGGGTTCGCCCTTCATCTGCGCCGCGTGGCGCTGCGAACTGACCTTGAACAGCTTGGCATAGGTCACGGCGATGCGGGCAAAGGTGTCCATCACCTGCGGCTTCAGCTTTTCTTCCAGCACCGCCAGCGAAAGGCTGGACTCTTCATCGTTGAATTCGTCGAAATTGCCTTCCTCGCCGCCGTCCTCGCCTTCGCCGCCCTCTCCCGCGCCGCCTTCTTCCTTTCCGGCGTTGCCCTCCTGCCCGGCGGGGATGGCGGCCGGCGGCAGTCCGCCGGTCTCGGAGGTGTAGGTGGCTTCGAGATCGACCACGTCGCGCAGCAGTATCTTGCCTTCCGTCAGCGCCTCGTGCCAGGCGAGGATGGCCTGAATGGTCAGCGGGGATTCGCAAATGCCGCTGATCATCATCTCGCGCCCGGCCTCGATGCGCTTGGCAAGGGCGATTTCCCCCTCGCGCGACAGCAGTTCCACCGAGCCCATTTCGCGCAAGTACATGCGCACGGGATCGTCGGTGCGGCTGACGGATTCCTCGTCGATATTGCCGACGGTCTGCTCGCTTTCGGCCGTGTCGCCCGGCGCGTCCTCGCCGTCGGCTTCCTCCTCCTCGCTCTCGATGACGTTGATGCCCATGTCGGAGAAGGCCGCCATGGCGTCCTCGATCTGCTCGGAGGAAACCTGGTCCGCCGGAAGCACCGAATTCAGTTCGTCAATCGTCACATATCCGCGCGATTTGCCCTTGCGGATCAGTTTTTTAAGGGTGCCCGCCGCGGCGTCGTCCAGAATGGGCGCGCTTTCGTCCTTTTCGCCCGCCGGCTTCTTGCCGGTTTCGATTTTCTTGAAGAATTTCGGAAGCTGCTTTTCGGGTTTCGCCGCCGCCTTGCCCTTGGCGGCGGGCGCGCCCTTGCTTTTCGCCGCCGCTTTGTCCTTGGCGGGGGGGGGCGCGGATTTTTTGACAGGCTTGACGGCTTTCACCGGGCGCGCCGGATTCCTGGCCGGTTTGCGCGCCGGTTTTGGCACCGGTTTTGCCGCTGTCTTCGCTTTTTTCTTAAGTGTTTTCTTGCTTGCTGTTTTCTTGACCGCCATGACCCACAGCCCTGAAAAGGGGAAAGCAATCCGCCGCTGCGCCCGGTCGATGCCGGGCGGACCCGAATTGCCCATTATGAGGTTATCGTTTGCCTTGCCGTCCCGGCCGATTCGAACCTGAATTCATTACTGTGCCTCAGGGGTTAATACAAGACCCCTGCGGCAGATTTAGATGGTAAACGGCCTTCTTCAAGCAGGGAGGGCGTCGCTTTCGCTTTCATGGTCCATTTCCGCCAAAAGGGCGCGTAAATGCCCGATTCGATCCTGGATGGCGGGGTCTTCGCCGTTTTTAAGCTCGAAACTGGCGTTTTTAAGCTCTTCCTCCACCTGGGCGCGCATATGCCGCCGCCAGATTTCATTCCAGCCGGCGCGGGCCGCTTGCGGTGGGCGGTCCGGTTTTGCAAAGCCGGCATGGAGATAAAGCGGATCGCCGAACAGCTTGTCCAGGTCCGGGCCGTGGCCGTGTTTTTCAAGAAAGTCGCGCAGGGCGGCGGGATCATCATGGGCAAGGCCCGGCGCGCTCATGAAATTGAAAATGGTTTGCCGGAGCGCGTCCAGTTTCGAATTGGCGAAGGGCAGGGCGTGCAGCGCCTCCTCCATTTCCGGGAAAAGGGCCGGGTGGTTCATGGCGACGGCCAGAACGATGCGTTCCTGCAAATCACCGGGCAGGGGCCGCACCTTCATGGGAAGAGGGCGGAAAAAGCGCCGCGGGCCGGAAGGGAACGAAGAAGAGGTGCCGGATGCGCCAAAGCTTTCCTGCATGCGCTGCGAAAAAGCGGCCCGGTAGTCGCGGGCAAGGGAAGAATCGCGGATCATGCCGATGCGGACTTCCAGATCGCGGCGGAAGCCCGCGCGGTCTTCGGGCGTGTTGAGCGGCCGCTCGCCGGCCGTGGCCTGCCACAGGAAATCGGACAGGGACAAGGCCTGATCCAGCAGCGCCTGCATGGCGGCGGGACCCTTGTCGCGGATGAGGCTGTCGGGGTCTTCGCCTTCGGGCATGGCGGCGAAGCGCACCGAGCGGTCGGGGCCAAGATGCGGCAGGATGCGGTCCAGCGCGCGGGATGCGGCGCGCTGGCCCGCCGCGTCGCCGTCGAAGCAAAGGATGGGGATATGGTTCCGCGCTTCGGGCCGCTGCGGCGGCAGGGGGATGATTTTCCACAGCGCCAAAATCTGGTCTTCCGTCAGCGCCGTACCAAGGGGCGCGACCGCGCCCACGAAACCGGCATCCACCAGCCGGATCACGTCCATATAGCCTTCGGTGACGATCAGCGGCCTGTTTTCCGACGCGGCGGCCCGCGCCCGGCTGAAGCCGTAAAGCAAGGCGCCCTTGTGGAACAGCGCATGCTCGGCGGAGTTGATGTATTTCGGCCCGTCGCCTTCGATCAGCCTTGCGCCAAAGGCCACCACCCGTCCGCGCCGGTCGCCCACCGGGAAAATCAGCCGTCCGCGGAAGAAGCTGTAATACCGGTCCTCGCCCTCGGCCTTTTTCACAAGGCCCGCCTCCACCATTTGCTGCGGCGTGTAGCCCCTGGCGGCCAGATGGCCCAGCAAGGCTTGCGCATCCGTGGGCGCGAAGCCGAGGCGGAAGCGGGCGATCAGCGCGTCGGTGAGGCCGCGCGCGCGGGCATAATCCAGCGCGCGGCGGCCCGATGCGCCGTGAAGCTGCGCTTCGAACCATTTCGCGGCGTCCTCAATCAGCGTATGGAGGTTTTTTTCCTCCTCGTAGCGCTTTTTCTCTTCGGGCGTGGATTGCGGCACCGGCAAGCCCGCAAGCCCCGCCAGAACCTCCACCGCTTCGGGGAAAGAGCGGTTTTCCTGCCGCATCACAAAGCCCACCACGTCGCCATGCGCGCCGCAGCCGAAGCAGTGGAAAAAGCCCTTCTGGTCGTTGATGGTGAAGCTGGGCGTTTTCTCGTTGTGAAAGGGGCAGCAGGCCTTGTATTCGCGCCCGGCGCGGATCAGCTTCACGCGCCGTCCCACCACTTCCGAAACCGGAAGCCGCTGGCGCAATTCATCAAGAAAGCCGGGAGGGTAGGGCATATTTCGGTCAGGCTCGCTCTTCCGCCCGCCCTTCGAAGCGCTTGACCCTGATCTTGCGTTTGCGATTGCGCAATTGCGCGAGATCATAATTGGATTGCATCGCAAGCCAAGTATCCGCAGTGCTTCCAAGTCCCATTTCAAGCCGCACGGCCATTTCCGGAGAAATGGCGCTTGTGCAGTTCACGATCTTGTAAAGCTGCTGACGGGTGACGCCCAAGCCCCTGGCGGCCTCGGAAACGGAAAGGCCAAGATAGTCCAGGTCGGATTTTACAAGCCGTCCCGGATGACAGGGATTTTTCATGCGCATGCATAAGTCTCCTAATGGTAATCGAGAAAGTTGACGTCAAAAACATCCCCATTCTCGAAGCGAAAAGTAATCCGCCAATTGGCGCGGACCGTGACGGCCCAATAGCCTTTCAAGCTTCCCTTAAGGGCATGAAGACGAAAGCTAGGACGCGCCAAGCCTTCGATGGTTGTGGCGCTATCGAGCGCCGTAAGCAGTTCCTGGATTCGGCCCACCATATCGGGGGGCAGTTTTCTGGGGTCGTCACTTCCATAAAGCTGCTTCAGCCCCTTGTGCCTGAAACTTTTAATCATTCAAGCCCCATAAATGTAAACTGTTAATTTACAATTGTCAAGCTGTTTGCAATGGTCCGGCAGGATTCAAGACGGATCTTGCTCCTATCCCCCCAGCAATTCCTTCACCACCGCGCCGGCTCTGGCGAAATCCATCTGGCCTGCATATTTGCCTTTCAGGACGCCCATCACCTTGCCCATGTCCTTGATGGCGGAAGCGCCTACCGCCGCAACGGCTTCCTTGGCCGCATTGCGGATTTCGTCCTCCGACAGTTGCTTGGGCAGGAAAGTTTCAATCACCGCCACCTCGGCGCTTTCCTTTTCCACCAGATCCTGACGGCCGCCTTTTTTGTAAAGCGCGATGGATTCCTTGCGGGATTTGATAAGGTTTTGCAAAAGCGCCAGAATTTCGTCATCGCGCAGCCTTTCGTCGCCCCTTGGCCGCGCCACGTCGATATCCTTCTGCTTGATGGCGGCGTTAATCATGCGAAGGGTGGAGGTGGCGGCCTCGTTCTTCGCCAGCATGGCCTGTTTCAGGGATTCGGTGACTTTTTCGCGCAGCATGGGGTTAAGTCTTTCACTCGGAGCGTCGTTTAAAAAAAAGATTGCGGAAGCCGCGCCTGATGGAGATACTCCCGCCAATTTGCCCGCAGGCAAGTCGTTCATAACGGGAAGAAATGCCTGATCCAGCGCCCCATTATTCACAAAAACCGGAAAGAGCCAATGCCGTTCTGGTTCTGGGCGATGGAAGCGTTTTTTGGGGCCGTGGCGTGGGGGCCGAAGGTGCGGCGCTGGGCGAAGTGTGCTTTAACACTTCCATCACCGGCTATCAGGAAATCCTCACCGACCCCAGCTATGCCGGGCAGATCATCACCTTCACGTTTCCGCATATCGGCAATGTGGGCGCGAATGCCGAGGATATCGAGGCCGGGCGCACCGCCGCGCGCGGACTGATTTTGCGCGAGGATATCACCGCTCCTTCCAACTGGCGCGCGGCGGAGCCGCTGGATGCCTGGCTTGTGAAAAATAATCTCGTCGGCATTTGCGGGCTGGATACGCGGGCGCTCACGCACCGCATCCGCGACGGCGGCGCGCCCAGCGGGATCGTGGCTTTCCGCAAGGACGGTGATCTTGATCTGGAAGCCCTGAAGGAAAAAGCCGGGGCCTGGCCGGGACTGGAGGGCATGGACCTTGTGCCCGAAGTCACCTGCTCTCAGCGCCATGACTGGAATGAGTCCCGCTGGAGCCTCGGCACGGGCTATGGCCGGCAGGATGCGCCGCGGTTCAACGTGGTGGCCATGGATTACGGCGCGAAGCGGAACATCCTTCGCTGCCTGGCTTCCGCCGGGTGCAAGGTCACGGTGATGCCCGCCACCGCCGGTTTTGACGACGTCATGGCGCTGAAGCCCGACGGGGTGTTTCTCTCCAACGGCCCCGGCGATCCGGCGGCAACCGGGAAATATGCCGTGCCGGTCATTCAAAAGCTTGTGGCGACCGGCATGCCCGTATTCGGGATTTGCCTTGGGCATCAGCTTCTGGGCCTTGCCCTGGGCGGCAAGACCCGCAAATTGCCGCGCGGGCACCGGGGGGCCAATCATCCCGTGAAAGACCTCGCCACCGGCAAGGTGGAAATTACAAGCCAGAACCATGGCTTCTGCGTCATTCCTGAAACCTTGCCCGAAGAGGCGGAGGTGACGCATGTCAGCCTGTTCGACGGCAGCAACGAGGGCCTGCGCCTGAAGAACCGGCCGGTCTTCTCGGTTCAATATCACCCCGAAGCCTCGCCCGGCCCGCAGGACAGCCAGGGTCTGTTCGAGCGTTTCGCCGGGCTGATGAAAAAGCACAAGTCTTCGCGGGAAGCGGCGTGATGGGGTCGAGAATTTCCCCTCCCTTTGGGAGGGGTTAGGGGAGGGATGGAGCGTCATGAACAGGGGTCTCAAGGGTCGTAAGGGTCATGAGGGTCTTTCTTCTTGACCCCGTTGACCCTTCTGACCCTTACGACCCTTTCGTAGGACCCCACCCCCAACCCCTCCCTTCCGCCTTCGCTCTGCGAGCTTCGGCGGACAAGCTTTCTGCAAGGACCTCGGCGAAGCCGGGCAAGGGGAGGGGAGTCCGGTTATTCCGCGTGTTTAGTGTATTTTTCGAATTGGGCTTTGAAGCGGTAAATCGAAAGACCTGCTCATGACTGCCGGGACGGAAAACAGAAAAGAGCCGCACTTCAAAGGGGTGCGGTTTTTTTTCGGCCTCGCCATCGGGCTGGGGGCGGCGCTTTTGTTCTGGCAGCAATTGATGCTGGGGCGGATGCTGCTGCCCGTTTTTGGCGGCGTGCCCGCGGTGTGGCTGACGTCGCTGGCGTTTTTTCAAAGCGTTCTGCTGACCGGCTACGCCCTGGCGCATTTGGCGCGGCGCCTGCGCGGCCGGGCTGTCCTCGTTCTGGTCGCGGCGCTGGCGCTGGCGGCGGCCTTGCAGATGGCGCTTGCTCCGGGGATTGCGGAGCCCTCAGCCCTTTCTCCCTTGCCGGTCATGGGGGCGCTGGCGGGGCTGGCCGGGTTCAGCCTGCTGCTTCTTTCCATGCTGTCGCCCGTGTTGCAGGGACTCTACGCCCGCCTGCCGCAGCCCGACGCGCATGATCCCTATTTCCTCTATGCCGCCAGCAATTTCGGCAGCTTCGCCGGGCTGCTGGCCTTTCCCCTGCTGATCGAGCCTTTCGGCGGGCTGATGATGAGCCAGAAGCTGTGGTGGGCGGGGTTTGGGGTGTTTTTGTGTTTGCTTGCGGCAGTCGGGTACGAGGGTGCGAAGGTTCGGAGGTTCGAGGGTGCGAGGGAAAAGAGGGAGACTCAACCGCGAGCCCACGAACCCTCGCACCTCCAAACCTTCCAATGGCTCTTCCTTTCCTTCCTCCCCTCCGCCCTTTCCTTCGGCGCCACGGCGCATCTGGTGAACGACATCGCGCCGGTGCCCCTGTTTTCGATGGTTCCGCTTGCGCTTTACCTGCTGACATTCGTGATCGCCTTCGCGCGCAAGGCGTCCTGGGCCAAAATCATCATCGACGCCCAGCCTGTTCTGGCGGCGCTTTACATCTACCGCCTGATCGCAACCGATTTCCGGCCCGGCGCCGTGGCCGACCTGGTGCTGGTGCTGGCGGTGTTTTTCGCAACGGCGCTTTCCTGCCATGGCGCGCTCGCGGCCAGGAGGCCGGAAGCGGGAAAGCTTACCTATTTCTACCTGATCGTGGCTCTGGGCGGCGCGCTGGGCGCTTTGGTGAACCTGCTTGTCATTCCCTTTATCCTGCCCTTGCCGCTGGAGTTTGCGATTTTCGTGGCGGTGGCCCTCGTGATGCATCTGCCGCGGGACGTTGCCAACCTGCGCCAGGGCAAATGGCGCAAGCTGGCGGTGCTGCTGTTTTTCGCGGCCGTCCTTGGCCTGCTGGTGGTGGCGGGGAAATATTTCGATCCCACGATAGTGGACGGTATCCTGCCCTTTGTCCTGCTGATCGTGATGGGCTGTCTGAGCATTACGCCGGGGATCCTGGCGCTGTTTTCGGTCGTGGCGGTGGTGACCGGCCTTGGCGCGCTGCCGCCGCTTCTGGCCGTGCAACGCGATTTCTTCGGCGTGAAGCGGGTGGTCCAGCGCGAGCTTGCCGACGGGCAGGATTACCGCCTTCTGGTGCACGGCACCACCACGCATGGCATGCAGCGCCGGACGCCCGCGCCGCCTTCCACCGAGGCGTTGCTGTATTACGGCAAGGAAGGCGGGTTGGACGATGTGATCGCCGCGCGGCGGCCCGCCCGCATCGCGGCGGTGGGGCTTGGCACCGGCAACGCCGCCTGCATGGCCGGGGACGGCGTGCATTTCTTCGAGATTGATCCCGGCATCGTTGATCTTGCCGCGCGTTATTTCACCTATCTGAAAGAATGCCCGCCGCGCGGCATGGCGATTGGCGATGCGCGCCTGACCCTCGCGCGCGATACGGGCGTTTACGACCTGCTGCTGATCGACGCCTTTTCATCCGACGCGATCCCGGTGCATCTGCTGACCAAGGAAGCGTTTGAAATCTACAAATCCCGCCTGGCTCCGGACGGGCTGTTGCTGCTGCATCTGTCCAACCGCTATCTTGACCTTTACCCGGTGGCGCTGGGGGCGGCGGAAGGGCTTGGCTGGAAATTTGCCCGGAAGCGTTCGCGTCCCGATCCCGGCAATCCCGGCCTCACGCCCAGCGATTACGCGCTTCTGAGCCCCGACAGCGCTTTCGTGGACAAAATGATTAAGAAAATCCCCGGCTGGAGGGGGCCGGCGGGCATGACGCCCGTCTTCTGGACCGACGACAAACTTTCCCTTGTGCCCGTCATGAAAATCTTTAGAGAAAACAGCCATGCCGAAAAGAACTGACCTCAAATCCATCTGCATCATTGGCGCGGGCCCCATCGTGATCGGCCAGGCCTGCGAGTTCGACTATTCCGGCGCGCAGGCCTGCAAGGCGCTGAAGGCCGAGGGCTACCGGGTGATCCTGGTGAACTCCAACCCGGCCACCATCATGACCGATCCCGATCTGGCCGACGCGACCTATATCGAGCCCATCACGCCCGCCATCGTCGCCAAAATCCTTGAGCGCGAGAAGCCGGGCGCCCTTCTGCCGACCATGGGCGGGCAGACGGCGCTCAACACCGCCATGACGCTCGCGCGCGACGGCACGCTGGAAAAACTGGGGGTGGAGCTGATCGGCGCGTCGAAGGAGGCCATCGAAAAAGCCGAAGACCGCCTGCTGTTCCGCAAGGCCATGGACCGCATCGGCCTTGAAAGCCCGCGCAGCCAGATCGTGAAAAACTTGCAGGAGGCGGAAGCGGCGCTGGACCATGTGGGCCTGCCCACCATCATCCGTCCCAGCTTTACTTTGGCCGGAACCGGCGGCGGCGTGGCCTATGACCGCGCGCAGTTTCTTCAGGCCGTGGCGCGCGGCCTGGACGCCAGCCCCGTGAACGAGGTTCTGGTGGAAGAAAGCGTGCTGGGCTGGAAAGAGTTCGAGATGGAGGTGGTGCGTGACAAGGCCGACAACTGCATCATCGTCTGCTCGATTGAAAACGTGGACCCCATGGGCATCCATACCGGCGACAGCGTCACGGTCGCGCCGGCCCTGACGCTGACCGACAAGGAATACCAGATCATGCGCAACGCCTCCCTTGCCGTGCTGCGCGAAATCGGCGTGGATACCGGCGGGTCGAACGTGCAGTTCGCCGTCAATCCCGCCGACGGGCGCATGGTGGTGATCGAGATGAATCCGCGCGTGAGCCGTTCTTCGGCTCTCGCCAGCAAGGCCACCGGCTTTCCCATCGCCAAGGTGGCGGCGCGCCTTGCGGTGGGCTACACGCTGGACGAGTTGCAGAACGACATGACGGGCGTGACCCCGGCCTCGTTCGAGCCGACGATTGATTACATCGTCACGAAAATTCCGCGCTTCGCCTTCGAAAAATTTCCCGGCGCCGACGCATTGCTGACCACCGCCATGAAGTCGGTAGGCGAGGCGATGGCCATCGGCCGCAATTTTCAGGAAAGCATGCAGAAGGCGTTGCGCTCCATGGAAACGGGTCTTTCCGGCCTGGATGAAATGGAGGAGCTTTCCGGCAACAAGGAGGCGCTGCGCGCCGCCCTTGCCCGGCCCACCTTTGACCGTCTTCTGGTGATAGCAGAAGCGCTGCGCGCCGGCATGGGCATCGACGACATTCACGGCATTTGCAGGATCGACCCCTGGTTCATCGCCCGCATCGGCGAAATTGTGCAGGCCGAGGCGGAGGTCAAGGCCAGGGGCCTGCCGCAAAAACCCGACGCCATGTACCGTCTGAAAGGCATGGGCTTTTCCGACCGGCGCCTGGCCAAACTGGCGGACGTGAGGCCGCGGGACGTGGCGAAGCTGCGCGAGAGACTGGATGTGCATCCCGTTTTCAAGCGCATCGACACCTGCGCCGCCGAATTCTCGTCCTCCACCGCCTATATGTATTCGACCTATGAGGGGCCGGGGGCGGAGAGCGAGGCGCGTCCCGTTGACAGAAAGAAGGCGGTCATTCTGGGCGGCGGGCCCAACCGCATCGGGCAGGGGATCGAGTTCGATTATTGCTGCGTCCATGCCGTGTTCGCCCTGCGCGACGCGGGGTACGAGACGATCATGATCAACTGCAATCCCGAAACCGTCTCCACCGACTATGATACGTCCGACCGCCTCTATTTCGAGCCGCTGACCGGCGAGGACGTGATCGAGGTCATCCGGGCCGAGCAGAAGGCGGGCGCGCTGGCCGGCGTGATCGTGCAATTCGGCGGGCAGACGCCGCTCAAGCTGGCGGGCGAGTTGATGGCGGCGGATATCCCCATTCTCGGCACCGCGCCCGACGCCATCGACATGACCGAGGACCGCGAGCGGTTTCAGCAATTCATCCGGCGTCTCGACCTGTCGCAGCCGGACAATGGCGTGGCCCGCGATGCGGCCGAGGCCGAAAAGGAGGCGGCGCGCATCGGCTACCCGGTGGTGCTGCGGCCCTCCTACGTGCTTGGCGGGCGGGCGATGGAAATCGTGCACGACGTTGAAGGCCTGCGCCGCTATGTGCGCGAGGCGGTCAAGGTTTCGGGCGACAACCCGGTGCTGATCGACCGCTATCTGCCGGAAGCCACCGAAGTGGACGTGGACGTCGTCTGCGACGGAAAAGAAGTGTATGTCGCCGGCATCATGGAGCATATCGAGGAAGCGGGCGTCCATTCGGGCGACAGCGCCTGCTCGCTGCCGCCCTACACGCTAACCCTGGGCGTCGTGGCGGAGATCGAACGCCAGTCGCGCCAGATGGCCCTCGATATCGGCGTGGTGGGCCTGATGAATGCGCAATACGCCGTGAAGGGTGAAAAGCTGTATGTGCTGGAAGTGAATCCGCGCGCCTCGCGCACCGTGCCGTTCGTGGCGAAGGCCACCGGTGTGCCGGTGGCCAAGATCGCCGCGCGCGTGATGGCGGGCGAGACGCTGGCGTCCTTCGGGCTGAAGCCGCCGCGGCCGGATCATATCGCCGTGAAGGAGGCTGTTCTGCCCTTCAACCGTTTTCCCGGCGTGGATATCCTGCTGGGGCCGGAGATGAAATCCACCGGCGAGGTGATGGGCATCGACAGCGATTTTCCCCATGCCTACGCCAAATCGCAACTGGGGGCGGGGGTGAACCTGCCCATGCGCGGCACGGCCTTCGTTTCGGTGCGCGACCGCGACAAGCCCGCGGCGGCGGCCGTCGCCGTTCAGCTTTCGGCGCTGGGGTTTTCGCTTGTCGCCACGTCGGGCACGGCGGCCTATTTCGCCGAGCGCGGCATCAAGGTCACCCGCGTCAACAAGGTGCGGGAAGGCTCGCCCCATATCGTGGATTCAATGAAAAAGGGCAGGATCAACCTTGTGATTAACACGACCGAAGGCGCCAAATCCATTGCTGACAGCTTCTCCATCCGCCAGACGGCGCTCTTCCATCGTATCCCGCATTATACAACCATGGCGGGCGCCGTCGCGGTCGTGGAGGGCATCGCGGCGCTTCAAGACGACCAGCTTGGCGTGAAGCCGATCCAGGAATATCTCGGCGCGGCGTAACACGGCCGCCACGCCCGCGGATACATCCCATGACCTCGGCCTGTTGTGTTTGACCGACTCTGTTGCTTATGCGTAAGATTCCTGTGTTGATTCCTAAAGGATATAGGCAGGAAGCGCGTGGAACGGCTTAAGGCGGCTCTGGAAAATCTTGACCAAGCCATTGACATGGCGGAAGCGGCTCTCGAACGGCGGGCCAGAAATCTGGATCATATTGTCGAGAAGAAAGCCGAGCGCCGGGTGCGCGCCGCCACCGACACGGCCGAGCGGGCGCTGCGTCAGGCGCGCCAGGGCGAGTCCGCCGCCGAGGCCCGCGTCACGAAACAGGGCGAGATTGCCGGGATCGTGGCCGGGAAGCTTGACCAGGCCATCAGCCGCATCGAACGTCTGGCCGGCATGGGAGGCGCCTGATGAAAACCGTGGACGTGCATCTTCTGGGCCGCTCCTACCAGATCGCCTGCGAACCGGGGCAGGAAAAGCATCTCCAGCGCCTTGCCCAGATGGTGGAAGACAGAATGAAACGCGCCGCCACCTCCGGGCAGGGGGCGATTGGCGAAATCCGCCTGTTCCTTCTGGCGGCGCTGATGCTGGCCGACGACGTGGTGGAGGCCGAGGCCGGGAACGCGCGCGCGCTTGCCGACCTTTCGCGCCGCGCCGCCGAGGATGAGGACCTGATGGTCACGGCGGTCGACCATCTGGCGGGGCGCATCAGCGCCCTCGCCGCGCGCGTGGAAAACGCCTGAGGCCGTTCCCGGATCTTTTCGGCGCGTTGCCAGAGCCAGTTTCAAAAATGCTTCTGCAAAGAAGGGTAACCGGACTCCCCTCCCCTTGCCCGCCTTCGCCAAGGCTCCGGCGAGGTCCTTGGAGCAAGCCCGTCCGCCGTAGCTCGCAGAGCGGAGGCGGAAGGGAGGGGTTAGGGGTGGGGTCCGCCGGTTTCCAATAGCGTAAATGCCGAGGCTTTGAAAAGACCAACGCTCCACCCCACCCCTAACCCCTCCCTCAAGGGGAGGGGAATATAAAGTCACATTCCCCCTCCCTTTGGCCCGCCTTCGCTAAAGCTCCGGCGAGGTCCTTGGAGCAAGCCCGTCCGCCGTAGCTCGCAGAGCGGAGGCGGAGAGGGGGCAAGGGGGAGGGATCATGGAGGGTCATAAAGGGTCGTAAGGGGCAGAAGGGTCAATAACAAAAAAGACCCTCCTGACCCTTATGCCCCTTGAGACCCTGTTACACACCCTCCCCGAACCCCTCCCAAAGGGAGGGGAATGTTAGTGTCATGCTGGCCCCAACTTTTCCGCCTCCGCAAGCTTCGGCGTGACGAATAGGCAAAACCCCGGCGGTGCCGAAGGCGAAGCCGGGCCAGAGGGAGGGGAATAAAAAAAGCCGCGTCCCTTGAACGATTGTCACTCAAAAAAATCGCAAGTTGTGGCGCCGGTGTAAATATAGCCGGCGTGGGGCACCGCCGCCAGCTTGGTGCCGTCGCTGCTGCTGGCGATGCCACGCCAGTACTGGTTGCCCGGTCCGTACTGCGCCGTCCAGGTCGCGCCGGAGTCGCTGCTGGTGTGGATATAGTCGTTGTAGGGTGCCGCCGCCAGCCTGGTACCGTCGCTGCTGCTGGCGATGGCGCGCCAGTCCTTGCTGCCTGAGCCGTACTGCCTGGTCCAGGTCGCACCGGAGTCGTTGCTGGTGTAGATATAGCCACCCTTGTCCCCTATCGCCAGCTTGGCGCCGTCGCTGCTGCTGGCGATGCCGCGCCAGTCCTCCCAGCCCGTGCCGTACTGCGCCGTCCAGCTCGCGCCGGAGTCGCTGCTCGTGTAGATATAGCCATTGGTGGCCGCCGCCAGCTTGGCACCGTCGTCGCTGATGGCGGTGCCGCCGTACCAACTCCGGCTGCCCGAATTCCACCGCAGTGTCCAACTCGCGCCGGAGTCGCTGCTGGTGTAGATATAGCCGGAGGGGGCCACCGCCAGCCTGGTGCCGTCACTGCTATTGGCGATGCCATACCAAGTATCGGTGCCCGGCCCGGTGCGCGCTGTCCAGGTCGCGCCGGAGTCGCTGCTGGTGTAGATATAGTCGCCGTTGGCCGCGGCCGCCAGTTTCGTGCCGTCACTGCTGCTGGCGATGGCGGCCCAGTACCGGCTGCCCGCGCCGGTGCGCTGCGTCCAACTCACGCCGCTGTTGCTGCTGGTGTAGATGTAGCCGCCGCTAACCGCCGCCGCCAGTTTCGTGCCATCGCTGCTGCTGGCGACGCCCTCCCAGCTCCGCTGGCCCGCGCTGGTACGCTGCGTCCATGTAACGGAGCAGACCCATGTGAATTGGTTCTTGCACACCCATCCGTCGTCCAGGCGCACGACGATTTGCCCGTCCGCGCAATCGGGCAGGGTCGTGCCTGCGCTTACGCCGGCCCAGGCGCCGTCCCCGCGCAGATAGGTGGAATTGTCGGCCGTGCCGCTGCCAAGCCGCGCCGGGGCCACCGTGCCGCTGGAGATGTTCCCGGCGTTCAACGCGGTGAGATTCGCGCCCGAAGCTGCGGGAAGCGTGGCCGGAAACCGTGCATCAGGAATTGTGCCGCTGGAAAGATTTCCGGCGTTCAGCGCGGTGAGCGCGGAGCCGTCGCCGGAAAAACTTCCCGCCGTCATCGCGCCGCTGATGGCGGCAGTGCCTACAACGTCAAGCGTTTGGGCGGGAGATGACGTGCCCACCCCAAGCCGCTCGAATGCATTGTCCCAGAACAGCTTGACGTTGCCGCCGAAAGTATCGTTGTTGTTGAACTGAATGACGCCCGGCGATCCGCCCGGCAGGCTTGTCGCGCCGCTGGAGGCCATGCTGATCCAG
>JANQEX010000083.1 GCA_028278105.1 Alphaproteobacteria bacterium | reverse complement strand
CTTTTTCAAGGTTATTTCCTGACGGGAGCCTTAGGTTCAATGGGCAATTAAACTCAAGTCATTGAAAAGACTAAATGAACATTCCGGGCAAGGTTGCGCAGCAACCGCGACCCGGAATCCAGTTTGTTTTTGAAAATAAATGGGATTCCCGCTTCCCTGCTTCGCCCAAGGGCTTCGCAGGGCGAGCTTGCAAACGCGCCCGGCGTAGCTTTAGCGTAGCCGGGTCGCGGGAATGTTCGTGTTGGTAATTGTCCATTGAACCTAGGAGGGAGTTTTGATGGAAACCGCGGACGACCCGCTTCAGGCCCGTCTGGGCCACCGCTTCCGCGATCCGGCGCTGCTGCGCGCGGCGCTGACCCATCCCTCGCGCGCGCCGCCGGAATCGGGGGCTTCGGCCTATGAGCGGCTGGAATTCCTGGGCGACCGGGTCTTGTCGCTGGTCATCGCCGAATGGCTGTTCGAGGTTTTCGGCGCGGAAGACGAAGGCCGCCTTGCCAAGCGCCACGCGGCGCTGGTCAACCGCGACACGCTGGCGGCGGTGGCGGAAGAGCTTGACCTCGCGCGGGCGCTAAGGCGGATCGGCCCGGCCGATCTTGACCGCGGCCGGGTGAACATCCTGTCGGACGCGCTGGAAGCGCTGATCGGCGCCGCCTGGCGGGACGGCGGCGACGCGATTTATCCCGTGCTGCGCGATTTTATCCGCGAGAACTGGCAACCCTACCTGCACGCCCATGCCGCCGCCCCGCAGGACGCCAAAAGCGCGTTGCAGGAATGGGCGCAGGGCCGGGGCCTGCCGCTGCCGGTCTACCGCGTGGCGGCGCAAAGCGGGCCCGCGCATGCGCCGCGCTATGTGATGCGGGTGGAGGTCGAGGGGCACGGCCCGGCCGAGGGCGAAGGCGCCTCCAAGCGCGAGGCCGAGAAAAAAGCGGCGCAGGCGATGATGGAGAAGATAGTAAAATAGTCTATTATTATCAAAAGATTACACGAAACCGGTTGACGCAGGTAATGTCGTTTTGTAATGGCAACAAACGATCGTTCCAAGGAGGTTTACCGTGGCGGCTGGCTTTGACCGAGTTTTTTTTGATAAGATCATCTGCGATAATAAAGCATCAATTGAGAATTTCCATGAAGAAATGGTCGAGGAAGCAATAAAAAGCGGAAAAACGCATGCCCTTGCGCTTGCCGCGTCTTGGCTATCCCAATATATCTATAATGATGGACGCAGTTTCTGGAACTTTCATAAAAGTTCCGAAGAATCTCGTTATAGCTCTATTCAGTGCGAGTTGGGCAAGCGCGATCCGGCACTGGCCATAAAGGTGATTTCGAGTGGGGCTGCATTTTATGACCCGGAAAGAAAAAAGAGGGCCTCCATTTTTCACCTTGTTCAGGGCACGCACCTACCCGCACTACTTCAAGATCCCCGGCTTGGACAAAAAGATGTCCTTCCGGGCATTTATGTGGCCACCAGATTTCTGCGTATTCTCTATGATGATAGAGATCTCCGTGGAGACCGGAGAAATATCGAACATGACAAGACCATGGAGTATTTGAAAAATTCGTTGCGCCATCTGCTTGTGCGAGTGGCGGAACGGGATCCTAAAAGAGCCCGCGCCATCTTGAGGGATTTTGTTCTGGTAGAATGCAAGCCTCTTGATGGTGGTTCCTGGCCCATGGAGATTGACAAGGCCATATCCCAAGCGGGACGGGGAAAAAGAAAAATCGCCAAGGCGGGCGAGCAGCTAACGGAACGCGCGAAAAAAACAGGACAGGCCCAGCCTTCCAGAACAGAAGCAAAACGGGCACAGCGTCGAACAAAAAAGGCTCCCCCCGCGCCCGGTGGAACTAATTAAGGCCGGCTTCGGCGGGGGGCTCAAAATCCAGGCGTCCCCGCGCCCGGCTTCGCCTTCGGCTACGCCGAGGTCCTGGCGCACCCGTCGCGCCGAAGCTTGCGGAGGCGGAAAAGCGGGGGCGGGCATGATGTTTTTCAAACTGAGACACTACCGAAGTTGTTTTTCCCTTGCCCAGGAGTCATTCATTGAAGTATAGTGACGCGCGCAGGGTTACGCTGGTGGAGTTTGAGGAGTTTCGGCGCTTTGCTGAAAAGCATCTGACTTCCGAAGAATATGAGACTCTCACCTTTTTCCTGTCCGCCGAGCCGGAGGCGGGGGTGGTGATTTCCGGCACGGGCGGGCTTCGCAAGCTGCGCTGGGCGGCCAAGGGCCGGGGCAAAAGCGGGGGCGCGCGGGTGATTTATTATTACCACGACGCGGATATGCCCTTGTTGCTGCTGACGGGCTTTGCGAAGAACAACATGCAAAACATCAGCCCGGCGGCGAAGAACCTGTACCGGAAACTTGTACCGCAACTGGTCGAGAATTACAGAAGGCGTCATCATGGCAAGAAAACCCGCCACTAAGGGCAAACGCGCAACAAAGGCCGCGCCGCGCCTTAACAAAACGGAAACCAGTATTCTGAAAAGCCTTTCGCAAGCCGTGGCGTGGTCGGAAGGAAAGCCTGTGACGGGCATGACGACGCGGCCGGTGCATGTTCCCGCCAGTCCCGACGTGAAGGCCATTCGCAAACAGCTTGGCCTCAGTCAGGAAGAATTTGCCCGCCGCTTCGGCTTTTCCGCCAGCACCCTGCGGAACTGGGAGCAAGGCACCCGCAGGCCGGAAACCACGGCGCGCATCCTGCTGACCATTATCGAAAAAGCGCCCAATCTTGTGGAAGGCGTACTTTGTGGTAAGTAATACCAACGAACTTATGAACTGACACGTGCCAAAAAACAATCCGTCATGCCCGCCCCCGCTTTCGCGGGGACAGGCTCCGGCGGGCATCTACGCTAAAAAACCATCAAAACAAAAGTTTTAAAGCGTGCCCCCCCGCCTGCGCGGGGGTGACGGTCCGTGCTTTTGGGATGAGTCATTTCATAAGACGGTTGGTATAAACTGTCCCGGCGCGGCCAGGCTGATCCCCGAAAATTCTGCCCTGCGACAGAACCGCCGCGCATCCTTCTTTTTGCGGATGCCTTGCGGAGGGCGACATGGCACGGGTGAAGAATGTCGTAGAAGCTTACTTCTTCAACGTGGCTTTCAGCATCCAGGCGGTTTTCTGGCCTTCATGCAGCAGGCGGGTGCAGATGTCCAGCGAGTCGGCGTCGCCTTCCTCCTCGGCGGCCTTGATGCCCTCTTCAAGATCGGCGGCGAGAATGCCGTAATCCTCCACCAGCTCGGCCAGCATCCCGTCGGCCGGCGGCGCGCCCGGCTGTTCCCTGATGCCGGTCAATTCCCTGAACTGCGCGAAAGAGGAGGGGGCTTTTTTGTCCATGGCGCGGATGCGCTCGGCCACCTCGTCGGCATAGGCGAACAGGGCTTCGTATTGCTTGCTGAACAGGTCGTGCAGTTGCACAAAGGTGGGCCCCTCCACGTTCCAGTGGAAGCCGTGGGTCTTGACGGCCAGCGTGTAGACGCCGCCCAGAACCTTTTCAAGGGCGGCGGCCGTGGCGGAATTCGTGGCTTTGGCGGGCATGGTTTGTTCCTTCTGGAGGGGGGCTGTTCTTTCTTACTTATACGCGCGGACGACGCAAACAGATTTATCGCCCTTGCCTGCGCGGTTCAAGGGCCGGGGGTTTATTGTTTTTGGCCATTCGAAACGAATGAGCAGATTGCTCCAGGTGATGTTTACAAAGACGCTATGCCTAAGGATTTTCGGCGTTTTCGAGAACCGGAGCGCAGTGTACGTCCATGTACATGAGCACCGGAAGCGCAGAAAACGCCGAAAAGCCAACGGCAGAGCTAGTCTTTGTAAACATCGCCTAGGCCAACGCCGCGCAGGCGCGCGCGATGCGCGCGCAGGCTTCCTCCAGCGCCGTCATCGACGTGGCGTAGGAAACGCGGAAATAGGGCGACAGGCCGAAGGCCGCGCCCTGCACCACCGCCACGCCTTCGGCCTCCAGAAGATATTCGACGAAAGCGGTGTCGTCGGCGATTTTCCTGCCGTCCGGCGTTGTCTTGCCGATGCAGCCTTCGCAGGACGGGTAGACATAAAACGCGCCCCGCGGCGTGCGGCAGGAAAGGCCCGCGCAGGCGTTCAGCTTTTCCACCACGAAATCGCGGCGCTCTTGAAAGCTTTTGACCCAGTCCTTCAAGAAGTCCTGCGGCCCGTCCAGCGCGGCGATGGCGGCCGCCTGGCTGATCGAACAGGGGTTGGTGGTGGAATGGCTCTGGATCGCGGCCATGGCGCGCACGATCTCCTTCGGCCCGCCCGCGTAGCCGATGCGCCAGCCCGTCATCGCGTAGGCTTTCGAGGCGCCGTTCATGGTCAGGGTGCGCGGGTAAAGCTTCGGCTCCACCTCGGCGAGGGTGTGGAACGCGCCGCCGTCGTAAAGCAGATGCTCGTAGATGTCGTCGGAGAGAACATGGACATGCGGATGCTTCAACAGCACGTCGGCCAGGGCGCGCAGATCGTCCCGCGCATAGGCCGCGCCGGTGGGGTTGCCGGGGCCGTTCAGGATCAGCCATTTGGTTTTGGGCGTGATGGCGCGGGCGAGAGCGTCCGGTTGAAGCCGGAAATCCTTCTCCGGCGGGCAGGGCACGATCACCGGCGCGCCTTCGGCCAGGTTGACCATGTCGGGATAGGACACCCAGTAGGGCGCCGGGATAATCACCTCGTCGCCCGCCTGCACCGTGGCCATCATGGCGTTGTAGATCACATGCTTGCCGCCGCAGCTCACGATGATCTGGGGCGGCTCGTACTCCAGCCCGTTCTCGCGCCGGAACTTGGCCTGAATGGCCTTCTTGAGGGCCGGCGTGCCGTCGGCGGCGGTGTACCGGGTCTGCCCCGCGTCCATCGCGGCCTTGGCCGCGTCCTTGACATGGTCGGGCGTGTCGAAATCGGGCTCGCCCGCGCCCAGGCCGATCACGTCGCGCCCGGCGGCCTTAAGCTCGGCGGCTTTTTGCGTGACCGCGATGGTGGGCGAGGGCTGGACGCGGGCAAGGCGTTGGGCGAGCAGCGGCATGAGGCGGTCCTTTCGTGAAACGGCGCGCAAACCCTACGCAATTTCCCGGCGGGATGACAAGGCCGGTCTTTTGTCGCAGATTGACCCTGTCTTATACGGTTTCAGGCGTCCTTGCGGGCCGCGCCGGATCGCGGAGCCCGCAGGGACGGTGGATTGTTTCAGGAGTTAGACATGGCGCTGTTGACGGAACATCCGGCATGGAAAGAGCTTCAGGCCGAAAGCCGCCGGGCCGGGGAATGGCATCTGCGCGATCTGTTTGCCGCCGATCCCGCGCGCGAGACGCATTACATGCGGACCGCGGGACCGCTGACGCTTGATTTCTCGCGCGAGCGCCTCACGGCCGGCGCCTTGCAGTTGCTGCGCGATCTGGCGGAAGAGGCGAAATGGCGCGACGCGCGCGATGCGCTGTTCGCGGGCCGGATCGTCAACCCGTCCGAAAACCGGGCGGCGCGGCACCCTGCCCTGCGCGGCCCGGTCAAGGTGGACTCCATCGCGGAATCGCAGGCGAAGATGCTGGAGCTTGCCGAGGATCTTCGCGCGGGCAAGGTGAAGGGCGCAACCGGCAAAACCATCCGCAATCTCGTTCATGTGGGCATCGGCGGGTCGGATGTTGGTCCGCGCTTGCTGGAAGCCGTGCTGGCCGACGGCAGGGGGCCGCGCTTGCGCTTTCTGGCCAATGCCGACGCGGCGAGTCTGCGCGCCGCCACGCGGGGGCTTGCGTCGGACGAAACCCTGGTGATGCTCGCCTCGAAAAGCTTCGGCACGGCGGAAATGCTGCGCAACGGGCAAAGCCTGCGGGAATGGCTGGCGGTGGCGCTGGGACCGAAGGCCGGGGCGCATCTGCTGGCGGCCACCGCCGCGCCCGCGAAAGCGAAGGCCTTCGGCGTCGCGGAGGACAGGATCCTTCCGCTGGACGAGGCGGTGGGCGGGCGTTTTTCCTTGTGGTCGGCGGTCAGTCTTGCCGCCGCCTGCGCCATGGGCCGCGAAAATTTCGAGGCGCTGCTGTCGGGCGCGGCGGAGATGGACGCGCATGCCGCCGCCGCCCCCGCCGAAACCAACCTGCCGCTCATTTCGGCGCTGACCGGCATCTGGAACATCAACCTGCTGGGCTTCACGTCCCGCGCCCTGCTGCCCTATGCCGAGCCCCTGGCCCTGCTGCCGCTCTATTTGCAGCAGCTTGAGATGGAAAGCCTCGGCAAAAGCGTCTCATCCGAGGGCCGGGCGCTGGATTACGCCACGGCTCCCGTGGTGTTCGGCGCGACCGGCACGCCCGCGCAGCACGCTTTCATGCAGGCCCTGCATCAGGGGACGTCCGTCATGCCCGCGGAAATCATCCTGGCCGGCCAGGACGACGGCCCCGCCGCGCATCGCGCCCTGATGCAGGCCAATGCCCTCGCGCAAGCCGAAGCGCTGGCCTTTGGCGCGGACGGCGGCACAGGCCCCCTTGCCGCCCAGAAAAAATGCGGCGGCAACCGGCCGTCCAGCATTCTGCTGCTGGAGCGTCTGGACGCACGGGCGCTCGGCGCGCTGATCGCCTTTTACGAGCACCGGGTGTTTCTGCAAGGGCTGCTTTGGGGCGTCAATCCCTTCGACCAGTGGGGCGTCGAGCTTGGCAAGAAGCTGGCGGCCCCCTTGCAGGCCGTGCTGGAAGGGCGGAAGGATTCCCCGCCCGCCCGCGTTCCGGCTCTCCTGCAAAGGCTGGGAGGAAAGGGCCGGGAGGGTCATAAGGGTCCATAGGGTCAAGGACCTTGCATGACCCTTTCGACCCTTAGGACCCCTGCGGATGGACGGAAGGCTTTCACCGGCATGACGTATGGTTATACTGGCCCTGGAAAATCCTGAGGCAACATGCCGCTGCTTTACGACAAGAAAAACCTCGATTCCCTCAGCCAGCACGAGCTGGACGAGATCGTGCGCCGCCACGCCATGTTCGTGAACGCGCGCCTGGGCGGGGCGCGGGCGATGCTCAGCTACAAGAACCTGTCGCACCTGATCCTGCGCGGCTGCGCCCTGACCGGGGCGGATTTCAGCGGCTCCCTGATGTTCGACTGCGATCTGCGCGGGGCCAATCTGGACGGCTCCACCTTTTTCACCACCAGCATGCAAAAGGCCGATTTTTCCAACGCCAGCCTGGTGCGCTGCGACATGCGCGGCGGCTGCCTGAAGGGCGCCGATTTTTCCGGCGCGGACCTCACGGCCGCCGATCTGCGCGAAGGCTCCATCGCCACCAAGGACCGCCGCGGCAACATCAATCTTGTGTTGCAGCCGGGTGCTACCAGCGGCGCGGCGGCGCGTCCGGTCAGCGGCTTTTTCACCGAATATGTGGACGCCACCGAAGCCGTTTTTGCCGGCGCGGCCATGCAGCGCATCATGTTGCGCGGGGCCAACCTGACCCATGCCATTCTGGAAGACGCCGATCTGTCGCTGGCGCAGATGCAGGGCGTGAAGCTGCACGGCGCGGTGCTGCGCGGGACCGTCCTTGACGGGGTGGACCTGGCGGAGGTGGACCTGACCGGCGCGTTGCGCGAGGACTATCAGGGCCTCAGCCTGGAGGACGAGGCCGTGCCGGTGGACATGCTGGTCCAGGACCATAACCGCTGGCTGGACACCGAAGGCCGCGACGGCGCGCGCCTCGACCTGACCCGCCACGATATCCGCGCCCGTGGCCCCGGCAGCGCCGACTTTTCGGGCCGCAACCTGGTGATGATGCGCGCGATGCACGCGCTTTTCTATCAGGTGCCGTTCGCGGGCGCGCAGCTTCAGGCGGCCGAATTGCGCCATAATGATTTCCGCCGCGCCCGCTTCACCCAGGCCGATTTGCGCGGCGTGGATTTTTCGGGATCCAACCTCATGCGCGCCGGCCTGCAACTGGCCTTGCTCGGACCGCTGAAATTGCCGGGCGGGCGGCTGCTCGCCACCAATCTGCGCGGCTGCAACCTGCGCTATGCCGATCTGGGCGGCGCCGATTTGCGCGGCGCGGACCTCTCAGGCGCGGACCTGACGGCCGCCGACCTGCGCGGCGCCGACATGGAAGGCGCCAACCTGACGGGCGCCGTCACCGAAGGCGCGTTGACAGGGCTTTAGGGGGCGCAACAGGCGAAAGACGGAAGGCAAACCGCGTCATCCCGGAAAACGGGCGAAGCACGTTTATCCGGGATCTCGTTCTCATAACAGCGTGAGATTCCGGACAAATCAAAGCCGCCGCGAGCGGCTTTGATTTTCCGGAATGACGCTTTAGATTGTTCAGGTATATTCATCCTTTGTTTTTCACCCTTCGCTTTGTTCATGCCCGCCATCCGCGTCCTGCCTGATTCCCTGATCAACCGGATCGCCGCCGGCGAGGTGATCGAGCGCCCCGCCGCCGCGGTGAAGGAGCTGGTCGAAAACGCGCTGGACGCCGGGGCCCGGCGCATCGCCGTCCGTACGCAGGAAGGCGGCACGAGCCGGATCGCCGTCACCGACGACGGCGGCGGCATGAGCCGCGATGATCTTCTGCTGGCGGTGCGGCGTCACGCCACCTCCAAGCTGCCGGGGGATGACCTGGAACGCATCGGCTCCTTCGGATTCCGGGGGGAGGCGCTGGCCGCCATCGGCGCGGCCGCGCGCCTGACGATTGCAAGCCGCCAGCGGGGCGCGGACGCGGCCTGGGAGATTGCGGTGGACGGCGGCAAGGTCCGCGGGCCGAAACCTTCTTCCCTTGCGGCGGGCACGCATGTCGAGGTGCGCGACCTGTTCTACGCCACGCCCGCGCGGCTGAAATTTCTCAAATCCCCCGCGTCCGAATATGGCCATGTGCTGGAGGCGCTGGAGCGCATCGCCATGAGCTGGCCCGAAGCCGGTTTCACGCTGACCGAGGAAGGCCGCCGCGTTTTCCGGGTGGAGCCCGAAGGCGGGCTGCTGCCCGGCCAGCGCCGCGCCCGCCTTTGCGCGATCCTGGGCCCGGAATTCGCCGATAACGCGGTTTCCGTGGAGTCGGCGCGGGACAACGCTACGCTGTCGGGCTGGATCGGCCTGCCCACGCTCAACCGTCCGCACGGGCGCGACCAGCATCTGTTCGTCAACGCCCGCCCGGTGCGCGACCGCGCGCTTCTGGGCATGGTGCGCGCCGCCTATGGCGACCTGATCCCCCATGGCCGTCATGCGGTGGTGGCGCTGTTCCTCACCCTGCCGCCGGAAGAGGTGGACGTGAACGTTCATCCCGCCAAGCTGGAGGTGCGTTTTCGTGACGCGAATCTCGTCCGGGGTCTTATTGTGTCCACCCTGCGCGACGCCTTGCAGAAAAACGCGGGGCTGGTGGCCAATACCCTGGCCGTCGCCGCGCTTTCCTCTTTTCAGGCGCCTTCCGCTCCGGCACGCCCGTCCGCGCCGGGCCTCGGCGGCTTTGCCGATATCGCCCGCCCGCTGGCCCGGCCACAGGACGCGCCGCCGCCCGCGCCGGAGGAATCCGCGCATTATCCCCTGGGCGCGGCGCTGGCCCAGTTGCACGAAACCTATATCGTGGCGCAGACCGGCGACGGGCTGGTGCTGGTGGATCAGCACGCCGCGCATGAGCGCCTGACCTATGAGCGCATGAAGGCCGCCTTGAAGAAGGACGGCGTGGCGCGGCAGGGCCTCCTGATTCCCGAAGTGGTGGAGCTGGGCGAAGCGCAGGCCGCGCGCCTTGTACGGCGGGCGGACGAGCTGGCCGAGCTTGGCCTGGTGATCGAGCCTTTCGGCGGACCGGCCGTCGTGGTGCGCGAGGTTCCGGCGCTGATGGACAAGGACGATGTTCCGGGGCTCATCAAGGATTTGGCCGCGGAGATCGCCGAATGGGACACGCCCGTCAGCCTGAAAGAGCGGCTGGAATCGGTTTGCGCCACGCTGGCCTGTCACGGGTCGGTGCGGGCCGGGCGGCGGCTTTCGCAGGCGGAGATGAACGCGCTTCTGCGCGACATGGAATCCACCCCGCATGCGGGACAGTGCAATCATGGCCGCCCCGCCTATGTGGAACTGAAGCGCGCCGATATCGAAAAGCTGTTTCACCGGAGGTAATGGGAAGTGAAGAGTGAAGGGTGAGAAGTGAAGAGAAAAACAATGTCATCCTGGGGGAAGTGGGAAGTGAAGAGTGAAGGGTGAAAAGTGAAGAGAAAAACAGCGTCATCCTGGAAAACGCGCGCAGCGCGTTTATCCAGGATCTCTTTAGTCGGAGAGAGATCCTGAATAAAGCTCGCTTCGCTCGCTTTTTCAGGATGACGCCTTGGGAACAGACCTTCAGGCTTTCCTCTTCACTTCCCCAAAGCCGTCATTCCGGAAAGGGCGAGCGGAGGCGAGCCCTTATCCGGAATCTCGTGCCATCTATGGGAAAGAGATCCTGGATAAACGCGCTTCGCGCGTTTTCCAGGATGACGCCCATTTTTTTCACTTTTCACCCTTCACTTTTCACTTCCCCAAAGCCGTCATTCCGGAAAGGGCGAGCGGAGGCGAGCCCTTATCCGGAATCTCAGGCCTTTATGGGAAAGAGGTCCTGGATAAACGCGCGGTGCGCGTTTTCCAGGATGACGCCCATTTTTTTCACTTTTCACCCTTCACTTTTCACTTCCCCAAAGCCGTCATTCCGGAAAGGGCGAGCGGAAGCGAGCCCTTATCCGGAATCTCGTGCCATCTATGGGAAAGAGGTCCCGGATAACCGCCTGCGGCGGTTTCCGGGATGACGCTTGAAAACAGGGGTATCATGTGACACGCCATGCGGACACGCCTTATCTGGACGCCTTTCTTGACATGCTGGCGGCCGAGCGCAACGCGGCGGCGAACACCCTGGCCGCCTACGGGCGCGATCTTTCGCAGGCGGCGGCGTATTTCAAAAGGCGCGGCAAGGAGCTTGACAAAATAACCGGCCCGGACGTGGCGCGGTATCTGGCCTCCTTATCGCGGCTCGCGGCGCGAAGCCGGGCGCGGAAGCTCGCGGCCTTGCGGCAGTATTTCCGCTTTCTGGCGTCCGAGAATTTCCGCGCCGACGACCCCTGCGCCGCCGAGGAAAGCCCGCGCCTGCCTCAAAACCTGCCGGGCGTCCTCACCGCCGCCGAGATGCAAAAGCTTCTGGAAAGCGTGGGCGGCGCCACGCCGGAGAATCTGCGCCTGCGCGCGTTGCTGGAGCTTGCCTATGGCTCCGGCCTGCGGGTGAGCGAGATGGTGGCCTTGCCCCTGGCGGCTTTCGAGGCCGGGAAGCCCGCGCTTCTGGTGCGCGGCAAGGGCGGCCGGGAAAGACTGGTGCCCCTGTCGGCCGCGGCGCAAAAGGCCGTGGCCGAATGGCTGCCGCACCGCGCGGCCTTTATTCCCGGCAAGGCGAAGGGCAAAAAAGCCTCGCCCTTTCTTTTTCCCTCGCGCGGGCGGAGCGGGCACCTGACGCGCATGCGCTTCTGGCAGATCCTGCGCGACGCGGCGCGGAAGGCGGGCCTGCCGCCCGCCAAGACCCACCCGCACGGGTTGCGCCACGCCTTCGCCACGCATCTTCTGCAAGGTGGAGCCGATCTGCGCGCCCTGCAAACCATGCTGGGCCATGCCGATATCGCCACCACCCAGATTTACACCCATCTGGCCGGGGAGCATCTGGCCGAAACGGTGCAAAAGCACCATCCATTAGCCAGGAAAAAGGGGTGATTTGCGAAAAGCAATTTATTGTGGCCCTCATCCGTTAATTAATTTAGAATATTCCCAAGTCATGTTTTCTTACTATATTGAAATACCAGTCGGGAATCCCCATATGTCCAAAATTTTAGAACAGGAAATCAAGACCTTCGAGCGCGAACGCGCGCGCCTGGAGAAAGATTATATGGGAAAATATGTCTTGATTCAGGGAGAGGCAATTATCGATACATATGACAATTTTGAAAACGCGGCTGACGAAGGCCTAAGGCGCTTTGGAAAAAAGCCTTTTCTCATTCGCAGAATCGGACAAGATCAGGAAACGTTGTCACCTGCCATTCTACTGGGGATAACCGGTGCCGATATTAAAGGTTCAATACAGATCGAACGGGAGTAAAAACGCTCCTCCGGGATTCATGTTGCGGATGGCTGGGCCGGGCGTGCCTGTTTTTATTGAAGCCCCGTCATCGGGCGTGTCTGAAGAAAGCGGTAAAGGGCTTTACGGATGTACCGCGCTTATCGATACAGGCGCCACATCAGGGTGCATAGATGAGGATCTGGCAAAAGAACTTGGTTTGCCAATCATTGACCGGCGCGTTGTGGGTGGTGTGGCCGGGAAAAAAGAGCATAATGTTTACCTGACAACGCTTATCGTTCCCGGCTTGAAACTACAGAAGAAGGGCGATTTAATCGGGGTAGATCTTGCGAATACCCACAATGTGATATTGGGGCGGGATTTTTTATATCATACGATAATGATATACGATGGAACAGCGGGCGTTATTTCTTTATGCACCTGAACCGGCCTGCGTCATAACTCATGCATCTTCTCGATTTCGAACAGGGCCTGGCCGAGCTGGAGGCGCGCATTGAAGAGCTGCGCCAGATTTCCGGCGAGAGCGAGGTCAACATCGCGCAGGAAGTCGGCCGGCTCCAGGGCAAGCTGGACCGGCAGTTGAAGGCGCTTTACGCCCGGCTGACGCCCGCGCAAAAGGTGCTGGTGGCCCGCCATCCCGAACGGCCCCATGCGGGCGAGATTATCGGCCGGCTGATCGAGGATTTCACGCCGCTCGCCGGCGACCGCGCCTTTGGCGAGGACCCGGCCATCCTCGGCGGGCTGGGACGCTTTCGGGGAATCCCGGTGGCGGTCCTGGGGCATGAGCGCGGGCATGACACCGAATCGCGCCTTGTGCACAATTTCGGCATGGCGCGGCCCGAAGGCTATCGCAAGGCGCAAAGGCTGATGGGCCTTGCCGGGCGCTTCGGCCTTCCGGTCATCAGCCTGGTGGACACGGCGGGCGCCTTTCCCGGCGTGGACGCCGAGGCGCGCGGCCAGGCCGAGGCCATCGCCGCCGTCCTTGACGCGGGCCTGCGCCTGCCCGTGCCCTTTGTCGCCGCGGTGATCGGCGAGGGCGGATCGGGCGGGGCCATCGCCATCGCCGCCGCCGACCGCGTCTTGATGCTGGAACACGCGATTTATTCGGTAATCTCGCCGGAAGGCTGCGCCTCGATCCTGTGGCGCAGCGCCGCGCATGCGGGCGAGGCCGCCGAGGCCCTGCGCCTGACCGCGCAGGACTTGCGGACCATGAACGTTATCGACGAGATCATCGCCGAGCCGCCGGGCGGCGCGCATCGCGGCCGCGAGGCGGTGATCGGCGTGCTGGGCGCTTCAATCGAAAAACATCTTTCCCAGCTTTCCGGCATCGACGGCGCGAAGCTCGTAAAGACGCGCGCCGAAAAATTCCTGGACATGGGAATCAAGCTGCAGGAGCGGGACTAGAGGCCTGCTTCGGGCACAAGCCTTGCCGGATACATACACGCATTGGCCTTGCAAAGTCGCCGGGGTAAAGCGTTTGCCAGATTTTTTGCTACGCTGTTCTTTGTTCCCGCGATATGTATCGCGGCAGTTTCTTTGGCCGTGAAGGGGTAGCCTTTTATCCTCAGGACATCAAGAACATCACAGGCCAGAACGATAAGGCCAGGATTAGATTCGGCCTCGGGCAAATGGGCTGTTTCAAGCAGGCTGAAAATCTCTGCGCGGCATGTATTAAGGTTATCATCGGGGACAAAATCGGGACGCCAGCCAGGCAGGGTGTCCACAAAGTCCCGCGCGCCCATCAGGGTTTTTGCGGTTTCGCTATTATCGCGTCCGGCATTGGGCAGGAGATCTGCTCCCACCGAGTAGTCGGGAGAAGGCTCGCTTCCTTGGGGGAGCAAATCCTGTCCATTTGGATAACCCGAATCAGAGTTTTGTGTGGACGCGGAAGAAAAGCCGGGAGACATGTTTGAATCCTTTCAAAACAGCTTAAATAGAGGTGCCCAGAGTTCGGACGCTATATTACGGGCTTTGGGTGAAAGTAATACCAAAAGTCTTGTGAAATGACTCATCCCAAAGATACAGACGGTCACCCCCGCCCCCGCCTGTCCGCCTCCGCAAAAGCTTCGGCGCGACACATGCGCCAAGACCTCGGCGGTGCCGAAGGCGAAGCCAGGCGCGGGGGCAGGCTCCGGGGGAGGGTCTACGCTTATAATCTTTGGGTCTATTTAGATTTCAAGCGTGGATGCCCGCCGTCGCGGGCATGACAGCTCTCCTTGGGGGATGGATCAGTTTATAAAACCGTTGGGATAAAAGCATCCTTTTGGGGTCTGGGTTCACGCATAGCACAGTGAAGCCATGCCCTAGCCAATCTTCCCGTGGCAGTGCTTGTATTTCTTGCCGCTGCCGCAGGGGCAGGGCGCGTTGCGCGAGGTTTTGGTCCAGGTGGACGGGTCGCCGGGATTGAACACGTGGCGCAGCGGCACGGCGCCGCGCCCGAAAGAGCGGTCCGGCTCCTCTTCGGGGCCGGCGCCGGCGAAGGGCGCGGCGTCGTTCTCGCCGCGGCTTTCCACCATCTTGCGCTGGCGCTGCATGTCCAGAATTTCTTCCTCGGTGGGCGCGCGCAAGGCTTCCGCCATCAGCGCGGAAGTCACGCGCAGGCGCAGATCGTCCAGCATCACGCCGAACAGGTCAAAGGCCTCGCGGCTGTATTCGTTGAGGGGATCGCGCTGGCCGTAGGCGCGCAGGCCGATGCCGCCGCGCAGGTGGTCGAGTTGCAGCAGATGCTCCTTCCACGCCTGGTCCAGCGTGGACAGGAGGATCATCTTCTCCGCGCCGCGCACCACCGGCTCCGGCAGGGGGCGCATCTTTTCGTCATAGCGCGCGTCGGCGGCCGCGCGGATGCGGCCGATGATTTCGGCGTCGCCGATATTCTCCTCCTCCGCCCAGTCCCGCACCGGCAGGTCGAGGCCGAGACAGTCCCTGACCGAGGCCGAAAGGCCCGGCATGTCCCATTGCTCCGGGTAGGAATGCAGCGGGATGGCCTTGCGCGCCAGCATCGCCACCACCTCGGCGCGCATGGACGTGACCGTGGCGGCCACGTCGCTTGCCGCCATGATCTCGCGGCGCTGCTCGTAGATCACCTTGCGCTGGTCGTTCATCACGTTGTCGAATTTCAGGAGGTTCTTGCGGATGTCGAAATTGCGCGCCTCCACCTTTTCCTGCGCCTTCAGGAGCGCGCGGCTGATCCACGGATGGACGATGCTTTGCCCGTCGCGCAGGCCGAGGCCGGCCAGCACCGCGTCCATGCGGTCGGCGCCGTAGATGCGCAAAAGGTCGTCTTGCAGCGACAGGAAGAACTTGCTCTCGCCGGGGTCGCCCTGGCGGCCGGAGCGGCCGCGCAACTGGTTGTCGATGCGCCGCGATTCGTGCCGTTCGGTGCCGATCACGTAAAGCCCGCCCGCCTGGCGCACCACCGCGCGCGCCTCCGCGACCTCCTTGTGGATGGCCGCCGCCTTCTCTTCGCGCGCGGCTTTGTCCTCGATATTCCACAATTCCTGCTCAAGCCGCATGTCGAGATTGCCGCCGAGCTGGATGTCGGTGCCGCGGCCCGCCATGTTGGTGGCGATGGTGACCGCGCCGGGGCTGCCGGCCTGGGCGATGATATAGGCCTCCTGCTCGTGATAGCGGGCGTTCAGCACATGGTGCGGCACCTTGCGCGCCTTCAGGAGCGCCGAGAGCTTTTCCGATTTTTCAATCGACACCGTGCCCACCAGCACCGGCTGTTCTTTCTTCTGGCAGTCCCGGATGAGGTCGATGATGGCGGCGTGCTTTTCCTCGATGCTGCGGTACACCGCGTCGTCGTGATCGGCGCGGACCACGGGCATGTTGGTGGGCACCTCGATCACCGACAGATTGTAGATCTCCTCGAACTCCGGCGCTTCGGTCATCGCCGTGCCGGTCATGCCCGCCAGCTTGGGGTAAAGGCGGAAATAATTCTGGTAGGTGATGGAGGCCAGCGTCTGGTTCTCGCGCTCGATGGTCACGTGCTCTTTCGCTTCCAGCGCCTGATGCAGCCCCTCGGAGTAGCGGCGGCCTTCCATCATGCGCCCGGTGAACTCGTCGATGATGATGACCTTGCCGCCCTTGACGATGTAATCCACGTCGCGGGCGAACAGCACATGGGCGCGCAGGGCCTGCTGGGCGTGGTGAAGGATGTTGACGTTCGCGGCGTCGTAAAGCCCGCCGGGGCCGAGCAGGCCTTCCCCGGTCAGCCATTCCTCCACCCGCACCATCCCGGTCTCGGTCAGCGTGACGGCGCGGGCCTTTTCGTCCTTTTCATAGTCTTCGGGCTTCAGGTTCCTGGCCAGAACCGCGTCCAGCTTGACGTAAAGGGCCGAGGAATCCTCCGCCGGGCCGCTGATGATCAGCGGTGTGCGCGCCTCGTCGATCAGGATGCTGTCCACCTCGTCGACGATGGCGTAGTTGAAGGGCCGCTGCACCAGGTCGTCGAAGCGGAACTTCATGTTGTCGCGCAGGTAGTCGAAGCCGAATTCGTGGTTGGTGCCGTAGGTGATGTCGCAGGCATAGGCCTCCTTGCGCTCGGCCTCCGATTTTTCGTGGACGATGCAGCCGACGGAAAGACCCAGGAACTGGTGGATGCGGCCCATCCAGGCGCTGTCGCGCCGGGCCAGGTAATCGTTCACGGTGACGATATGCACGCCCTTGCCCGAAAGCGCGTTCAGGTAGGAGGGCATGGTGGCCACCAGCGTCTTGCCTTCGCCCGTTTTCATTTCGGCGATGCGGCCCTGATGCAAAACCATGCCGCCCACCAGTTGCACGTCGAACGGGCGCTGGCCCAGCGCGCGCCAGGCGGCCTCGCGCACGGTGGCGAAGGCTTCGGGCAGCAGGCGGTCCAGCTTCTCGCCTTTTTGAAGGCGTTCGCGGAACAGGACGGTCTGGTTGCGCAGCTCGCCGTCGCTCAGGGCCTTCATGCGCGGCTCAAGCGCGTTGATGGCGGCGACCGTGGAATCAAAGCCTTTCAGGATCCGTTCGTTGGCGGACCCAAACAGCGAACGGGCCAGCGCCCCCAGCATGGAACTCTCCAGAATCCAGATATTCAGGCTCGCGGAACTTAGCGCAAAGGCAGGGGCGTTGCCAGTGGCGCGGCGGCGCGGTGATTTGCCCTGTTTTTGCCCTTATCTTGCGCGGGTCTTGCCGGACGCGGCAAGCCGCGCTATTCAAGGAGCCGTGAATGCCTCCCGGCTTTCCGTTTTCACCCTGTTCCCAAGGATTTCCCATGAAAACCCGTCCATGGTTTGCCGCCGGCCTGGCCGTCCTCGCGCTGGCCGTCCCGCTTTCCGCGCCCGCCGCCGAGGACCCGGTGGTGGCCCGCGTGAACGGCCATGAATTCCGCAAGTCCGACGTGGACCGCGAACTGGCCTCCCTGCCCCCGCGGCTGCAATCCATGCCGCTGGCCTCCATCTACCCGCAGCTTCTGGAGCGCATGATCGATGCGTATCTTGTCGCGGAGCAAGGGCGCGCGGAAAAGCTGGACCAGACCAGGGATTACAGGAATCGCGTCGCGCGCGCGAAGGAGCGCATCCTCACCGACATCACCCTGCGCGCCCGGATCAAGCCGCAGGTCACCGAGGCCAAGGCGAAAAAGCGTTACGACGAAGTGGTCGGCAAGCAGAAAGGCGAGGAGGAAGTCCGCGCCCGCCACATTCTGGTGAAAACCGAGAAAGAGGCCAAGGACCTGATCGCGCAGATCAGGAAAGGCGGCGATTTCGCCAAGCTGGCCGCGGAAAAATCGACCGACAAGGGCTCGGCCGCGCAAGGGGGCGATCTTGGCTATTTCGCCAAGGGCGCCATGGTGCCCGCCTTCGCCAAGGCGGCGTTCGCCGCCAAGAAGAACGAAGTGGTCGCCAAGCCGGTGAAGACCGAATTCGGCTGGCACGTCATCAAGGTGGAAGACCGCCGCAAGGCCAAGCCGGTTCCCTTTGAAAGGGTGGAGGGGCAGATCAAGGCGCAGATCGCCGATGATCTGGCCAACAAATATGTGGAGGGCCTGAAGAAAAAGGCGAAGATCGAACGTTTCGGCCTGGACGGCAAGCCCATGAAAAAAGCCGCGCCGCGCAGCATCAAGGTCCCCCCGCCGGAAAAGAAATAAGCCTGTTTCTTGACGCGCGGGCCGGAAGGCCCGAAGAATAAAACGCAAGCCGGTCCTCCGGCCCCCGTTTTTCTTTGCAAGAACGGGCAAGGACCTCGCCGTGGCTTTAGGTTCAATGGACAATTACCAACACGAACATTCCCGCGACCCGGCTACGCTAAAGCTACGCCGGGCCTTTTTGCAAGTGCGCCCTGCGAAGCCGAA
>JANQEX010000082.1 GCA_028278105.1 Alphaproteobacteria bacterium | reverse complement strand
TCGTCTCCCCGTTCACGCCCGGCGGGTTTACGCAGCCGGCATAAAGCGGGGAGCCTGCCAGCAGCGCGGCGTAAAAGACGGCAAGGAAGGCAACCCGGCGCGTCATGGCTTGCCCGGCGCGGGGAAGAGGGCGGGGATGACGGGATAGGGCTCCGGCTTCGCAGCACCCGTCACGACGCGATGCCGGCAGCGCGACATATCCACCGGCTCCGCCCCGATCACCCGTGGGCAAGGGGGCGCGGCGCGCCCATCCGCATTTGCCGAACGGAAGAAATCAGGCCCGGCCAGCGCGGCGGCGGCGAAGACAGCCAGAACAGTTGTTCCCGCGATGACACCCGTAACGGCGATTGACCGGCGCGCGCCCACGTCCAAACTCCCCCTGGTGGCTGGGAGTTCGAAAATCACCTGTAGATGATTGCAGAGGCCTTTGGCCGCGAGGCTTGGACATGCGCCACTGCCTCCCAGCCCGACGGGCCGGAGGCAGCGTTCGTATCGGCAACGCTATACCGCTACAGGTGAGGTTTCGACACCCCGGAAACGGCAACGGCCGTTCCCGCCAAAATACTGGGGGATTCATGAACAGGGGTCAACTCGTATTTCGCGGGGGCCGTGGAACCGTTTGAACAAATCACCCCCGCCCCCGCTGGAATCTTGGCGAAGGCGGAGAGGAGGAAGGGGGAGGGATAACTGAGGGTCATAAAGGGTCGAAAGGGTCAAAAGGGTCTTTGACCCTCTTGACCCTTGTGACCCCTTCGCCCCTTTTCACGGACCCTCCCCTAACCCCTCTCCGCCTTCGCCCTGCGGGCTTCGGCGGACGAGCTTTCTTCAAGGACCCGCCGTAGCTTTAGCGAAGGCGGGCCATAGGGAGGGGAATATAAAACCGCTTCTCCCCCTTGGCGAAGCCGGGCGCGGGGACGCCTGGGTTTGTGGTGACTGCCAGGTTCTACGCCGCCCGCTCGTCCGCGGGATCGCCATGGGCCGTGGCGCCGGCCGGCTCGCGCAGCGCGATGGCCTCTTTCAGGTCCACCGACACAATCTGCGAGACGCCCTTTTCGGCCATGGTCACGCCGAACAGCCGGTCCATGCGCGCCATGGTGAGGCGGTGATGGGTGATGACCAGAAAGCGGGTGCGGCCCGCATCGGCCATTTCGCGCAACAGCGCGCAAAAGCGCTCCACATTGGCCTCGTCCAGGGGCGCGTCCACCTCGTCCAGTACGCAAATGGGCGACGGGTTGACAAGGAAGATGGCGAACAGCAACGCCAGGGCCGTCAGCGCCTGCTCGCCGCCCGAAAGGAGCGACAGGGCCTGCAATCTTTTGCCGGGCGGACTGGCGTAGATTTCAAGCCCCGCTTCCAGCGGGTCCTCGCTCTCGATCAGCTTCAGGCAGGCGCGCCCGCCGCCGAACAGGCGGGTGAAGATGTCGCCGAAATTCCGGTCGACCTGTTCAAACGCCTGCTCAAGACGCGCGCGCGCCTCGCGGTTGAGGGCCGAAATGCCCTGGCGCAATTTGGCGATGGCGCCTTCCAGATCGCCTTTGTCGGCGGTGATGCGGTCCATGGCGGCCTGCAATTCATCCGCCTCGATCTCGGCGCGAAGATTGACCGGCCCCATGTTTTCGCGCTCACGCATGTAGCGGGCCAAATTCTGCTCGATCTCCTCCAGCGGGGGAAGCGCCTCTTCCAACCCGGCTTTTTCGCGCAATTCGCCGGGCGCGCAATGCCAGGCCTCGCGGATGCGGTGGGTGAACTCCTCCGTCACGCCGCGGGCGCGGAACATCTGCTCTTCGGCGCGCACGCGCGATTCCTTCGCTTCTCCCAGGCGCGTTTCGGCGTCTTTCGCGTTCCGGTCAAGCCCGGCCTGTTCGCGCTCGGCTTCCAGCAGCGCGTCCGAGGCTTGCGCGCGCGCCGTCTCGGCCGCGGCGCTTTTGCCGAGAAGCTCCTGCCGCGTGGCCTCGATCTCGGCGGGACGCAGCGCCAGCTTTTCCTCTTCGGCCGCCAGCGCCTGCTGGCGCGCGGCCAGTTCCTGCAACTGGCGCCGGCCGGCCTGTTGCCGCGCCCGCCATACGGCTTGCGACTCTTGCGCGGCTTTCAACCTCTCGGCCGCCGCCTGCGATCCGGCGGCGTGGGACGCCTGCGCCGTTTCGGCCTCCACCAGCCTTGCGCGGGCGGCGAGAAGGTTTTCCTTGGCGCTTTCCAGATCGCCGCGCAGGGATTCAAAATCGGGCGCGTGGCGCTTTTGCGCGTCAAGGGCCGCGACGTCCCGCGCCGCCGCTTCCGCGCCCGCTTGCAGGTCTTTCATCGTTTCGGCAAGGGCCGCCCGGCGCGCCTCGGCCCCGGCCCTTTCGCGGGCGGTTTCGGCATGACGCCCGCGCGCGGCATGCAGCCCGTCATAGGCCTGCTGCAACGCGGCTTCGGCCGCGCCGGCCGCGCCGGCCGCGGCTTGCGCCTCTTCCCCGGCATGGCGCAGCGCCTCGCCTGTTTCGGTGGCGCGCGGCATCAGGTCTTCCAGCAAGGACCGGATCCCGGTCAAGCGGCTGTGCTGGGCAAGACGCGCCGCCGCCGGCGTTTCGGCGTCCTTGCGCCGGGTGTAGCCATCCCAGCGCCAGGCGGCTCCCTCGCGCGACACCAGAATTTGCCCGGCCTTCAGCTCGCGCGCGAGACGTTCGCCCGCCGCGTCGCCGTCCACAATGCCCGCAAAGCCGAGCGCGCGTTTCAGCGCCGGCGGCGCCCGCACATGGCCGAGGAGCGGCTCCGCCCCCGCCGGCAGTCCCGGCTGGAACCAGCCGACGGGGCCAAGGTCTTTCCAGAACGCGCGGGCGTCTTCTTCCAGCGGCGCGAGCAGGCCTTCGCCAAGGGCGGCGGCAAGCGCGGCTTCGTAGCCTTTTTCAACCGTCAGGCGGTCGGCAAGCGGCGTGCCGTCCGCCCCGCTGGAAAGAAAGCTGCCGATGGCGGCGGCTTCGGCCTCCAGCCTTGTTTTTTCGGTCTGCACGGCCTCTTTCGCGGCGCGGGCCGCCGCCAGCGCATCCTCCGCGCGGCGGCGGGACTCTTGCGCCTGCCGCGCCGCCGCCTGCCCTTCGGCCAAGCCCGCTTCGGCGGCCGAGACCAGCGCCTGCGGAAAAGAAAGATCAATCGCGCGCAATTCGTTCTGCGCCGCGTCGGCCTGGGACGCGGCTTCGGCGAACCGGGCGCGAAGCCCTTCCAGCCTTTGCAAGGCGGCGGCATGGGCCGTCTCAAGCGCGACGGCGGCGGTTTCGGCCTGCGTTATGGCCGAGAGGCTTTCCTGAAAAATCTTCTCCTGCGCCGCGCCGGCGGCGCGGGCATCCTGCGCACGGCTTTCCAGGCCGGGGGCTTCGGCCGCAAGACGCGCCTGTTCGGCCAGGGCGGCTTCAATCGCGGGCTCCAGCGGCGCGAGGGCGCTTTCCGCCTCGCGCAGCAGACTCTCTTCGCGGTCGCGGTCGCCGCGCACTTCATCCAGGCGGCGGGCGAGCGATTCTTGCGCCTCTTTCACCTGGCGGGCTTCGCGCTCATTCGTCTCGCGCTCAAGAAACAAACGCTGCACCACGGCGGACGCCGCCGCCTCTTCGGCGCGCAGCGGCGGCAGGCGGGCGGCCCCTTCGGCCAGGGCGGCGCTGGCCCGCGCCACGAGGCCCGACAAGTCGCGCACGCGCTCTTCCGCCCCGGCATGGGCGCGTTCCGCGTCCTGCTGCGCCGCGGCGGCGGCGGTGATTTTCAGCAGCAAAAGCGCGGCTTCGGCCTTGCGGATCACGTCGCCCAGATTGCGGTAGCGGCTGCTTTGACGCGCCTGCGTCTTCAACCCCCGGAGTTGCGCCTCCATCGTGGCCAACTGGTCGCCGACGCGGGCCAGATTGGCCTCGGCGGCCTTCAATTTCAATTCCGCCTCGTGCCGCCGCGCGTGCAGGCCCGCCACGCCCGCGGCCTCTTCCAGAACCTGGCGGCGCTCCTGCGGCCGGGCCTGGATCAGCGCGCCGATCTTGCCCTGGCTGACGATGCTGGTGGAATGCGCGCCCGTCGCCTGGTCGGCGAAGAGAAGCTGCACGTCCTTCTGGCGCACCGGGCGGCCGTTGATGCGGTAATCGGAGCCAAGCCCGCGCTCGATCCGGCGCGCCACCTCAATGTCGTCCTCGCCGTTGAACTCGGCCAGGGCCATGCGCCGGCGGTTGTCGCAAAGCAGAACCACCTCGGCCAGGTTGCGGGCCGGACGTCCGGCCGAGCCCGCGAAGATCACGTCGTCCATTTCCGAGCCGCGCAGGCGGCGCGCCGAATTCTCGCCCATCACCCAGCGCAGCGCCTCGACCACGTTCGACTTGCCGCAGCCATTCGGCCCGACGATGCCCGTCAGGCCGCCGGCGATGGGGATTTCGACCGGCTCCACGAAACTCTTGAAGCCGGTCACTCTCATCTGGGTGAAATGCATGACCTTGTTTTTTTCGCTTTCGGGGACGCTTTCCGGGAGAAAAATCAATTCCCGGTCAAAACGATCCTAGATGTTTGATTCGGAAGGAATTATGCCAAAGGCGTTTCCGCAATTAAAAGGGAATTATACCAGCGGTCCTATGGAATGACTCAACCCGAAGGCACGGACGGTCACCCCCGCCCCCGCTTTTCCGCCTCCGCAGGCTTCGGCGTGACGGGTACGCCAAGACCTCGGCGTAGCCGAAGGCGAAGCCGGGCGCGGGGGCAGGCTCCGGCGGGGGTCCACGCTTATAATCTTTGGATTTATCTGGATTTCAAGCGTGGATGCCCGCCTGCGCGGGCATGACGGGTTACCTTTTGGCATATGTCAGTCCATAAATTCGTTGGTATTAACTGTTAAAACTGGGGAAAAGTCGTTCCCTAGCGGGAGAATGCGGCGGCGGGGGCGTTCTGGGCCAGTTTCACCGCGCCCTGGGCCTCGGCGATCAGGGCCTCGAACGTGCTGTGAACCTTGGAACGCCAGTCCTGAAAGGCGGCAAGCTGGGTGCCCGACAGCGCGGCGTTGGTGGCCACCTTGACCTTTAGCGGGTTCACCTGACGCTTGTCGATCAGCACCTCGTAATGCAGATGCGGCCCGGTGGCGATGCCGGTTTTGCCGACATAGCCGATGACCTGGCCCTGCTTGACGCGCGTGCCGCGCGTGAGGCCGCGGGCGAAGCGGCTGAGATGCGCGTAGGCCGTGGACACGCGCTTGTTATGGCGAAGGCGGATATAACGGCCATACCCGCTGCGGGCGCCGGCATATTCCACAAGCCCGGCACCCGCGGCATAGATGGGCGTACCGATGGGCGCGCCGAAATCAACGCCCTTGTGCATGCGCGAATATCCCAGAATCGGGTGCCGCCGCATGCCGAACTTGGAGGTGAGCCGCGCGGCCTTGAGGGGCGTGCGGAGCAGGCTCTTCCTTATCGAACGCCCGGCGGCGTTGAAATACTCGTAGGAATCCTTCAGCACCGCCACGCGGTAAGCCGGCATGATCTTCCCGCCCACCTGGAGGGCGGCGTAGATCAAGGTGGCGGCGCCGACGCCCTTGCCCTCGTCGTCGGTGGCCTGCTCGTACAGGACCTCGAACCGGTCGCCCTTGCGCACTTCGCGCTGGAAATCCACCATATAGGAATAGGTCTTGATCATGGTGTTCAGCACGCCGGCCGGCACGCCGTTTTTCAGGCCGGATTCATAAATGCCGTTGCGCACCACGCCGCGCACCGCGAACCGCCGTTTTTCAAGGACAATGTCCTTGATCCGGCTCTTGAATTTTCCTTCCGAAAGCCGCTCCACCGACACCAGCTTCACCGGCGTCTTGCGCAATTCGAGCCCGGTAAAGGACTCCAGGCCGCCTTCGCCGCGCCTGAACAGAAGGACCACCTTCCGGCCCGATGGAATCTTGCGGGGATTCATCCGGGCGCGCAGGGCCTCCATGGCTTTCGCGGTTTCGGTGCGGGTGATCCCGGAGCCGACCAGGCGCGATGTCAGGGTTTCGCCTTGCGCCAGCACCAGCGTGCGGCGGATGACGCCATCCTGCTCTTTTTCCGAGGTGAAGACGGTGCGCAGCGGCGCGGCGATGGGCGAGACCGCCAGCGTTTCTTCGGGCAAGCCCTTGTCAGCAGGCTCGATCAGGGCCTGGACGACCGGCCCGAACAGGCGCAAGGCACCCTCCGGCCGGGGACCGGCCGCGAAGGCGTAAACGAAGGCGAAGCATACGCCAGCGATGAGAAGAAAAACGGAGATTCCGAGACGATTGACAGACAAATGCCGGCCTTTGGTGATCGATCAGGGGAAAGAACCTGCCGGAAACCCCAACATTTCCCTTGGCTGGGGACTCGGAAAGTATTTCCGGAAACGAATCCAACTTCTCCACTCCTTCCAAAAGCGCGTCCGGGCCGGAAGAAGCGTGTCTTTGCAACAAATTAAGCTGAAGGAGGGGGAAGGTGTCAATTTTGAAATTTTTACAAACTGTGGATAAGGACCGAGTCGCCATAAAAAACTGTAATATTTCTGAACGGCTTAGCCTAAAAGACATACTGAAGAATTTTCGGAATCCGATTCGGTTCCGTTGCCATTTTTGCGAAGGGGGAAACCGGGCATGGCACTGTCAGGCGCGCAGCGTGTTTCTGCGATTGAACACGAAGATGACCCCGAAGCCGGCCCCCTTCCCATGGAGGATTTCGACGTCGCGGTGCGGCTTGCGCATCACGCCCAGCGCCTGAAGGCTTTGGAAACGCATGTCGATAACGCACAGCGGTCCGTCTCAAATCTGCGTGGCGAGTTGCGCCGCCTTTTGCGCCGCCAGACCACCATCGCCCTGTCCGTGGGCGGCGTATGTTTCGTGGCGGCCTTGGCCGCCGGTTTCGCCGCTTATCTTGCCTCCAGTTCCTTTATGACGCGGCAAGCTTCCGTTCCGGCGCAGGCCGCGGCACCCGTTGCGCCGACGGCGGCCGCCGCCCGGTCACGGTCCACGCCGGCCGCTCCGGCCGAAGCGGAAGCCGCGGCGCAGGAATCCGTGGTCGTCAAGCCGGTGGCGCTTGGGCGCGTGAACGACCTGAAAAAGGAAGCGGCCAAGCCCCCGCCGCCGCGCAAGATCAGTCCGTTCGAGCAAGCAGTGGCAAAGCAGGTGACGGCGTCCGGGCAGACCGTGCCGGAAGGCTGGAATTCCTATTTCGCGCGCGAGGCGAAGGGCGACACCCGCGCCAAATTGCAGATCGCCGCCAAGTTTCTGAAAGGCGAGGAGGTAAAACCCGATCCCGCCTTCGCCGTGACCCTGATCCGCGAAGCGGCGAACAGCGGCAACAAGGAAGCCATGATGTGGCTGGGCTACAGCCATCAGGCGGGAACCTTCGGCAAGGTCAATCCGGTGGCCGCCGCGCTGTGGTTCGAGCTGGCCGCGAAAGCGGGAGTCCCCGCCGCTTATAACGAGCTTGGCAAGCTTTACGAAAAGGGCGTGGACGGCGCGCCTGATCTGGAAACCGCTCTTGCCTGGTACCAGCGTGGCGCGGCGTCGGGCGACAAGGCGGCGGCGCGGGCCGCCCAGCGCCTGAACCGCAACCTGCTGGCCGACAAGCTGCTGCTGTCGGCCGGACCGTCAAAACCCGCGCGCGCGGCGGCGCCGACGCGGGCCTTGCCGGCCGAGGCGCTGGCGCCGGAACCCTCCATGGCCGCGGCTTCCACGGACAGCAATGCGGAACGCGCGGCCGATATCCGCGCCGCGCAGCGCATGTTGAAGGTGCTGGGCTACAAGATCCGCCATGTCGACGGCGTGGACGGGCCGGAAACCCGCAAAGCCATCGCCGCCTACCAGCGCGATCACGCCATGGCCCCCGACGGGCAATTCTCGCCCACCCTGCTTGACAGCCTGATGAACGATATCCGCTACGGGCCGTAAGTTCAGCGCCCGGCGGCGGCATTGAATAAAGCGTCATCCCGGACATGCGAGCGCAAGCGAGCCATGATCCGGGATCTCATGCCGATGCGGGAAAGGGAAAGTTGTCATGCCCGCGAAGGCGGGCATCCACGCTTGAAATCCAAACGAATCGAAAGATTATAAGCGTGGACTCCCGCCGGAGCCTGTCCCCGCGCCCGGCTTCGCCTTCGGCTACGCCGAGGTCTTGGCGCACCCGTCGCGCCGGAGCTTGCGGAGGCGGACAGGCGGGAGTGGGGGTGACAGTTAGTATAGGCCGTGAGTCATTTCATAAGATTTTTGGTATTACCCCGCGCTGACCGCGATCCAGCATTCCCTGAGTTGCCGCCTTATGTTTTCCGCCGCCCGTTCGGCCTGTTCCCTGTGCGCGAACAGCCCGAAGCAGGTCGCGCCGGATCCCGACATGCGGGCCAGAAGACAGTCTTCCGCGCTTTCCAGCATCGCCAGCATGTCGCCGATCACCGCGCACAGGCCGATGGCCGCGTCCTGCAAATCGTTGCGCCGCGCCTTGAGCAGCGCGGCCAGATGCGCGGCATCCCTGGGGGTTTCCTTCAAGCGGTCCGCCGGACCAAAGGGGCCCGCGCGGGCGCGGAAGACGCCGGCCGCGAGCAAGGGAATGCGCGGATTGACCAGCAGCAGGGCAAAGGGCGGCAGGGACGGGGCGGGCGTGGTTTCATCGCCGATGCCTTCAAAAAAACAGGGCGCGCTTGCAAGGCAGCAGGAAACATCCGCCCCCGTGGCGCGGGCGGCTTCGGCAAGGGCCGGGTGATCCGCGGGCAGGTTCCAGTATCGCGCCGCCGCGCGCAACGCCGCCGCCGCGTCGGCCGACCCCCCGCCGATGCCGGACGCCACCGGCACATGCTTTTCCAGAGCAATTTTAAAATTGGGTTTCCTTTCCGCCCGCTTCGCCGCGTGGCGCAGGACGCGCGTGACAAGATTATTCTCCGCGTTCTCGCCCGCGAGCGCGCCCGCCTCCGGCCCGGTGATCTCAAGCGCATAATCCTCGGCAGGCAAAAGCGTCAAACGGTCGCAGGCCCTGCTCTCCGGGCTGGCGAACACCGCAAGGCTGTCCAGCAGGTGGTAACCATCCTCCCGCCGGCCGGTGACATGCAGGTAAAGATTGATCTTGGCGGGGGCCGTTTCGGAAAACATGAGCGGAAAGTGGAAAGCAAAAAAACAAACAGCGTCATCCTGGACAACCCGTTTTGCCCGGCTTCCCAGGATGACGTCGTTTTCTTTCACTCTTCACTCTTCACTCTTCACTTTCCACCCTTTTCTTTGCTAAACAATTTCCATGAAAATCCTTTTTCTGGGCGACATCATGGGCCGTTCGGGGCGCGAGGCGGTGGAAAGGCATCTGCCCGCCCTGAAGGAAAGACATGCCCCCGATTTCACCGTGGCGAATGCCGAAAACGCCGCCGGTGGCTACGGCACCACCAGGCGCGTGGCGGACGGGCTGTTCGCCCTTGGCATCGACGCGCTGACCAGCGGCAACCATGTATGGGACCAGAAAGAGCTTCTGAACCAGATCGGCGGCGACGCGCGCATCCTGCGTCCCTTCAATTTTCCCAAGGGCACGCCGGGACGCGGGGATATTCTTTTGACGAACGGCAAGGGGCAGCGGCTTTACGTCATCAACGCCATGGCGCGGCTGTTCATGGATCCGCTGGACGATCCCTTCGCGGGTCTGGACGCGCTTCTGGCCGGACATGCGCCCGGCAAGACCGCCGATGCCATTCTGGTCGATTTTCATGGCGAGGCGTCCAGCGAAAAGCAGGCGCTTGCCTGTTACCTTGACGGGCGCGTGAGCGCCGTTCTGGGTACGCACACCCATGTGCCCACGGCCGACGCGCGCATCCTGCCATCCGGCACCGCCTGCCAGACCGACGTGGGCATGTGCGGCGATTATGAAAGCGTGATCGGCATGAAGAAGGATCAGGCCATTCTGCGTTTCGTGCGCAAATATTCCTGCGAGCGCCTGGCTCCCGCCGAGGGCGAAGGCACCGTCTGCGGCGCGCTGGTCGAGACGAACGACGCGACGGGCCTTGCGGTTTCCATCACGCCGGTTTGCGTTGGGGGAATTTTAGGGGCTAGGGGCTAGGATCCAGGGGCTAGTTATGCTAGGCTTAAGATTCCCGCCTAGCTCCTAGCTCCTAGCTCCTAGCTCCTAGCTCCTAGCTCCTAGCTCCTAGCTCCTAGCTCCTAGCTCCTAGGTTCAATGGACAATTAAACTCAAGCCATTGAAAAGACTAAACGAACATTCCGGGCAAGGTTGCGTAGCAACCGCGACCCGGAATCCAGTTTGTTCTTGAAAACAAATGGGATTCCCGCTTTCGCGGGAATGTTCGTGTTGGTAATTGTCCATTGAACCTAGCTCCTAGCTCCTAGCCTTGCCCGACTTCCATCTCGAAAACCTCCATGGCCGCAGGGAAGGCCGCGTCATCGCCGGGTGCGACGAGGCGGGGCGGGGACCGCTGGCCGGGCCGGTGGTGGCGGCGGCGGTCATCATCCCTCCCGATTTTCCGGGAGAGATCGCAAGCAGGCTGGATGATTCCAAACGCCTCGCGCGCGCGGAGCGCGAGGCGCTTTCCGCCATCATCCTCAATACCTGCGCCTGCGCCATCAGCCGGGCCGGGGTGGCCGAGATCGACACCGTCAACATTCTTCAGGCAAGCCTGATGGCCATGGGCCGCGCCGTGGCGCGGCTGGAGAACGGAAGCGGCGCGGCGCGAAAGCTTGACGCCGTTCTGGTGGACGGCAACCGCCTTCCGCCGGCGCCTTGCGCCGCGCATGCCTGCATCAGGGGCGATGCGAAAAGCCTTTCCATCGCCGCGGCGTCGATCATCGCCAAGGCCGCGCGCGACGCCATCATGCGCGGGCTGCACGAAGACTTTCCGCAATACGGCTTCGCCCGGCATATGGGCTACGGCACGGCGGCGCATCTGGCTGCTCTCCGCGAACACGGCCCCTGCCCCCATCACCGCCGGAGCTTCGCCCCGGTCAGGAACTGGAAAAGCCTTGCGGTGGGAGAGGCCGGACAGGCCGCCTGAGGCCTGCCTTGCAAGATACTACCGGCCTCGCGGTGGCGTCTGCTCCAAAGCCCGCTCCAGCGCCATGCGGATAAAACGCTGATAGGGGATGCCCGTGCGGCGGGCTCTTTGCCGCACAGCCGTCAAAAGCTGCTCCGGCAGGCGAAGGCTTACGGACCTGTTTTTGGGCTTCATTTCAAAGCGCACCGGCACCATGCCGGAGAGATCGTAGCGCGCAAGATCCGCCGTGGCCACGAAATGCTCGGCGGCGGCATCACTTTTTAGCTCTGGCAATTTCTTTTTCATAATGCTCAACCTCCTTGCGATGCATGAAGCGGGCGCTAATGGGACGGATCCGCATCCCGTTCTCCTGCTGCCGGAGCGTAAAGACGACCAGCGCGTTTCGCCCGGCTGGCGTTTTGCCGACGGCCTTGAACCGCTTTTCCCGCCCGGAATGGGCCGGATCGGGCTCCACATGCAGGATGCCATGAAACAGGCTTTCGACATCTTCAATCGACATGTCGTGTTTCCGGCATTTGGTCCGGTTGCCATGATCCCAGTCAAAGCCCGCGAATTCCATGCGCCCCTCACGACAGAAAGTATATACTTTCGCATATACAAATGTCAAAACATGATTGTCCTGAACGGGCCCTCCGGTCCGTTAAGCTTCAACGAAAACAATTTCCTTAATAGTTTCCGCGAGTCCGCGCGGACACAACCCGCGTATGACAAAAAGCGCAGTCCATAAGGGGTAAGAGTTCGTTTACCTTTGCGGAGTCTAATCGGTTTTGCGCCGAATCCGTTTCCCCGCGCCGCAAAACCGTTCCGCACCCATGACGGCCAAGACAAAAAAGCCTACCACCCTCCGCTGTCCCGGACTCAAGCTCCCCCTGGGCCGGATATTGAAGGGCGACTGCATCGCGCAGATGGACCGGCTGCCGGAATCCTGCGTGGACCTGATCTTCGCCGACCCGCCCTACAATTTACAGCTTGGCGGCGACCTGACCCGTCCCGACAACTCAAGGGTGGACGGCGTGGACGACGCCTGGGACCGGTTCGGCTCGTTCGGCGACTATGACCGCTTCACCGCCGCGTGGCTGAAAGCCGCCAAGCGCCTGCTGAAGCCCGACGGCGCGATCTGGGTGATCGGCACCTATCACAATATTTTCCGCCTGGGCGCGCAGTTGCAGGATATGGGCTACTGGATTCTCAACGACGTCATCTGGCGCAAGGCCAACCCCATGCCCAATTTCCGCGGCACGCGCTTCACCAACGCGCATGAAACGCTGATCTGGGCGGCGGCATCGGAAAAGGCGCGGCCGGTCTTCAACTACGAGGCCATGAAGACCTTCAACGAAGACCTCCAGATGCGCAGCGACTGGTTCATTCCCATCTGCGCCGGGGCCGAGCGCCTCAAAACCGCGGCCGGCGCCAAGCTGCACCCCACGCAAAAGCCGGAAGCGCTGCTTTACCGCGTCATCATGGCCACCACCAAGCCGGGCGATCTGGTGCTGGACCCTTTCTTCGGCACGGGCACCACCGGACTCGTCTGCAAGCATCTGGCCCGGCATTTCATCGGCATTGAGCGCGACGAGTCCTATATCGCCGCCGCCGAACAGCGCCTGAAAGGCGTGGAGGCCATCGATGATTTCGAGCTTTTGAAAATACCCTGCAAGCGCGAGGAGCCGCGCGTGCCGTTCGGCGCGCTGCTGGAGCACGGCCTTTTGCGCGCCGGGCAGATGCTGTATGACGAGCGCCGGCGCTTCCGGGCGCGGGTGAAGGCGGACGCCTCGCTTATCACGCAAGGACCCGCGGGCGGCCTTGAAGGGTCGATCCACAAGGTGGCCGCCGGGGTTCTGGGCGCGCCCGCCTGCAACGGCTGGGCCTTCTGGCATTTCGAGCCGCGCAAGGGCCTCTTGCAGCCCATCGACGTCCTGCGCCAGCAGATCCGCGCCGAAACCGTGACGGTGTTTAACTGACGCCCGCCCGTCTCATCCCTTCGGCGCTTTTTCCAGCGCCGCGCGCATGAAACGCCGCAGCGCGGGCAGCACATGGATGCGGAAAGGCTCTCCGCCATAGGTTTCGTGGTGCCGGGCCTCTTCAAGGCACAAGCCGTCATAATGGGGCAAATGGGGACGGCACACTTCGAGCACCGCCGCGGTCTGCAACCAGTGACACCACGGATCAGCCAGGCTGCCTACCACCATGACCGGCACCCCCTCCATATCGGCGGGATTAACCCTGATCCAGGCGCCGTTCTTGGTGCGGTGGGGCATGTCGCCTTGCAACACCCTGTTCCGCTCGTAGGTGTTGACCACGCTGTCAAGATAAAGCCGTTCATGCACATGGCGGTCGCCGTCCAGCCCGGCCAGCTCATGCACCGTTTTCAGAACCGGTTTAAAGAAGGCTTCCATCAACCCCGGCGCCAGCGTGAAAGAAGACAAAAGCCTTGCCTGGTTGTGCACAGGATGGTCATGCGAAAATGTGCGCCGCCGGTGGCCCGGAAATTCCCCGGACACTTCGCCAATGAAGGGCGACCGCGCCGCGCCTTCAGCCCCGATCTGTTTCAGGTAAAGGGCGGGCGCCGAAGGTTTGTGCCGGACATCAAGAGGAGCGGCGATCAGAATCAGGCTGAGCGGCAAGGGTCCGCCCGCCTTGCACAGCAGAACCGTTGCCGCGAAGGCAGGAATGCCGCTTTGCGATATGCCGAACAGATGCGGCGGCATGCCTGAGTCCGCCCGGACCCAGCCCACGCAATCCATTATATAATTTGTATTGTCGCTAAGGTCAAAATCGCCCGCGTCGACCCGCACCAGCTTGGCGTCGGTAAAATCGGCCAGGTAAACCGTGTGATCGGCGGCCAGGTGTTCCGCCATGTCTTTCAGCCGCTCCCTGGTGTTGCCCGACAAGGGCAGCCCCAGCAGCGCGGCCGGGCGCGGCGCATCCGGCGCGTCGGCGCGCGCCAGCTTGATCAGCCGCGCAAATGGCGTTTGTGAACCGGGAACGATGGATGTCCGAAGGGGAACCGATGTACCGGCCAAATGCCAGCCGGGCAAAGGCTCGGCCGGTGCAAGGCTTTTGTCTGTTGCCGGAGGCTCCGGCACAGAAGAAAAGGCAGAATTGAAAGTCGCGTAAGCCATGAAGGAACAACCATTCCCGTGAGGGACAGTTTATTCCCTTGCGGTCACGGGAGCCAGCGATAAACGCCTGCGTCCTAATACGGATAATAAATATAAAAGCGGCGGCGGTAATAGGGGTCCGAGAAAAACTCGATGGCGTACAGCGTGGCCTTCACCAGCATGCGGTTGTCGCCGATGCCGCGGTCGGCCAGCATGCTGGGGCCGATGATGGGCGCCTCGATGATATCGATCAAAAAGCGGATCCAGGCCAGGCGGCGCGTGTTTTTCTGGTCGGCGAATTTCTGGGCGAGGTCGCGCGCCTCCTCCTCGGTCAGGCGCAGGCCCGGCAGGTTGATCGGATTGTTGGTGACCACCATGTAATAGGACGGCAGAAGCTTGGTCTGGACGCCGGTGCAGCCGGGACTGTTGGTGCGGGCGTTGCTGGTGAAGGTGTTCACCTTGGTCAGTTGGGTTTCGGGCGAGAACAGGAAATATTTGGAATCGAAATCATAGCGCGTGAACATGATCTCCGACCGCACGCCCAGGCGGGTGGGCAGGCGATCTTTCTTCAGCTTGATGTATTCCTTGATCGCCTCGCGCGCCCGCTTCCAGCGGAACTCGTCGCGGTAGCTGCCCGCCACCACGTCGCAATGCACGGCCATGGCGTAGGCGTCCAGGTAATCGTCGTTGTCGGGACGCAGCCGGTTCAGGCCCAAAAGCGCCTGGGTGATGTTGATGTAGTCCAGTTCGGGATAATCCTTCACCGGGTCCACCCCGGCACGCGCCGGACCCGCCAGCAGGGCCAGCGCCAGCGTCAGACACAGCGCGATTCCCGCGCGAACCCGGATGGTTTTTTTCCTTCTCATTCTTCCTGCGCGGCCTTCCATATCTTTTTCATCACCGTGGGCAGGGCCAGTGTGGAAAATTCCCGCGCGCCGATCCAGCGGTAATCGCCGGAGCGCGGCCGGATTGCGCCCCGGCTATGGCCCCGGCGCAACGATAATTCCAGCCGGAAATGGGAAAAAACATGGCGGATCTTCCGGCCTCCCCCGCGCCACGGAACGGCGACGGGTGCCGCGGCGCGAATCGTTGCCGCTCCGGGCTTAACCGTCTCCCAGGACGTGGAGGGAAACTCCCACATGCCGCCCAGAAGCCCGCCTTCGGCGCGCTTGCGCATCAGGACGCGGCCTTTCGGATCGCGCAGCACGAAGGCCACGCCATATTTCCGCGGCGCGGCCGCGCGCGCGGGCGCTTGCGGATATTTTCCGGTTTCGCCTCTGGCATGGGCCGCGCAAAAACGCATCACGGGGCACGCGCCGCAGCGCGGATTTTTGGGCAGGCAGACCGTGGCGCCCAGATCCATCAGCGCCTGCGCGTAATCGCCGGGACGTTTTCGCGGCGCGCACCGGCCCGCCTTCGCCTTCAACGCCGCGCGCGGGCCTTTATGGCGGAAGAGCCGCGCCATGACGCGGGCGATGTTGCCATCCATCACATTGGCGGGCCGGTCGAAGGCGATGGCGGCTATCGCCGCCGCCGTATAGGGTCCGATGCCGGGAAGCGCGAGCAATTCCTTTTCCGTTCGCGGCAGGCGGCCGCCGTGATCCTTCACCACCGCCCGCGCGCAACGGTGCAGGAAGCCCGCGCGCCGGTAATAGCCAAGCCCGGACCAGGCCGCGCGCGCCTCGTCCAGACCGGCCTTGGCGAAAGCGTCAAGGCGCGGCCAGCGCCGCAGGAATTTTCGGTAATAGGGAATCACGGTGGCGACCGTGGTTTGCTGCAACATGTATTCCGACAAAAGCACATGCCACGGATCGGGCTTGCGCCCTTTCGGCGCGCGCCAGGGCAGGACGCGGGCATGCGCGTCGTACCAGCGCAAAAGCGTTGGCGCGAGAGATGCGGGAGGCTCTTTTTCCTTTTTGCGTTTCATGGCAGGATGGACGGCAGGGGAAAGGATAACCGTTTCTTTATGCCCAATGGAAGAAAGACTCTCTTCAGGGACCAGCCGGAGCCTTGGCGCAGGCGGAGAGGGGCAAGGGGGAGGGAAGAGTGGTTCCATTTTCCGCAACCGTCCAGATTATGAGCAACACCCCAAAACACATCTCCACCCATCTGCACGGCCTGGCCGGCAAGCTGCTGGGCGAGGAATGGCGCATCCTGTCGCGCATTATCCAGAACTGGCCCGGCATCGTGGGCAACGGCCTTGCCGAACATGGCGCGCCGGCATCGCTCGGCTTCGTGAACCGTCCCGGATTTGGGCGGCAGGCGCGGATTACCGTGGATATTCCGGGCGCCCTTGCTCCGCAGTTTGCGATGCAGGAAGAGGTGATGCGCCAGCGCATCAACCGCCTGATGGGCTATGAGTTTGTCGAAAAGCTGGTTTTCCGGCACAAGGTGGAGACGGACCGCGAAAATCCGCTTTAGGGTCTGGCTCGCGCCAGGGCTCCGGCAGTCCTCCACGTTTTTTCCCGCGGCCTTTTGCCGGCGCGGGGGATCATGCGTCCGCCCCGTTCGCAAAGGCTTGAAAAAACCCGTTACGCAATGCCGCCATAATGCTTTACTATTCCCGTCCTTTCTTCCCCATCAAACGGATGACGCTCATGGCTCGCTATCTTCCGCTTCTTCTGGCTCTGCTGGCCACGCCGCTTTATGCGCAGGCGCTCCCGCAAGGCAAAACCCTGCAACTGGCCGAGCAGGTGCTGGGCGACCCGGCCGCGCCGGTGACAATCATCGAATACGCCTCGTACACCTGTACGCATTGCGCGCATTTCCAGAAGGATATCCTTCCCCGGCTGATCGACACATACATTTCCACCGGCAAGGTCAAGCTGGTCTACCGCGATTTCCCGCTGGACGCGGTCTCGCTGAAGGGCGCGCAACTGGCCAACTGCCTGCCGCGGGAACGTTTTTTCGGCTTTATCAAAACGCTGTACGCCAACCAGGACGCCTGGCTGACCTCCGGTGATCCCGTGGCCACCTTGAAGCAATACGCCATGCTGGCGGGGCTGTCGCGGGCGCGGGCGGATTCCTGCCTGGCCGACACGAAGCTTCAGGACGCGCTGGTCAGCCGCCGCCTGGAGGCCGCGGAGAGATACAACATCACCGGCACCCCGGCTTTTGTCATCAATTACGGCGAAGGCGTCATCACCGGCGCGTCCAGCTTTGAGACATTCGAAGAGAAGCTGAAAAAATACGTCAAATAGGCCCGGCTATGGGTCGTGACTCATTTAAAAATCACCCCCGCACCGAAGCTTGCGGAGGCAGACAGGCCGGACCTGGTAGTCACCACAAACTCAGGCGCCCCCGCGCAAGCGGGGGCCTAGTTTTATTATTAGGGCCTGAATTCAATTTAACCAAACATTATGTTAGTCCCGGCTTTCGCCGGGGCCGGGGCTCGCTTGGCTGGAATGACATGAAAGTGAATCTTTTCAAAGGGCAGTTCTTAAATTGAGTCTAGACCCTAAACAAACTGGGTCCCCGCTTTCGCGGGGACGCCTGGATTTTAAGACCCTCGCCGGAGCCTGTCCCCACCCCCGCTTTTCCGCCTCCGCAAGCTTCGGCGTGACAAAGAGGCAAAACCTTGGCGAAGCCGGGTGCGAGGGTAAACTCCAGCGGGGGGGGGCATGATATTTTTCAAACGGAGGCACTGCCTGATATTTCCGTCTTCTGCCATAAGGCGGGATGAGAACATGCCTGACGGAACAAGAGCCTTTCGGCTTACTCGTCCTCGTGCCAGTCCTTTTGATCCCAGTCGGCGGGGGGGCCGAGGATCTTCACGCCCGTGCCGAACAGATGCGTTTCATACATGGGGCTGTCGGGATAGCCGGGACGGCGCACCGGGCTGCGGGAGATATGGTATTGCGCATGGATCACCGCGTCGCACCCGGCCGCATGGGCCAGCTCCTGCATCAGGCGCGTGGCGCGCACGGTGGAGGCGGTGGGATCATACGCCTCGCCCGGCTCCGCCGTGTAATGGGCATAGACGCGCAGCGTGTCGATGATGGCGTAGCGGTATTTCACATCGCCGGTGATGACGCGGATCGCGCCGAGCCGGCGTTCCTTCTCGGCATCCAGGCGGGCCTGGCGCGCGGCCTCTTCCTGGCGCGAGCGCTCGGCCTTCCTGTTTTCGGTCTGCTGGCGCTCGTGCTCTTCGCGGGCGCGGCGCAGGCTTTCACGGATGGCGTCGAAGACAGGCATCAGAGATCAGGGGTCAGAAGTCAGAGATCAAAAATAAGGAAAATGTTTTAAGATTTGTTTCCCGTACAACAAATATAGTAGAATCATAGGTTTAATGATTCTGACTTCTGACCTCTGAATGCCCCATCCGCTTTACCGCCATATCGAGGCGAACAACAACGCCAACCCGTCGGTTTTTACACCGTTCACCCTTGCCGGGCAGCGGCTGGGCCGCGTGCATCCCGATGTGGCCACCGCCCTGAAAGACTGTCCCCCGGTGGCGACGGACGCGGACGGCCTGCGCCTGGAAGACGGAGAAGACGCCGACACGGACAGCCGGACGCGCGCCCTGAAAAGCATCCTTGGGTTCCTGATCGGGAAAAAGCAGGTGGCCCGCGAGCGGTTCGAGCTTTTTTCGGTGGCCCCCGGCTTCGACGCGCCGCATGTGGCGCTGGCCGACCGGGCGTTGATGCCGGCGCTGGGCTTTCCGGCGGTGGGCGTCCATTGCAATGCCTATGTCAAGCGCAAGGGCGAGGTATATCTGTGGACGGCGCGGCGCGCGGCCCGCAGCACGACCGATCCCGGCAAGCTCGACCATCTTGTCGCAGGCGGCCAGCCGCACGGCCTTTCCTTGCGTGAAAATCTCGAAAAGGAAGCGGAGGAGGAGGCGGGCATCCCGGCCCGGCTGATGGATGCCGCGAAAAGCGCGGGCGTGGTCCGCTACAACCGGGCGCAGGCGGGCGGAATCCGGCGTGATACGCTTTACGTGTTCGACCTGCGCCTGCCGGAGGATTTCAGGCCGGAGAACAGGGACGGCGCGGTGTCGGGTTTCGAACGGATGCCCCTGCCGGAGATCCGCGTCTTGCTGGAGAAAAACGATGTGTTCAAGTTCAACGTGCCGCTGGTCCTGATCGATTTCCTGATCCGCCGCGGGGTGATCGCGGCCGACGAGCCTGGTTATGCCGGGCTTGTCTATGGATTGCGCAAGGGGGCGTATCAGGCTTTCTGATTATTTCCGCTCGTCATATTTCAGCGCGGCGATGAAGGCGGATTGCGGGATTTCCACCTGGCCGAACTGGCGCATGCGCTTCTTGCCCTCCTTTTGCTTTTCCAGCAGCTTGCGCTTGCGGGTGATGTCGCCGCCATAGCATTTGGCCAGCACGTCCTTGCGCAGGGCCGAAATATCCTCGCGCGCGATGATCTTGCCGCCGATTGCCGCCTGCACGGCAATCCTGAAGAGCTGCCGGGGGATCAGCTCCTTCAGCCTCTGGCACAGCGCCCGCCCGCGTTTTTCGGCCGAGGCGCGGTTGACGATGCAGGCGAGCGCATCCACCTCCTCGCCGTTCACCAGGATGGTCATTTTCGCAAGCGCGCCTTCCTCGTAGCCGTCCAGCGCGTAATCGAAGCTGGCATAGCCCGACGAGACCGACTTGAGGCGGTCGTAAAAATCGAACACCACCTCGTTGAGGGGCAGGCGGTACACCACCATCGCCCGTGGCCCGGCATAGGTGAGGTCAAGCTGCGCGCCGCGGCGTTCCTCGCACAGCTTCAGGATGGGGCCCAGATAGGTGTCGGGCACGAGGATGGTGGCCTTGATCCACGGCTCCTCCATCCGGGCGATGCGCGCCACATCGGGCATGTCGGCGGGGTTGTGGAGGTCGATCCTCCCGCCGTTGGTCAGCGTCACGTGATACACCACCGACGGCGCCGTGGTGATGAGGGCGAGGTTGAACTCGCGCTCAAGGCGCTCCTGCACGATCTCCAGATGCAAGAGGCCCAGGAAGCCGCAGCGGAATCCGAAGCCGAGCGCGGCGGAGGTCTCCGCCTCGAAATGAAAGCTGCTGTCGTTGAGCGCCAGCTTGCCCAGCGATTCGCGCAGATCCTCGAAATCGCCGGCGTCCACGGGAAACAGCCCGCAGAACACCACCGGCACCGAGGGCCGGAAGCCCGGCAGCGGCGCGGCCGCCGGACGCCGGGTTTCCGTGATCGTGTCGCCCACCCTGGTGTCGGCCACGGTCTTGATGGCGGCGGTGATATAGCCCATCTCGCCGGGGCCCAGCGCCTCCACCGGCACTTTCTTGGGCGTGAAACAGCCCACGCGCTCCACCTCGCGCTGGGCGTTTGATCCCATGAAGGTCACTTTCTGGCCGGCTTTCAGCGCGCCATCCACCACCCGCACCAGCACGATCACGCCCAGATAGGCATCATACCAGCTATCCACCAGCAGGGCCTTGAGCGGCGCGGTGGCGTCGCCCCGGGGCGGCGGCAGGCGGGTGACGATGGCTTCCAGAACCTCCCCGACATTCAGGCCGGTCTTGGCCGAAACCGGGATGGCGCCGGAGGCGTCGAGGCCGATGACCTCCTCAACCTGCCCCTTCACGCGGTCCACGTCGGCGGCGGGCAGGTCCACCTTGTTCAGGACCGGGATGATCTCGTGGTGATGGCCGATGGCCTGGTAGACATTGGCGAGCGTCTGCGCCTCCACGCCCTGGCTTGCGTCCACCACCAGCAGCGAGCCCTCGCAGGCTGCCAGCGACCGGCTGACCTCATAGGCGAAATCGACATGGCCGGGGGTGTCCATCAGGTTAAGCTGGTAGGTCCGGCCGTCCCCGGCCCGGTAGCTCAGGCGCACCGTCTGCGCCTTGATGGTGATGCCGCGCTCGCGCTCGATCTCCATGCTGTCGAGCACCTGCGCCTTCATCTCGCGCTTGTCCAGCCCGCCGCAATGCTCGATCAGCCGGTCCGCCAGGGTGGACTTGCCGTGGTCGATATGCGCGATGATCGCAAAATTGCGGATGAGGGAAATATCCGTCATCGGTGACCGGTTTCCAGCGTTCGGTTTTCGGGTTGAGACGAAACGGCCGGGTCACCCCCGCGACGGCGGGGGTCCACGAAAAGGAAAAAAGCGTGGATGCCCGCCTCCGCGGGCATGACGCCATCGCACGCCCCTCGCATGACTGCCTTGGGAAGCAGCCCGCCCGTGATGAGAAACCAGAAAAAAGCCGCAAGGGCAATAGGCCAATGGGGATGACGCCCGGTGGAACATTATTTGGCCTTTTTCGCGCGCCATTCCCGCACGCCCAGAACCATCCCGCTCATCGGCGGCAGGTGGATGATCTTGTCCTGCCGCACCGCGCCCGCCTTGTGCACCGGCCGCCACTTGCCGGGCGGAAGCTCCAGCGTGGCGTCCTCGCCGCCGAAATTGAACATGCAAAGCAGTTTCTGCCGCAAGGAGGTGGACAGGGCCGGGCCGCTGGCATGGCGCTGATAGGCGATCACATGGCCGGTTGTTTCCAGCGCGTGGAATCCGTCGCCGGCCAGGGCGGGGTGGGTCCGGCGCCACTTGATGAGCGCGCGGGCGAAGCGCAGCGTGGAATCCGCGCCGGCCTGCGCGTCCACGGCGAAGGGGCGTTGCGCCTCGTCGAACGGCAGCCAGCAGGTTTTGGCGCGCGAGAAGCCGCCGTTGCGGGCGGTTCTTTTCCACGGCATGGGCGTGCGGCAGCCGTCGCGCCCGACAAAGCGCGGATAGAAGGCGATGCCGAACGGGTCCTGCAGGGATTCGTAGGGCACGACGGATTCCTGCAAGCCCAGTTCCTCCCCCTGATAGAGGCAATAGGTGCCGGGCAGGGTCAGGCCGAAAAGCAGCGCGGCGCGGGCGATGCGCGCGAGCGGCACCGCGTTTCCTTCGGGCAGCGTGGCGCGGTAGCGGCTGACCACGCGCTTCACGTCGTGGTTGGAAAGGGCGTAGCAGTAATTGCCGCCGTCCTTGCTGGCCTCGCCCGCGGCCACCGAATTGCGGAAATAATCGGCGCCGGGCGGACCCGCCAGCAGGCCGAAATTGTAGGCCATGTGCAGGCGCTTGCCGCGGGTGTAGAGCGCGGCGCGGGCGAAGGGGTCCTCGCCGCTGACCTCGCCCAGCAGCACCGCGCCGTACTCGTCGGTCAAAGACCGCAGTTCCTCCAGAAAGGGGAGCGTGTCGGGATGGCCCTCGGAGTTCAGGCGAATCTGGTGCGCCTGGGGCGTGCCGGGCTGCAGGTCGGGCGGCAGCGGCAGGTTGCGGGGGCGCGGCGGATTGTCGCGCAATTCCGGGTCGGCGAAGCCGGTATGCACCGCGTCCATGCGGAAGCCGTCCACGCCCATCTCCAGCCAGAAGCGCCCGACATCCAGCAGGGCCCGGCGCACCGCCGGGTGGCGCAGGTTGAAGGTGGGCTGGCTGACGAGAAACTGGTGGAAATAATACTGTCCCCGCTGCCCTTCCCAGGCCCAGGCCGAGCCGCCGAAATAGGCCCGCCAGTTGTTGCATGGCGAGCCGTCCTCGCGGGGGTCGGTCCAGACGAACCAGTCGGCCTTTTCATTGCCGCGCGACTGGCGGCTTTCCTCGAACCAGGGATGGCGGTCGGAGCAATGGCACCACACCTGGTCGATCAGCACCTTCAATCCCAGCGCATGGGCCTTGTGCAAAAAGGCGCGGAAATCGTCCATGGTGCCGAAGCGCGGGTCGACATCGCAGTAATCGGAAACGTCGTAGCCGAAATCCTTTTGCGGCGAGCGCTGGAAAGGCGACAGCCACACGGCGTCCACCCCCAGCTTCGCCACATAAGGCAGCTTTTCGGCGGCGCCGCGAAGGTCGCCGATGCCGTTGCCGCTGGAGTCCCGGAAGGAGCGGGGATAAATCTGGTAAATAATCATGCGCCTGACGCCAAACCCCGAAAGAGCCGTTGCGAACCCCCGTCCCGTCACCCGTCTTGCCGCGCGCCCGCCTTCCGCTGAAGGGAGCGGCTTTTTCGCGCCGCGCGGGCCGCAACCGTCCGCGGCCGCAACGAATCCCGTTTTGTGACGATTGGCATCAGCCTAACCGCGGGAGGCAAGGCCTCTCAAGCGTGAAGATGCAAATCGGGCGTCGCTTTGCGGCGCGGTGTTGCCGGAATGGGGCCCAATCAACATAGAGCGCCTGGGATTCCGTTTAAGACCGGCTTCGGCAAGGCGGAATGAAGGGACAACCGGGGGGCATGAAGGGGCGAAAAGGTCATGAAGGGTCGGAAGGGGCGAAAGGGTCACAAAGGGTCTTCGACCCTCTTGACCCTTGTGACCCCATCGACCCTCTTCGTAGGCCCTCCGTTTTTGCCGGTTTCGTGAACGGAATACAGCCAGCCTGCCCGGAAAAGGCGCTGGACGCTACAGGGGCTGGGCCGGCACCGGCTGCTGTCTGGAGGAAGAAGGCGCGGGACGGGCGGCGACTTGCGGATTTTTCAGGTCGTCTTTCAGGATGCTGGCTGTCTGGGGTCCCAGCAGGCCGTCAACCTTGACATGCCGGTTTTTCGGCTTGCCCTCGTTGTGGCGGGCCTGGACGTCGCGCGTCTTCTCCATGATGGCAGCCGCCACATTCCGCATCTGCGGGCCCACGATGCCGTCCACCTTGATGGCGGTGGGCTCAGAATCGCGCCGCCCTTTCGCCGTGATTCCGGCTTCCTTCAATCCCTTCTGAAAAGACCGGATGTCGGATTTGGAGATGCGGTAGTATTTTCTTAATCTTCTTCTCAATCTGGAGGAGCGTCTTTCTTCGGACACGGCCTTCAGGAAGCGGGCCAATTTCATGTTTTCGGCCATTTTGACAAGCTGGGGATTCTCCATGAATTTTTGCAGCATGCCGGGCGCGCCCAAGCCGGTCCGCGCCGGATCGGCGCTGGCCGTTTTCGCGGGACGTGGCGGTGGTAGCGCGGCGGAACCGATTCCCCTTGTGGGAGCCCCCGCCGAGGCTGTGTCTCTCCTTATCCCGGCGTAGGAAGACCTGATGGGCTTCGCTGCGGCTATTTCGATTCCTCTGCGGCCTTCCGCAGGGGTCTGTTCACGGGAAGAAGCATCAATTTTGGTGGTGGCGATAATGGGTGTGGCCGGAACAGGGGTAAGGGATTTGATCCCCGCGACGGCGGCACCAATCATATGGCGAGCGCCCTCCCCAATGAGCCCGGCAACCTGCCTGGTTCCCGCGAGTTGGGCGGTTACAACAGCGTCAGGATCTGCATAGCCCAAACGCCGCGCCGCCGTGAGATAGTCCTTGGCGTCCGGCAAGGCATGCTCTTTTTTTATGAATTGTTGATAAAATCCGAGATATTTGCGCGTTTGAGGGGGCAGCCATTTGCTTTTGCCTTCGCGGTATTTTCTGGAAGCCCCCGGCCCCCAGTTATAGGCTGCGAGGGTCTTGGTAATATTACCATTGTTCTCGCGTAACTGTTCCCTTAGGTACAGAAGCCCGCCGCGGATATTTGCGACAACGTTACGCGGATTTTTGCCGAAATTTTTGATTTCGGGATGAGCTTTCCCGTGACGTTTGCTTATATACCGGGCAGTCCCTGGCCGGACCTGCATTGGCCCAACCGCGCCCGGTCCCCTTCTCACCTTCGAAGATCTTCTGCCATTGATCCAGGGGATGGACGCGCGGCCAAGCTTAAGCGTCTCCTGATAAAGGACGAAATCGGCAAGTTGCCTGCTGATGCCGTATCTAGCCGCCTCAATCAGAACCGCCGCGCGCACCTCTTGCGGCATCCAGTCGGTTTTGCGCCTGCCCATTAAAACGTCTCCAATAAAACTTTGAAAATATTCATTTACATTAGTTTCTTCCGGTTAAAATCCGGTGAAATTTTATCCGGGAAACTATTTTAACGATTTGATATTAAATGGGAATCTACAGCCAATACCAGCGGTTTTATAAACGGATCCATCCCATGGAGAGAGCCGTCATGCCCGCGACCCGTCTTCGCTAAAGCTGCGCCGGAGCCTTGGCGCAGGCAAGCCGGAGTGAAGGGAATCCGGCTGCTTCCGTCCCAGACTTCCGCCTTCTGACCCCTGATTCCTGAATCTCGCCCTGGAAACCGCCGCGGGTGGTTGTCGAGGATCTCTTTCCCGGAGCGGCACGAGATCCCGGATAAAGCGTTTCGCGCTTTTCCAGGATGACGGCTTTGGGGGAGCGAAAAGTGAAGAGTGAAAAAACAGTGTCATCCCGGAAACCGCCGCAGGCGGTTATCCGGGACCTCTTTAACAGGAAAGAGATCCTGAATAAAGCTCGCGCCGCCCGCTTTTTCAGGATGACGCCTCATGGGGCACTGACCTCTGACTTCCGCCTTCTGATCTCTGACTTCTGACCTCTGATTACTGATTTCCCAGCGCCTTCAGGACGGCGTCGCCCATTTCCTCGGTGCCGATGGATTTTTCCCCCGGCCGGGCGATGTCGCCGGTGCGCTTGCCGTCGGCCAGCACCTTCCTGACGGCCGCTTCCACCGCCGCGGCTTCCTTGCCCATGGCGAAGGAATAGCGCAGCGCCATGGCGAAGCTGAGAAGGGTGGCCAGCGGATTGGCCTTGTCCTGCCCGGCGATGTCGGGCGCGCTGCCATGCACGGGCTCGTACATGGCGTGGCGCTTGCCGCCGGCGTTCGGCGCGCCGAGGCTGGCCGAGGGCAGCATGCCGATGGAGCCGGTGAGCATGGCGGCCTCGTCCGACAAGATGTCGCCGAACAGGTTGTCGGTGACGATCACGTCGAAATCGAGCGGCTTGCGCAAGAGCATCATGGCGCAGGCGTCGGCGTACATGTGGGTGAGTTCGACGTCCTTGTATTCTTTCGCGTGCAGGGCCGTGACGTCCTCGCGCCACAGGCGGCCCGATTCCATCACATTGCCCTTTTCGCAGGAGCAGACCCTGTTGCGGCGGTGGCGCGCAAGCTCGAACGCCACGCGGGCGACGCGCCGGATCTCGGTGGAGGTATACACCTGCGTGTTGACGCCCTTGCGCTCGCCGGCGCTCACGTCGAAAATGCCGCGCGGCGCGCCGAAATAGATGCCGCCGGTCAGTTCGCGCACGATCAGGATATCCAGCCCCCGGATCACCTCCGGCTTGAGGGTGGAGGCGTCGATCAGCGCGTCAAACACCATCGCCGGGCGCAGGTTGGCGAAAAGGTCCAGTTCCTTGCGCAAGCTGAGCAGCGCGGCTTCGGGACGCCTGTCGTAAGGCGCCTTGTCCCATTGCGGGCCGCCGACCGCGCCCAGCATCACGCAATCGGCTTCCCGGGCCGCCGCCAGCGTATGCGCCGAAAGCGGGGTGCCGTAGCGGTCGAACGCCGCGCCGCCGACATCGTCCTCATGCAGGTTGAAGCGCGCGCCCTTTTCGTCCTTCAGCCAGAGGATCAGGCGGCGCACCGGGTTCATCACTTCGGGGCCGATGCCGTCGCCGGCGAGCATGAGAATGTCGTAAGAGTTCATGGCAGGGTATTAGGGTGTTCGGGTATTAGGGTGTAGGGGTGCAAGAGAGCCTCCCCGCTAATGAAGGATATTTATACCTCAACACCCTAAAACCCCAATACCCTAATACCCTCTTTTATAACCAGGGCCGTTCGGAACGGCTTTTGGCCTCGAAAGCCGCGATATCGCTTTCATGCTGAAGGGTCAGGCCCACGGAATCCAGCCCCTTGAGCAGGCATTCGCGCCGGAAGGGATCAAGGGTAAAGGAATACCGCCGGTCCCCGGCCGTGACGGTCTGCTCTTCCAGATCGACCGTGACCGCGCGCCCGGCCTGCGCGTCTTCCATCAACGCGCCCACCGGACCGGCCGGAAGCTTCAGCGGCAGGATGCCGTTCTGGAAGCAGTTGTTGTAGAAGATATCGGCGAAGCTGGGGGCGATCACGCAGCGGATGCCGAAATCCAGCAGCGCCCAGGGCGCGTGCTCGCGCGACGAGCCGCAGCCGAAATTCTCCCCCGCCACCAGAATCCGCGCCGTGCGCCACGGCTCCCGGTTCAGCACGAAACCGGGGATTTCCGCGCCTTCGGGCGTGAAGCGCATTTCGTCGAACAGGTTCGCGCCGAGCCCCGTGCGCTTGATGGTTTTCAGGAACTGCTTGGGGATAATCATGTCCGTATCGACATTGATCAGCGGCAAGGGCGCGGCGATGCCGGTCAGCGTGGTAAAGGGCTGCATGGAGTGTTCTCCGTAACCAGGTTCAATGGATAATTACCAACACGAACATTCCCGCGAAAGCGGGAATCCCATTTTATTTGGATAGAAACCAAATGGGATTCCGGGTCGCGGTTGCCGCGCAACCTTGCCCGGAATGTTCATTTAGTCTTTTCAATGACTTGAGTTTAATTGCCCATTGAACCTAAGGCTCCCGTCAGGAAATAACCTTGAAAAAG
>JANQEX010000119.1 GCA_028278105.1 Alphaproteobacteria bacterium | reverse complement strand
AACAAACTGGATTCCGGGGCGCGGTTGCTGCGCAACCTTGCCCGGAATGTTCATCTCGTCTTTTCAATGACTTGAGTTTAATTGTCCATTGAACCTAGGACCTAGGGGCTAGGATAATGATAAAATCTTACCGGGACTTGAAGGTCTGGAAACAAAGCAAAGAAGTCGCCAAGGAAATTTATCTTGCAACCAGGCCTTTTCCCAAAGAAGAACTCTATGGCCTGACTTCGCAAATCCGCCGCGCGGCCGTTTCCATCCCTTCGAATATCGCCGAAGGCCATGCCCGCTCCAGCACAAAAGAATATCTGCACTTTCTGGCAATCGCTCTTGGCTCGCTCGCCGAACTTGAAACGCAAATCGAAATCGCAACGGAATTGGGATATATGAAAAAAGAAGCAATGGAAAAACTTTTCAAGAAACTTGACGAGGTCGGAAAAATGCTGAGAGGCCTAAAACAGTCTCTTGCCGCCTGATCCCTAGTCCCTAGATCCTAGCTCCTAGATCCTTGGTCATGCGTACCAAATCCCAAACAGGCAAATCCTCCCCCCGTACTCCCCGCCAGTTGCGCGTGGGCGAAGAGTTGCGCCATGCCCTTGCGGCCGCGTTCCAGCGCGGCGATTTCCCGTGGGACGGGGCGCGGCGTCCCGTCATCACCGTGACCGAGGCGCGCATCAGCCCGGACCTGCGCAACGCCACCGCTTATGTCATGCCTCTCGGCGGCGAACAGGTGGAAGAAACGGTCCGGCAGCTCAATGCCCACCGGCATTTCTACAAAAACGTTCTGGCGCGGAATGTTCAGCTTCGCTGGGTGCCGGAGCTTCATTTTTCCGCCGACGCCTCCTTCGCCTATGCCGAGAAGATCGAGAAAATCCTGCACGATCCCGCCGTGGCGCGTGATCTGAACACCGGCAGGGAAGAAAAGTAACCATGTCCGTATTTGTCCCCTATCTTTTTGCTTTTGTCGCCATCGGCTGTTACGCCTCCCTGCCGCCGCTGGCGAAAAAAATGATGCTGGGACAGGTGCCGCCTTTTGCCTTTATCGGCATCACCATGGCGATACTGTCGGCCTTGTCCTTTTCGGCCTGTTTCGCCGTGGAGAAGAAATTCTCCTTTCAAAGCCTCGGTTGGAGTGAATGGAAGGGTCTTGTTTTCTTCGCGTTCGTCAACTTTCTTGGGTTTACGCTTTATCTGTTCGCCATCAAAAACATCGCTGTCGCGCATTATCAGATTATCGGCCTCATCACGCCCTTGATCGGCGGCCTTTTGGCTTATTTTATTCTGCGTGAACCGTTCTACGGCAAATATCTGATCTCAATCCTCTTCATGGGCATCGGACTCTATTTCGCCCTTTTTAAATGAACGTTCCCCGGAAAAAATCCCCCAAAAATCCCGTCTCCGGCTGGGTGGTTCTGGACAAGCCCGAAGGGCTCACCAGCACGCAGGCGCTGGGGCGCGTGCGCGGCGCGCTGAACGCGGGCAAGGCGGGGCATGGCGGCACGCTTGACCCATTCGCCACCGGCGTTTTGCCCATCGCCCTTGGCGAGGCCACCAAGCTCGTCTCCTGCGTTCTGGAAGGCGACAAGATTTACCGCTTCACCATCAAATGGGGCGCGGCGCGCGACACCGACGATCTGACCGGCAGAATTATCCAGACCTCATCCGCCCGCCCCACGCGCGCGGCGATTGAGGCGCTGCTGCCGCGCTTCACCGGGACCATTCAGCAAATCCCGCCGCGCTATTCGGCGCTGCATGTGGAGGGGGAACGCGCCTATGACCTTGCCCGCGAAGGCGTGGAGATCAATCTCCCCCCGCGCGCCGTGCGGATTGACCGCTTCACCCTCACCGCCATGCCGGGCGCCGACGAAGCCGGGTTCGAGGTGGCCTGCGGCAAGGGAGCCTATATCCGGGCCCTGGCCCGCGATCTGGGCGCGGCTCTCGGCTGTTTTGGCCATGTCGGCGCTCTTAAGCGCCTGAAATCAGGGGTTTTTCGGCTGGAACAGGCGGTTGAAATGGAAAAACTTCTGGCAAAAGCCGAAGATTTCAGGCAAAAAACCCCCGCGCCCGAAGAGCTTCGGGCGTTTGTTTTGCCGCTTGCCGCCGCGCTGGACGACATCCCGGCCGTTTTGGTGAGCGAGCATGAGGCGCGCAGGCTGCGCCAGGGACAGGACGTTCCCCTTCACCCCCTTCGCCTGGACGCGCGCATGCGGCAAGGTCCGGTCGTGGCGGCGAAAGACGCCCTGGGCCTCGTGGCCCTTGTCCGGGTGGAGTGGGATCATGTGCGGCCGGTGCGCGTATTTAACGTTCAAACCTGAGGAGTATTCCCGATGTCGCTGACCCCCGCCGATACCGCGGCCATCATCAAGGAGCATGGCCGCGCGGCTAATGACACCGGCTCGCCGGAAGTGCAGATCGCCCTTCTCACCAGCCGCATCGAAAAGCTGTCCGCCCATCTGCAGGACCATCAGAAAGACAATCACTCGCGCCGCGGGCTGCTGAAAATGGTGGGCCAGCGCCGCCGCCTGCTCGACTACCTGAAAGAGACCGACGAAGGCGGCTACACCAGCCTCATCGGCAAGCTCGGCATTCGCAAGTAAGCTGACCGCATTGAACAGAAAATCCCCTTCACGTCATTCCTGCGAAAGCAGGAATCCAGCGAGCGGCAAAGCCGCCCGCCTGCTGCCGGAGAGTCCGGCTTTTTCCCAAAGCACATGGCGCGACTTCCCGTGTCTTGAGCCAAGCCTTGCCGCGGCAAGGCTCCGCTCAGGTCACGGGTCATGCCGGATGCGCATATAACCTCAGAAAGGACCCACACATGTTCCAGATCAAGCGCAAGGAAATTCTTTGGGGCGGGCGCAAGCTGACCCTTGAGACCGGCCGCTTCGCCCGCCAGGCCGATGCCGCCGTGCTGGTCACCTATGGCGAAACCTCGGTGCTTTGCACCGTGGTCGGCGCGAAGACGCCGAAGGACGGACAGGATTTCTTTCCCCTCACCGTCAATTATCAGGAAAAAACCTTCGCCGCCGGCAAGATTCCGGGCGGCTACCTGAAGCGCGAGGGCCGCCCCAGCGAGATGGAAACCCTGACCAGCCGCCTGATCGACCGGCCCATCCGCCCGCTGTTCCTTGAAGGCTTTCGGAACGAGATTCAGGTCATCGCCACCGTGCTGTCGCACGACATGGTCAATCCGCCCGATATCGTGGCGCTGGTGGGCTGCTCGGCCGCGCTTACCCTTTCCGGCATTCCCTTCCTGGGGCCGGTGGGCGCCGCGCGCGTGGGCTATAAAGACGGCGATTTCATTCTTAACCCCACCGTGCCGCAGATGGAGGAAACCGCGCTCGACCTCGTGGTGGCCGGAACCCGTTCGGGCGTGCTGATGGTGGAATCGGAAGCGAAGGAGCTTCCCGAAGACGTGATGCTGCAAGCGGTCATGTTCGGCCACCGCGAATTCCAGCCGGTGCTGGACGCCATTATCGAACTGGCCGAAGCCGCGGCGAAAGACGCCTGGGACGTGCCCGAAGCCGCCCATGACCGCAAGGCGCTGGAAGAGAAGCTGACCCGGCTTGCCGGCAACGACCTGAAAGACGCCTACGCCTCCGTCGTCAAGCAGGAGCGCCAGAACAGGATCGCGGCGATGAAGGAAAAGGCGCTGGCGGCCATCCCGGCCGAGGACTATCCGCAAGCCGCCGTGGCCGAGGCCCTCGGCGCGCTGGAATACCAACACATGCGCGGCATGATTCTCGATTCCGGCAGGCGCATCGACGGACGCGACACCGCAACCATCCGCCCCATCGTGGCGGAGGCGGGCGTGCTGCCGCGCACCCACGGCTCGGCCCTTTTCACGCGCGGCGAGACGCAGGCGCTGGTGGTGGCCACGCTCGGCACCGGGCAGGACGAGCAGCGCATGGACATGCTGACCGGCGAGCACAGCGAAAGCTTCCTGCTGCATTACAATTTCCCGCCCTATTCGGTGGGCGAGGCGGGCCGGCTTGGCTCCCCCGGACGGCGCGAGATCGGCCACGGCAAGCTGGCCTGGCGCGCGCTCCGCCCGCTTTTGCCCGCGAAGGAAAGCTTCCCCTACACCATCCGCCTGGTGTCGGAGATCACCGAATCCAACGGCTCCTCCTCCATGGCCACGGTATGCGGCTCCTCCCTCGCGCTGATGGATGCGGGCGTGCCGCTGCCGCGCCCGGTGGCGGGTATCGCCATGGGCCTGATCAAGGAGGACCGCGGCTTCGCCGTCCTGTCCGACATTCTGGGCGATGAGGACCATCTGGGCGACATGGATTTCAAGGTGGCCGGAACCGAGGCCGGCATCACCGCCTTGCAGATGGACATCAAGATCACCTCCATCACCGAAGAGATCATGAAAACGGCGCTGGAACAGGCGCGCGCGGGACGGCTGCACATCCTGGGCGAGATGCAAAAGGCGCTGTCGGCCGCCCGCGACGACCTGAACCCGAACGCGCCGCGCATCACCACCATCCAGATTCCGGTCGACAAGATCCGCGAGGTGATCGGCTCCGGCGGCAAGGTCATCCGCGAAATCACCGAAAAAACCGGCGTCAAGATCGACATCGAGGATGACGGCCGGGTGATGATCGCGTCAAGCGACGAGGCCAAAACCAGCGCCGCCCTGAACTGGATCAAGGGCATCGTCGCCGAGCCGGAAACAGGCGTGATCTACGACGGCAAGGTGGTGAAGGTCATGGATTTCGGCGCCTTCGTGAACTTCCTCGGCAGCCGCGACGGCCTCGTGCATATCTCCGAACTGGCCGACCGGCGGGTCGGCAAGGTGGGCGACGTGGTGAATGTGGGCGACACGGTGAAGGTCAAATGCCTCGGCATCGACGAGCGCGGCAAGGTCCGCCTGTCCATGCGCGCGGTCGACCAGAAAACCGGCGCCGCCCGCGGCAAGGAGCAGGCGGCAAGCTAAAACCGGGTCTTTGCCTGGCGTCGCACGACAAGCGCTTTTTGATCATGCGCCGGTCATGCATGACCGACGGGTTGCGATCACGGACCGCGCCAAATGGCGGGAGTCGCTTTATCATGGAGAAGGCGATTCAGCCGCCCTCCTGACATGCGGTTCCGCGCATCCCCACAAAATCCCAAGAGCCGCCACGACTTCGGCAGATAAGTTTTTGGCCCCGGGTTTCTTCAGCATGTCGGCAATACCGACAAGGGCTGGAGGGCGAATATTGGCCGCGAACTGGCTCTCGTGAACCCCAATTTTTTTCAACTTTATGACAAGGGGATACTTCTTGTTTTCTTCTTTTGTGGCAGGGACCCCCACCTCGTAATTAATCCTGTAACGGGTTACGCCATTTCCGCCATTTTCGGCGCCAGAGTTTTTTGAAACAACGTTGAATACTCTTTCCGCCTCTCTAGGATAGAAACGTAAAGGCGTGATGGTTGGGCCCCTTTCATTCAATCGGGCTTCAGTTCCAAGCGCCCCAAAGGTGCAAGACCAAGGGACATCTTCTGCATCAAGAAACCTTTCATCACAAGTATGTATTGCTGCTTTCACATGCTTATTGACGTCAGGAAAACTTTCGGGCAAGCCTTTATGATTGGGATTTTTATCAAAATCAAGAATAGTCCCTGTAATCACTTGTATTTCGCCGCCCTTTTTATTCTTCGAAAATTCCATTTCCAGCACAGCGTGTTTCGTTCTGCCCGGCCCTGTTTTCTCCATGCGATAGAATGTCGCTTCTCCCCTCCTGGTCTTTCCGCGGGGCGGCCAAAAGAGAATGTTTCCCTCCTCAAAACCAAAATGTGCAAGCTCTGCGACACATTTCCTGAACGCGGCAACAGGTTTTTCAGCCGTTGTTGGCGGCGCTTTGGATTCCTCGCCGGAGGAACATGCGCCAACACCCAAGCCAACAGCCGCGAGACCCACAGCCCCTACAATTTTTTTCATAATGACCCCCGTTGAAATGTTTACAGCCGTTTCGGACGGTACCAAAAAACGTTGAAAGTAAAAACCCCGCCGCCCGGCAGAGCGCGGACGCATTAACCAAACATCCATTCCAGCCCCGGCTTCCCTGCCGCGCCTTCGGGGTCTCGCGGAGCCGCGTGAGCAAATCCGTCCGCCGGGGCTTGGCTGGCCGGAATGATGTGAACTGTGAATCCTTTCAAGGGACAATCCTCAAACTGAGGCCAGCCCCTCGTATATCAACGTTCCGCCTTTTTATCAGACCGGCTTTTTGTGCGGACTTTCGGCGGGCGATGGGATTCATGACGCGCATCCCTCACAAGCTTTTTTTGAACATCACGCAGCATGCGCGCGCCCCGCGTACCATGGAGGATTTCTCCCAGCTCACCAGCTCTTTTATCCCTGTCTGCTTGCGAAAAGTATGGGGTGGAGCGACGCTCCAGAATAATTTCAAGCCCTCTGCGAAAACCTTTTTCCAGTTTTGCATCGCCTGAAACATGGTAGGACAAAGTGGTAAATTCTTCTCGAGTCCCATAAGAATTCATTCCGTTAAAAACAAGCGCCGCGATATCATCCGCGCTGATGCAGGCGCGGAAGCTCTCCCTTAATTTCGGCGGCAAGGTTTTAAGATGCGTCAGGAATTTGGTCACGCCCTCGACATTGTTGTCCATTTCATGACAACGAGTTCGAACCGTACTCTTGCAGAATTCCACAATCTCCGGCGGCACACCAAGGCCCGCTTGCCCGAACTTGCCCGCAAGCTTGAAAAACGCCTGATAATCGGTGTTGCTGCCTCCAATCAGCCTGTGCGCCAATGCAACAGGCCAAAGCACCATCCTGGACGGCCCTTTCGTGTAAAAACGACCCAGACAGAGATCCGGGGCATGCACTCTAAGGATCAACAGGGCCTCCAAAATATCGGGCTCGTCCTTCAGAGCATCGATCAGCAAGAGGGGATGAATGGAATGGTTCGACATGAAATCGGGTACACCCCTTCCCAAAAACATCAGGGAAGCGATTTTTATGACCTCTCCCTTAAAATTCTCCCATGCCGGGACTGGTTTGTATTTTTCCTGCTTGGCATATCTATTCAGCCCTCTTTTGATGATGGCTGTCCCTTCGTTCCATTCGACTTCAAGGATTTGATCTCCCCTGCGCACAAGGCTTTCAGCCCTTGCGAATAATTCCTCCAGACGGGTTAGCGGTTGGGGCGCACAGGACGGGTTCATGAAATATCCTCCATTTCAAAATTACGTCACCGTGAAAATAGGGCCGTTCGTATTGGCCGACAATCTGTCCGGGACGGGGAATTCCGGTTAATGGCCCTGAAAAGCGAAAGCGGGGCGGCATTTTTAATACTTTCGCGTTTTTATGTTAAACTCTGTTTATTGGGACAGGATTGGAATGGGAGGCATCTTATGTCCGGTTTTTTTAGTGAAAGAACAAGAGCCCTTATGAATGCCCTGGCTCGGACGCGCGCTAACATTACGAATGACAAAAGGCTCCCCCGTGCCCCTGCCATCGCAAGAGCCGCGGTTATGCGAGCCTTTGAGAAAGGACGGGGTTCGTCGATTCCGCAACCTGTTGCGTCCCTGGCCCCATATTTCCCCGCGCAAGACCTGCAGGCAACAACGGAAGGACCGCACCCCTCCCATGGTCGAGGCTGGCGCAAGCGCCTGAGCGGCGCCTATGCCGCCATGGCTGGCGACAAGCCAAAAGTTCGCATGCCCTTTGCTCTTCGGCCTAACATGGTGATGGAAGCTTGGGACCGTTTATATAATAGGATGCTGCAAAGATATGATAGAAGATAGCCATCAAGCGGCGTTTTTTAGTATGGCTTTCACTTTTTTCCGCAACGCTGGCAGCAGGTCTTCCGCGAACCACGGGTTGCGCTTCTGCCAGCCGAGATTCCGCCAGCTTGGGTGCGGCAGGACGAAAAATCCGCCGTCCGCGTAATCGCGCCAGGCGCGCACCGTTTCTGTCATGTTGCCTTTCATGCGCGGGCCGAGATAATGCCTTTGCGCATAAGCGCCGATCAGCAAGATCAGGCGCACATTTTCGAAATACGCCGTCAGGGGCCCGTGCCAGCTTGCGGCGCAGGCGGGAAGCGGCGGCCGGTCGCCGCCGTTCCTGTCGCGGCCGGGATAGCAGAAGCTCATGGAGGTGATCGCCACCCTGGCTGGATCGTAAAAATCGTCCCGCGTCATTTTCAGCCAGCCGCGCAGCACGTTGCCGCTGGGATCGTTCCAGGGGATTCCGGTTTCATGCACCCGCGTGCCGGGCGCCTGTCCGATGATGCGCAGGCGCGCGCTTTTTTGCCCCTGCAACGCCGGACGCGGGCCCAGCGGCAGATGGTCCTTGCAGATCGTGCAGGCGCGGATTTCGGAAAGAAGCCCAGGTGAGCGCATGAATAAACTCTAGAGTCAAACTGGGTCCCCGCTTTCGCGGGGACGCCTGGGTTTTGAGACTCCCACCGAAGCCTGTCCCCACGCAGGCGGGGGCAGGTATGATGTTAATCAAACTGAGACACTACCGATTTTTAAAATGAGTCACTGCCTGATGACAAAGATGTTATAATAAACATCTTTATCACTTTATGATTCTAGCCCCTAGCCCCTAGCCCCTAGTCTCTAGTCCCTCTGGATCACTGAAACGCGCTTTCCGCGAAGCTGCGCAGCTTGCGGCTGTGCAGGGTTTCCAGCCCCTGCTCGCGCAGGATTTCCATGGCCAGCATGCCGATTTTCAGGTGCTGGCCGATGCGGCTGGCGTAGAAACGGCTGGCGCTGGCGGGCAGCTTGATCTCGCCATGCAGGGGCTTGTCGGAGACGCACAGCAGCGTGCCATAGGGCACGCGGAAACGGAATCCGTTGGCGGCGATGGTGGCGGATTCCATGTCCAGCGCGATGGCGCGGGACTTGTTGAAACGCTCCACCAGCCGGGTGTGGCCCGATATTTCCCAGTTGCGGTTGTCGGTGGTGACCACCGTGCCGGTGCGCATCACCGACTTGATGTCGTAGGCGCCGGTCACGCCGGTCACGCGCGCCACGGCCTCCTCGATGGCCTTTTGCACCTCGGCCAGCGCCGGCACCGGCACCCATTGCGGCAGGTCGCGGTCCAGGATGCGGTCGTCGCGCACATAGGCATGCGCCAGCACGTAGTCGCCGATGCGCTGCGATTCCCGCAGGCCCGCGCAATGGCCCAGCATGATCCAGGCATGCGGGCGCAGCACGGCCACATGGTCGCTGATATTCTTGGCGTTGCTGGGGCCGATGCCGATATTGACGAGCGTGATGCCGCAGCCGTCGTCGCGCGTGAGGTGGTAGGCCGGCATCTGCGGACGGCGCCCGGTCCGCGTGCCGGTGGGCGTGGCCGGGCCGCGATTGGCGTTGGGCGTGGTGTAGCCGCCGGGCTCGATCAGCGCGGCATACTGGCGGCGCGCGGCGGCCAGTTCGGGATCATCGGTGGCCGTCATCATCTCGTGGCCGACGCGCAGGAACTCATCCACGTAAAAGGCATAATTGGTGAAGATGACGAAATTCTGGAAATCGCCGGGCGCGGTGCCGGTGTAATGCCGCATGCGGTGCAGCGAATAGTCCACCCGCGCGGCGCGGAACAGGCCGAGAGGGCGCGAGCCGTCGGGAAACTCGTGCGCCACGCCGTTGATGATGTCGTCGTTCATGTCGGCCAGCGAGGGCGTGTCGAAACAGTGACGGACGGATTCCATCTGGTCCGGCGCCAGGCCGTCCTCCAGGTAGACGCCTTCGGGATAGGCGAAGTGAAGCGGGATGCGCTCGTCGCTGACGCCGATTTCAACCGGGCATTTGTGGTTGCGCAGCAAAAGCTCGAACTGGTCGCGGTAGTAATGATCGAAAATATCCGGCCGGGTCAGCGAGATGCGGTAGGTGCCGTCGCCCCGCACAAAACCGTAAGACAGGCGCGAATCCACCGGCTCGGTCCGCTCGGTCGTCATGGCGGCGTAGGGATAATGGGCGCTGACGCGCTGGCGCGGCGCGTTGCCGCGCGTGAATTCGGCGAAGGCGGCGCGGATATAGCCGGTGTTGGTTTCGTAGATCTCGCGGACAAAGGCCGCCGCGCGCGTGGCGTCTTCGAACAGACGGCGGCTCTGGTGGCCTTTTTGATAGGGAAAACTGCGCATCGACCGAAAACCGGAAACTCCCCTGGAAGACAGGCCGCACAAACAGGAAAGCGAGGCCAACCTACTCCAGCCCGCACAGCGCGCGCGCGAAATCCCGCGCGCCGAAGGGGCGCAGATCGTCGATGCCCTCGCCCACGCCAATCGCCACGACCGGCAGATTCGCCTTCGGCGCGGCCGCGGCCAGAAAGCCGCCCTTGGCCGAACCGTCCAGCTTGGTCACGACGAGGCCAGTCAGCGGCAGCATGCTGCCGAACACCTCGACCTGCTGAAGCGCATTCTGGCCGGTTGTCGCGTCCAGCACCAGCCACACGGCGTGCGGCGCCGATTCGTCGAGCTTTTTCAGGACGCGAACGATCTTTTCCAGCTCGGCCATCAAACCGGCCTTGTTATGAAGCCGTCCCGCCGTGTCGATCAGCAGGATATCGGCGTTTTCCTCCTTCGCGCGCTGATAGCCCTTATAGGCGAGGCTGGCGGCATCGCCGCCTTCCGCGCCCGCGATCACCGGCACGCCGGCGCGCTCGGCCCAGACCTGAAGCTGGGTGACGGCGGCCGCGCGGAAGGTGTCGCCCGCCACCATCAGCAGGCGGCGGCCTTCGTCCTTCCATTGCCGGGCGATCTTGGCGAGGGTGGTGGTCTTGCCCGCGCCGTTCACGCCGGCCAGAAGCACCACGAAAGGCCGCGCGCCGGAAAGATCGGGCGGCCGGGCAAAAGGCTCCAGCCGCGCGGCAATCATGTCCGCCAGCGCCTCCAGAACCTCCTTTTCATCCACGTCCTTGCCGAAACGGGTTTTACGCATCTCCGCGCAAAACCGCATGGCAAGCTCAGGCCCGAAATCGGCCGCCAGAAGAATTTCCTCCAGCCGCTCCAGCATCGCCTCGTCCAGCTTCTTCCTGGCGAAGACCGCGGCGATGCTTTCGCCAAGCGGCGTGCTGGACTTTTGCAGCGCCTGCGAAAGCCGCCGGAAGAAGCCCGTTTTTTCCTTCGGCTCTTCGGGCTTTTCCGCGCCCTCTTCCTTCTTCCGGCCAAGCCAGCCCATCATGTCACCCGTCCGCTTGCGGTTTTTTCGTCCGCGATTTCCCGCCCCACAAGACGCTTTCCATCGCCGCGGATAACCTGAACGCGCGTCCGCGCCCCGGCGGGTTCCGCGCTTTCAAAATCAATTTCGGCGTAATGCGCGGTGCGGGCATGCGCCTTGCCGTGTTTGTTGCTTTCCACCAGAACCGTTTCGATTTCGCCGACGCGGGAATCCAGAAACCACCTTGCGGCTTCCTCTCCCTTGCGGCGCAGAAGCGCCGCGCGGCGGCGAATCACGCCGGGGTCCAACCCCGGCATGCGCGCGGCGGGCGCGCCGGGACGCGGGCTGAAGGGAAAAACATGCAGCCAGATCAACCCCGCCTCTTCCACGAGGCTCAGGCTGTTTTCGAACATGCGGTCCGTCTCGGTCGGGAAGCCCGCGATCAGGTCGGCCCCAAGCGCCACCGTGCCCCGCAGGGCGCGGGCGCGCGCCGCAAGGGCAAGAATATCCACCCGGCTGTGACGGCGCTTCATGCGCTTGAGAATCATGTCGTCGCCCGCCTGCGCGCTGAGATGCAGATGCGGCATCACCCGCGGCTCCTCGGCGAAAAGCCGCCAGAAATCATCGTCAATCGCGGCGGGGTCCAGCGACGAGAAGCGGATTCGTGGAATACCGGGCACGAGCGCCAGGACCCGCCTTGCCATTTGTCCAAGCGGCGGCGCGCCCGGCAGGTCCTTGCCGTAGGACGCGATATCCACCCCGGTCAGGACCACCTCGTTCACGCCCTGGGCGGCAAGGCCCTTCAGCCGCGCGGCAATCACCCCCACCGGCTCGGAGCGCGACGCGCCCCGTCCATGGGGGATAATGCAAAAAGTGCAGCGATGGCCGCAGCCGTTCTGCACCTGAAGATAAACGCGCGGCTTTGCCGCAAAATCGCGGGCGAAAAAGCGTTCCTCGTCCGCATCGCCCCGGACGGCGGACGGCGCATAGGATTCGACGCGCAGCTTTTCGGCATTGGCCACCACCCCCGCCACGCCGGGAAGGGCGGCATAGGCCGCGTGATTCAGTTCGGCGGCGCAGCCCGTCACGTAAAGCGCGACGCCCGGATTCGCGCGCGCCAGGCGGCGGATGGCCTGCCGCGCCTGCTTCTCGGCTTCGGCCGTCACGGCGCAGGTGTTCACCACCACGGCATTGCCCAGTCCGGCGGCGCGCGCCCTGGCGAGGATGACGTCCGATTCATAGGCGTTCGAGCGGCAGCCGAAGCTTACGACCCGCACATCTCCTCCTTGCGCCGTCACGAAGCGTCCTCCAGCATCTCCGGCGCCAACGCGCCCGCAAAGCTGTGCGTGGCCGGGCCTTCCATCCGCACATGGCCGTTTTCCAGCCATTCAACCATCAGCGCGCCGCCGTCCAGCATCACTTCCGCCCTGCGCCGGGCAAGCCCGCGCCGCACGGCCGCCACCAGCGCGGCGCAAGCCCCCGTGCCGCAAGCCTGGGTCACGCCTGTCCCGCGTTCCCACACGCGCATGCGCAGATGCGTCCCGTCACGCACCGACACAAACTCCACGTTGACGCCTTCGGGGAAAAGCGGATGGACCTCGATCAGCGGGCCAAGCCGCGCCACCTCCGCCTTTTCGGCGTCCTCCACGAAAAACACGGCATGCGGGTTGCCCATGCTCACGCAGACCGCTGGCGGCAAGTCCTGGTCCTTGCCGATATCAAGATTGAGCGTGTCGGCCGCGCGGGCAAGGGGGATCTCTTTCCAGTCCAGCCTTGCCGGTCCCATATCGACCGCGATCGCATCATCACCCACCTCCGCCGCCAGAAGGCCCGCGTCGCTTTCGATCATGAAGGCGGCGGGCGCGCCGCTTTCCCTTTCCAGCCGCGCGACGCAACGCGCCGCGTTGCCGCAGGCTCCCGCCCGGCTTCCATCGGCATTGAAAATGCGCATGGCCACGCGCGCCGCGGGATTCGCCGGCGCCTCCAGCAGAATGAGCTGGTCGCACCCCACTCCGCGCCTGCGGCCGGCGATGCGGCGCGCCTGCTCCGGCGAAGGCCGGAAACCGCCGCGGCGGGCATCCAGAATGACAAAATCATTCCCCAGCCCATGCATCTTGATAAAGGAAACGCGCATGCCCCGATTATAAAGGGACAGGAACACCCGCGCCAGCTTCGGAAAACGAATGCATGGGGACGATGGAATTATCAGGCGTCCCCGCGCCCGCCTTGGCGAAGGCAGTCCCATGTATTGGGAAATGATCTAGGTTCAATGGACAATTACCGACACGAACATTCCCGCGGAAGCGGGAATCCCATTTTATTCATCGAAAAGAAAACAAACGGGATTCCGGGTCACGGTTGCTGCGCAACCTTTCCCGGAATGTTCATCTCGTCTTTTCAATGACTTGAGTTTAATTGTCCATTGGTCCTAGCGCCGTCCGCCGCCGGCGGCCTGCATGCCGTCCTGCGGGCGGGAATCCTCGTCCTCGCCCTCCTCGCCGGACGCCGCCACGCTGTCCATGGTTACCGGGCCCTGCGGCAGCGACGCCGGGGGCGCGGAGGCCGGCGCCTGAACCGGGGGGGCCGACGCCATGTCGCCGACCGAGTTGTAAAAGCCGCTGTTGCCCTGCGGAACGGAAGGCTGCTCGCCGGGAGCCATATAGGCCTGGCGGGCGCGCTGTTCGGCGGTGGCGGCTTCGTTGATCGCCTCGACGATGCGGTAATAATGCTCGGCGTGCTGAAGGTAGTTTTCGGCCAGCACCCGGTCGCCGGACGAAAGCGCGTCCTTGGCCAGGGCCAGGTATTTTTCATGCACCTGAAAGGCATTGCCGCGCACGCGGGCGTCCGGGCCATTGCTGTCGAAAATCTGGTTGCGAAACGATACTGCCGAGCGATGCTGCTGCCTTCCCCCACCATGGTGGGAATGCCCTCCGCCGCCGCGGCGCGGACGGCGATTGCCTTGGCCTGGTCTCATAAGATCATCCTCTTTGGTTTTTCAGGTTTTCCATAATCCGGGATGCCTCGATAATTCCTGCATCCTCTGGAAGGGCCCGGTCAAATCACCTTGTTTTCCGGCCCTGGCCGTACGCGACGGCTCCGTTTCCATCATACTAGGCAAAAGACCGTGTGCGTCACAAGCGCTTTTTCCGGGTTAAAAGCCGCGCCGGGCAGATAAAAAGTCCTTTATTTACAGGAATATGTACATTGCGCCCCGGATCAGGAAAATCCTTGCCCTGTGGCTAGCGCGTCACCGCGCCCAGAAACCACAGCATGGCAAGATAAAGAAACAGGGCGCAGGCGCCCACGCAAAGGCCGAGCACGCCTGTCCTTTGCCCGCTTAGCGCGACCTTTTCGCCCGGACGGGTCAGGCTGCGCATATGCGAGGCGGCGGCGAAACGCAGCGCCATGTCCAGCCCCAGCAGCGAAAGCCCGCACACGAACGCATCGAACAGATACGCCGCCGCCGGAAAAAGCATGGCGGCGAACCCCGCGCGCAGATGTGAAGCCAGCAGCGCGTAATAAATCCCGCCCAGCACCGCAAGGCAAAAGCACGAAGCGCCCGCGCGGGCCAGCAGCGTGCGTTCCTGAACCAGGCGCAGCACATGCTCGCGCATCCGCGTCACCACCTGGCCCGACAGGCCCATGGGGTACTGCCGCATGAAATCCATCAACTCGCGTCCCGAAAGCAGCACGGCCAGCAAATCGCCCATGGCCCGCAGCTTTAGCGCCTTGTCCAGCGTGGCTTTTGCGTTGTCCAGCGCGGCTTCCATCGGCGCGTCCAGAAAGGGCGGCACGTCGCGCAACACCGCCTTCTCGCCGATTACCGTGATCCGGGCCGCTTTTCCGGCAAGGCGCGCCCGCGCCTCGGCATAAGGAAACTGCGCCTCATAGGCCAGCCGGGCCTTTTTGTTGCCAAGATCTTCCGCCGTGCCAACCGTGATTTTGGCCAGCCGGTTCAGAAGCTTGAAACCGCCGCGGTCGAGCGCGCGGCGCAGCCCGCTTGGCAACTCGGCGCTTTCCAGGGGCCGGAATTCGGCGCGGACGGTGGGAAGGACCCTTTGCTCAAGCGTGAATTTGCCATGGCCGCCGCAGACGGCGCAGGAAGTGCGTCCGCGCCCGTTGCAGGCGGGGCAGGTGACCTGACGCCGCCCCAGGCAGAAACGGCAGTTGATATAGGTCGCGCCGGCGCATGTGGGACAGTATTTGTGCTCGTGCGGGCTTTGCGGATCGGTGCCGCGCCCGTTGCAGGTGGGGCAAAGCTCCTGCCCCGTCCCCTGGCAATGCTTGCATGTAACATAGCCGGTGGACTGGCAGACCGTGCACGGCGCCGTGCCGCTTCCCTGGCAGGACGTACAGGTTTCCGACGCGCTGAAAACCCGCGCCATGCCGTCCAGCGTGATGTCGGCGGCCATCATGCCGAAACCGTTTCCCGGCGCTTCTTTCAGTTGCGCCACCGTTTCGTTGATCCAGCGCGAGCTTTCGGAAATCTGGGTCTCAAACCCGGCCCGCGCGCTGTCCATTTCCTTTTGCGAGGAAAGCTGGGTGGCTTCCCCGCCGCGCCGCGCGGCGCGCGCGAAACCGGGGTAACGCTTTTTTTCCAGACTCGTCTCCAGAGTCAGCAGCATTTCGGCCCGGAAAGCGATGCCTTGCTCCTCCGCTCCGATGAGCGTGATATCCGCGGGCGAAAGCCCGTTGCCTTCGGCAAGGCGGTGCAGCTTGGCAAGCGCTTTATCGGCCAGGGGGTGCGGATGCGCGCTCATCGCCTATCCCGCGCTGGGAGAAGGTTCGGCCATTCCCGGCAGCGGCGCCAGCGCGGGAATCCGCGCCCTTTGCGCGCGCGGCCTTGCATAGACCTGCTTGCTGGCCTCCACCAACAGCATGCCCGCAAGGGCCGGAACCAGACGCGCGCCGAAGCGCTCCACCCATTCCACCGAGGCCGGCGGCAGCCCGCGCAGAAAAGGCGGCACGAAGCCGCAGCGCGCCACGCGCTCCACCTGGAAGCGGCTATGGGACAGAAGGCGGCGGATATGCGCCGACGAAAACGAAAAGCCGTAACCAAAGGGGTTGTGCTGCGCCATGGCCCACAGCCCGCCGCGATGCGGCACGGCCGCAACCAGCCGCCCGTTTCCGGCCAGAACCCGCCAGGCCTCGCCCAGAACCGCGCCGGCATGGCCGGTATGCTCCAGCGCGTGGACGATCAGCAGCCGGTCCACGCTGTCATCGGCAAGCGGCAGCGCCGTCTCCTCCACCAGCGCGGTGGCGTTGGGCTCTTCGGCGGGCCACCCGGTCACGCCCTGCGGCGCCGGCATCAGCGCGAAACCGCCGCGGGCCTCTTCACGGAAGGGGCGCAGGTAAGGCGTGGCGAAGCCAAATCCCGCCAGGGTCAGGCCCGCCACATTCGGCCAGAGGCCGCGCAGACCGGCCCGGATGAGGCGGCGGGCCAGCCCTCCCGTCTCGCTTTCGTAAAAGCCGCGCAGATCGACGACGTCGGGATACATGGGGATCAGTTAACCTTATGTCTGGTTAAGGATGGCTAAACATAAAATCCTGCGAACCCCAGCGCTTCGCAAATATTATCATTCTTGTTTGAGATTCAAAAAAAGACAATAAAAGAAACATGACGTCCTATTCCCAACTTGAAGACCGGCTTTTCCGGCAATGCGAAAGCTTGCGGGTCTATGTTGCCCGCAATCCGCCTGCGCCGGAAACAATCGACCGGCTTAAAAGAAAAAAATGGAAATCCCCGCAGGGGTTTCGGAGGCAATTCCTGATTGAACTTTGCCTTGACCACAAACCTCTTCCTGAACCCCACGAACTTGTCCTGACTGAAAAAGGATTGCTGCCGAAAGACGCTTGTCCCTACCTGCCGCCCGCCGACATCGAATGCAGCCGGGAATTTCTGGATGAGGCGGTTCGTCAGGAAATGGTCATGGCAAGTCCCGACATGTCCGGCCTTGTCAGCGACGCTTTGGCGCCGGGTTTTCTTTTTCCGCGCGCCAGCATGGCAACCAGCGCCAGAATCGGATCGCCCTGTGTTGTTGAATCCGACTACTTCGCCATATATAAAGGCATCCAGGCTTACAGCATGGAAGATTCTTCAGGCTGTTCACGCCCGCATCCCTTGCTGATCGCGTGCCTGGAAGAAGTCATCGTGCCAAAACGAATACGTGAGTTTTTGGAAAAGAATTTCGAGAAAAATATTGTGAATTATTTTTTCGCCACACACGCGCTTGAGGTTCTTGTAACCATCAACAAAAAGGCGCTTGCCCCGGCCTTGCCTCCACCTTCGTCAAAACTTTTGGGCCTTTTCAATCTAACTTCTAGGGTCTGGACTCAATTAAGCAGGTTTTTTATTCGAAAAAACAACTTCTCACCCCGGCGAAAGCCGGGGTCCAGCATGAAGCCGGAGGCTTCATGCA
>JANQEX010000109.1 GCA_028278105.1 Alphaproteobacteria bacterium | reverse complement strand
AACAAACTGGATTCCGGGTCGCGGTTGCTGCGCAACCTTGCCCGGAATGTTCATCTCGTCTTTTCAATGACTTGAGTTTAATTGTCCATTGAACCTAGGGTTTCCTGCTTCAGGACTGTCAACCTGCCCGGAAAAGGGGTGGTGTCTCACTTTGACAATCACCCCCGTCCCCGCTTTCGCGGGGGTAAACTCCGGCGGGGACGGGCATGATGTTTTTTAAACTGAGACACTACCGGAAAAGGCTCTTGGAGGAGTTCGCGCTAACCGCCAAATCAAGCGCTGGGATTGAAGGAACGAATCCGGTTGAAATCTCGCATATTCAACCTGTCCCAAGGGTCGAACCCGGCATGGGCATGGGCCAGGGCGGAATCCAGTTTGAGGCCTTGTGGCGCGACGGTCTGCCGCGGCGCGGAAGAAGGGGATGCGTGGTTACCGGACGGCGCGGTCAGATGCGCCATGGCTGCGGCAATGTGTTCCGTGGTTAGTCCGCGCCTTGTTGTGGCCATGCATGTTTGATCAAGCGTTTGGAGAATGCTTGCCGCAACCCCCACCTGTTTTCCCAGGGAGGCGGGTTTCCAATTCTTGCCGTTGCCAGCCGATTGCACGACCCGGAACGTGTTGTTTTCACTCAGGGTTGCCAGACGGCCCGTCAGCATTTTGACGCGGGAGATCGGATCGGCATTGCCGGGACCGGGAACCTCGCGGTAGGCCTTGAGAATCCCGCTGTAAGCGTCTGCGCTTTGCTTGATGCCAAGTCTGGATGCGAGGCGGGAGGGTCTGTGCTTTGCCATGAAATATGTTCCTGAAAACAGGCGCATTATGAACCCGCCGTGCTTAACAAGCCCTTTATGATGCGGCGGTAAAATTTGCGCGCGCGCACGGTTTTTTTCCAGAATGCAAACCGCAATTTAACTTTTTGGGAATCCGGACGCCGTGAAACGCGGGCCGGAAACAGTCTAATACCAACAGTCTTATGAAATGACTCATCCCAAAAGCACGGACCGTCACCCCCGCCTCCCCACGCAGGCGGGGGTCCACGCTTTAAAACTTTTGTTTTGATGGTTTTTTAGCGTGGATGCCCGCCTGCGCGGGCATGACAACTCTCCTTGGGGGATGGATCAGTTCATAAATTCGTTGGTATAAGCACCGTCCGGCGGGAGTTCACGCTTACAATATTAAACTGGGTCCCCGCCGGAGCCTGCCCCCGCGAAGGCGGGGGCGGGCATGACCACTCTCCCTGTGGGATGGATCAGTTTATAAGATCGTTGGTATTATTTGGATTTCAAGCGTGAATGCCCGCTGGAGCCTGCGGAGGCGGACAGGCGGGGGCGGGAATTCCATTTATTTTCAGGAACAAACGGGATTCCGGGTCGCGGCTGCTTCGCAGCCTTGCCCGGAATGTTCATTTAATCTTCTCAATGACTTGAGTTTAATTGCCCATTGAACCTAGCGCATCAGCGTGGCGGGGTCGGCCACGGCGTCGGAGGCCGAGAGGCGCACGCGCGCGTCGAACATGCGCTTGACCAGCAGGCGCAGCGCCTCGTCGTCGCGGTCGCGGTCATGGGCCGCGCCGGCGGCGACCATGGAGGCGAACTCGTCCTGGTCCGGGAAGAGGTGGGACTCGTCCTTCAGGCGGTTGAACCACATGCGCACGAAGCCGCGGTCGCGCCAGGCGATGTCGAAGAAGTCGCCGGTCAGGTCTTCCAGCAGCGGGTCGGCCTGGGGCAGTTCCTGCGCGTCGTCGCGGTCGAGAATCTCGCGCACCTGGCGCAGTCCCTGTTCGAACCTTTCCATTTCCTCGGCGCTGGCGAAATTGCGCGCCACGCGGTTGAAAATGGCCGAAAGCCGGCCCAGCCGCCGCTCCAGCAAGGGCCCCAGATAGCGCCGTCCGGCGCGGGCGATGTCCTGGCGCAGGAAACGGGCTTCCTCCGAAACCTGGCGGATGATCTCGCTGTCCTCGGGGTTGTCGCGCAGGATGTCGGTCTGGTCGTCCAGCCGGTCTTTCAGAAGCTGCACGTCGGCGCCCGCGCCGGGGCCGATGGCGGCCACCAGGTCGCCCCAGTCGTTTTCGGCCTGCGCCAGCATGGCATGGGTGAAGGGCAGGCCGTGCGCGATGTCGTAGGCCAGCGCCGCCGCCTGCGGCGAATAGAAGCGCGGCGTGGCCAGCTCGATATGCTCCGGCTCCTCCTCATGCGAGGGGATAAGGACGGTGGCGCCGAGGATGCCGCTTTCATCCATCGCCCAGTTGAAGGTCACCGGCTCGCCCTTGCGCAGCACGTAGTCTTCGGGGAGGTCGTTGCCGCCGATGTAGAAGACGCCCACGCAAAGGTTCAACTCAACCCGTTCGGGATATTCAAGCTGGAACAGCTCCAGCGACAGCGAGTGCGGATCGCCCGCCGCCAGGTCACGCGCGGCCTGGAACACCGCCTTGCCCTCGGCGGGCAGCGGCGTGCCCTTTTCGATGATGACGTCCAGCGCGTTGCCGCCCGCCCGGCGGTCCAGCACCTTGACGGCGATGCTTTGCGCGGCGGGGATCGAGGCGGCCCGGACGGCGGTGCGGGTGATGGCGATCGGCCGCTCGCCATGCGGCAGCGGGTCGCGCTGCTCGTCATAGACGGCGACGGTGTATTCGTTAAGGCCCACCTGGGGCAGGGGCAGGGGCAGCGTCACCCCGTCCTCCAGCTTGTAAAGCGGCGATTGCCAGTGATCGGCGGGGCGCAGGGCGCGCAGCCAGCGGGCGCGGCCCGGCCTGTTTTTCAAGACCACCTTCAAGCTGGCGTGATCGGAGGCGGTGCGGGCGGGATAATCGAAGGACAGGTCGAGTCCGGTCTGCTTCCTGTCGACTTCGGCATGGGCTTCCACGGGCTTGCGCCTGGCGTGCGGGGCCGCGCCCGGCTTTTCATCGAAAGTCAGGCCTTCGGCGTGCCAGGCCGCGCCCATGGCGACGGCGGTCATGGGATCAAGCTTCAGGTCCACCGGAACCTTCAGCGCCGCGCTCACCATTTCGCGGATGAGGGGGATGCGCGAGGGCCCGCCCACGAAGACAATGCTTTCCAGCTGCCCGGCGTGCAGCTCGGCGTCTTTCAGGACGGAATGGATGAGCGCGACGGTGTTGGCCACCGGCTCGCGGATCAGCGCCTCGAAATTGCCGCGGGTCAGCGTGGCGTCGATGAACATGTCGCGCCCGGCCCGGTCTTCCATGCGGACTTCGTCCTCCGAGGCGAAGACCTGCGTTTCTTCCACCAGGGAGAGGTCGATCTTGGCGCGCTCGGCGGCCAGGGCGGCAATGCGCATCAGCCGCCGCCAGTCGGGATCGCGGCCGAAGTTTTCGGGCAGGTCGAAGGTCGCGGCCAGCCAGGGCCGCACCACCTCGTTCACGATCATGCGGTCGAAATCGCGTCCGCCCAGCATGTTGATGCCCTGATGGGTGACGACGCGGACGTCGCCTCCCTTGCAATGGGCCAGGGCCAGGTCGAACGTGCCGCCGCCCAGGTCGTAGATCAGGAAATAGCCGTCGCGCGGGCTTCCGGCCATGGCCGCCATGGCGGCTGCCACCGGCTCCTGCAAAAGGGCCACGCGCTCCAGCCCCGCCATGCGGGCGGCGCGCAGCGTGGCCTCGCTTTGCATCTGGTTGAAGGCGGCGGGAATGGTGACGACCGCGCCCGTCATCTCGTGCTTGCCGATGTCGTTTTCCATCTGGCCCAGAAGCTGGCCGATGATGGCGGCCGAACATTCCTCCGGCGCGAGCGAGATGCCGGCCTCCGGCGCCGTCAGCGGCGTTTTGGTGCCCATCAGCCGCTTGAAGCCCGCCACCACGTTTTCGGGATTGACGAAGGCCTGGTCATGCGCGCGGCGGCCGAACAGCCTGTGCCCGCGCTTGTCGAAATAGATGATCGAGGGCAGGGTCTCGCCGCCGTCGGCCGGGCGGAAGACGCGCATCCTGCCGTCCGTCAACCCCGCGATCACGCTGTTGGAAGTGCCAAGGTCGATGCCAAGATAAAGGGACATGATTCAGAGGTCGGAGGTCGGAAATCAGAAGCCGGGGATCGGAAGAGAAACAGGAAAGGCATGAAAGGAAAAGAAAAAACCCTGCTTTCGCAAGGGTTTGAATGTAAGGGAAAAGGCTTAAGGATTGGCGAAAACCATGCGCCGCAGGCAAGGAATCATGCGCCCTTGCGGTCTTTTCGCGCACAGCGGGCCCGCCGGCGCCGCCGGATATTAAATTCGGTTAAGCGGGGTTAAGGAAGGGTTTCCCTGGGTTCAATCGCCAAGGTCCAGCCGGCCTGGGCCGGCCGGACCTGCCCGCCAACGGACCCTACTCCGGCTTGCGGTAGATGGCCGCCGTCAATGTGCCCGCCAGCACGCCGTAAACGATCTGCACCACCAGCCATTTCGCCGCCAGCGCCAGCGGGATCGGCATGTAGGCATAGGTGGCGAATTGCATCACGCCCAGAAGCGCGCCGACATAAAGACCGTAGCGCGCGCCTTCCGCCAGCCCCTTCGCCTCGTAATGGCAGGTGAAGATGAAGGCGAAAAGCAGCGATTTCAGGATATTGCTGAGGACGGCCGCGCCAAAATAGTTCTGCATCTCGGCGTCGCCGCGCCACAGCGCCTGCGTCGCCCGGTAGTCCTCCATCAGCATGTGGCCATGAACCAGCGCCTCGTACAGGAAGGTGAACAGAAAAACCGCCAGCACCGCCGTCAGAAAGCGGGTCAGGTTCAGCTTGGGCATGGAAGGCCTCCGCGAAAACGGGAAAGGGGGAAGAGAGCATTTTACTGCCGCCCTGCCGCGGCGGCAAGGGGCAAAGAACGCGGCAGTCCCATCAGGCGGGGGCGTCCCCTCTTGGGGGCATGGCATTGCCGGCGGAGACGGCCTGCTCCTGTTGGGCGCGGGCGGCGGCCATAACCTTGCTGCCCGCGATGTCCGGACGGGCATCACCCTTTGGAGCGATGCTTCTTGATTTATCGCTCAACAGCTCCGCCGCGACGCGCGTGATCTTTCCGAATTTTCCGTCGATAAACGTGCCGATGGAGGATTTTATTTTTTCATCCGAATAGCCTTTGCGGCGCAACGCCGAAGCAAGGGCCGGCTTGCCGATTATTTTCAAGGCGTCTGCCTGAAACCGCTTTTTCTCGGCGCGGGTTAAACGGTGATTGTTTAATCCCAGGGCCTGGGCATGGGCCTTCCCGAATCTTCCGTCGCTGAGACCTTTTCCGCCGGCGGCATTCCTTGGCCGTATTTCGGCGAAGGACTGGTAGACAGGCTTTGTTTTTGGTGTCGTGGCCACGGCCGGTGGCGGCCGTGGTGCCGCCGGCTGCGGCGTGGGTGCTGCCGGGGCCGTGCTCCGGGATGCTGCCGGTGAAGCGGAGATTGTTCCCTGGGATGGGGATGCCGCTGGCGGTGGCGGCCATGCTGCTTGCCGTGGCAACCATGCATCCCGCAGTGGCGGCCATGCCGCCGGTGTGTCAGGTCTTGCGGTTGCAGTGGGGGGCGGGGACGCCGCCGGCGCGGGCCCCGCGTTGTTCCCCGTCACCCAGTTGTATGCCGTGTTATATGCCACGCTTGCGATAACGCCAATGCCTCTTGCCGTGTCCGCGATCATTCCGGGTTTAATCTTGTTCCGGCCCGTATCGTCGCTGTTGCCGGTCAGCCATGCGGCGGTTCTGACGGTCTCGCTCGCGGTAAACGTGCCGAGCTAGGCCACAGCTCCCGTGGTTGCCGCCAGGGCGGTTGCGGGCAGGGTAACGGGAGAAGATGATCCCGCGGTTGCCGCGGTTGCAACCAGGCCGGCGGCGGCCCAGCCGAAGCCGGCCGTCGCGATTCCATAACCGGCGGTTTCCAGTCCGCTTAACAAACGCTCTCCGAAACCCTGCGAAGAATCCGCCGCGTTGCTTGCGCTTGATCCGGTTTCATAGGCTGCGACGGCAACACCGAAAACCTTCCCGGCCGGGCTTTTTATGAAAGTCTTGACCGCGTTGTTCGCGCGGCCAAGCCCGCTCCAGACTGTTCGCGCGGCGTTGCCAAAAGCCTGTCCGGCTTTTCCGGCAAGGTTCCAGGCCCCGCTTCGCGCCCGGCCGGAAGTTTCGTTTGCCCGGTTGGTGAATCCGCTTAAGGCGGTCCTTGCCGCCGAGCCGATCCATCGTCCAGCCCTGTCAATAAAACTGTTTTGGTTTCTGGAAACAGCCGTCGCCACGAGCGACTCCAGTATAGGGTTCGGAAAATAAGGCCAATTATAGCCGGCCGCCGGTACCCAAGCCTTAATGATTCATTATCAACGGGTTAATATTGCGTCACGAACGCTCCGGCCGGCGGGATGCGCCTAAAAAAACCGCCCCTTGGACGGGGCGGCGAAGGACCAGCATCGAGCCTGAAGGATTGAATCGCTTCGGCTTCGCCTTGCGGCGGGCCTGGCAATGAAGGTCCGGCCCTAATGGGCCTTCCCGGCGGATTCCACCCGCGGCGCGTCGCCGGTGCTAATGGGAATCGCGCGCGGGCGGAGCGCCTGCGGCACCTCGCGGACGAGGTCGATATGCAGCAGCCCGTCCTTCATCGACGCGCCCGTGACCTGCACATGGCCGGCAAGCTGGAAACGCCGCTCGAACGCGCGGGCGGCGATGCCGCGATGCAGGAAGCTGCGCCCGTCCTCCGCCGGCTCCTGCCGGCCGGTGACGCGCAGCGCGGAATCCTGCGCCACGATGTTGATGGTCTCCGGCGCGAAGCCCGCCACCGCCATGGTGATGCGGTAGGCGTCCGCGCCGGTTTTTTCGATGTTGTAGGGCGGGTAGCCCGCCGCGGCCTCGTCCATTTTCATGGCGCCGTCCAGAAGCTGGAACAGCGGATCAAAGCCGATGGATGTGCGGAAAAGCGGCGCGAGATCGTAACCACGCATGATATCCTCCCTTGAGCGATATGTTTCATGCCCCGGCCCCATCATGGGCGCCGGGGTTCAAACGTGATGTAGGGAGGAGCGGGGGGGAAATCAAGGACCGGAACAAGGGTCAAGAAAGGGTCGAATAAAAAAGGGTCGAGAGGGTCAGAAGGGTCAAGAAGGTCAAAGACCCTTTTGACCCCTTCGCCCCTTTTATTGAACAGCGATCAAGCGTCAAAGGATCGAATAAGCAAGGGGCGGGAGGGTCGAATAAAAAAGGGCCGGGAGGCATGACCCTCTTGACCCTTAAGACCCTTTCGCCCTTTTTACTGAACGGCCGTCAGCGTCGTCACGCCCGCCTTGGCCAGGAAGGCCGGGTCCATGTCCATGGCCAGCACGGGCTGGCCGCGCACCTGGTCGTCCAGGCGCTTGACGCGCATGTAAAGATTGTAGGTGCGCTCCAGCAGCGAGCGCAGGCCGGCGGGAAGATCGGAAAGCTCCGGGCCGGAGGCGTCCAGGCATTCGGGCCCGCCGCCCAGCGCGAAAGCGGGGCTGCGGAACTGCTCGGCGGTGATTTCGCCGTTGTTCACGGCCTTCATGGCCAGAAGCCAGGTCATCACCTGGATCAGCCGCGCCGAGACGCGGGTGTGGTGATAGCCGATATGCAGGCAGTCGGGCAGGCCCAGCGCCTTGCGGTCGGCCTGCTCATGAAAGGCGATGTAGTTGCGCGCCTCCATGGTCAGGGCCACGCCTTCCTCGAAAGTGCGGTCGACGGGATTTTTGAAAGCCTGTTTTTTGGCCACGCTGTTTTCTCCTCTGCCTCACGTTCACGGTAGAACCTATGCGTGAACGATTGGTTATTTTTGTCCGGCATTTGATGCAGTTTCTAATGCATCGCGCGCGGGCGACGCGAAGGACTTTGCGCTTTCTTCCTTAACAAGTGATGGAGGCGTTTCTTGCCGCTTTCTAAACGGATGCGCCGCGGAATCCCCTGTTGGCGCGGCGCGGCGGCTTCATGTTTTCGGCAGAGTCCCGAAAGCGGCGTTTACCCGGCGTTTACCAAAAAGTTTTTGGATCGCGCCGCGGAGAATTAAAAAAGGGTGAAGAGTGGAAGGTGGAAAGTGAAGGGTGAAAGAGCCTGAGAGCCTGTCCCCAAGACGTCATCCTGAAAAAGCGAGCGGAGCGAGCTTTATTCAGGATCTCTCTCCGACTACAGAGATCCCGGATAACCGCCTGTGGCGGTTTCCGGGATGACGCCGTTTCTTTAACTTTTCACTCTTCACTTCTCACTTTCCCAAAGCCGTCATTCCGGAAAGGGCGAGCGGAGGCGAGCCCTTATCCGGAATCCCGCGCCATCTATGGGGAAGATGTCCTGGATAAACGCGCCGCGCGCGTTTTCCAGGATGACGCCGTTTTTTTTCACCCTTCACTCTTCACTTCTCACTTTCCCAAAGCCGTCATTCCTAAAAGGGCGAGCGGAGGCGGGCCCTTATCCGGAATCCCGCGCCATCTATGGGGAAGAGGTCCTGGATAAACGCGCGGCGCGCGTTTTCCAGGATGACGCCATTTTTTCCGCTTTCCACGCCCCGATGACTGTGACATGTTTTGCCCGCCTTGGGGCGTAGCCAAGCGGTAAGGCAACGGATTTTGATTCCGTCATGCGAAGGTTCGAATCCTTCCGCCCCAGCCAGGTTGCAGCCTGTATAAAAGTGATCCGCGCCGGGCGCGGGGGTGATTTATTCAAATTGACCCACTGCCGGATTCATTTAGACTCGACGCCGAAGCGGATTTTGCAGCGTGGTTTCAGATATGGGGTATTTCAGATCCAGACGTCAGAATATCAAGCTTGACGTAGATAAAGAGGATTTCCCCTTAAAAGGATTTCTCGGCAAGGCCGTGACCCGGCTTGTGTCGCAGAGGGACCCCCGTCTCTCCGATCCTCTTGTGAAAACGAATCCCGGACAGACCTTCCTTGGCCTTGTGGGCAATATATTGAAGGAGAAGAATATCGCAAGATATTCCATTCTCGGCTATTTTTTCGAGAGCATCTTCACGGGCGTGTATGTTCTGCTTCCCCTGATCCTGGGGCAGTTTGTCAGCCTTTTCCTGGAAGACAACACGGTTTCTTACGGGCATGTCTCCCGTCTCGTTGTCATCGCGTTGGCCATGCTTGCCCTCGCGGCCGGCGCGAATTTCATGGGCGTCTGTTACGCGGACCGGATCCGGGGAACCGGGGAAGCCCTTGCGCGGCGGCAACTCACCTGGTGGGCCCTGGGGCATTCCGCGGGGTGGTTTTCCGCGCGCGAGGCCGGACAGATCGCGCACCGCATTGCGGAAGCGTCCCGGCAGATCCATATGATTTTCGGATTCCTGGTGTGGGATGCGTTTCCGGCCGTGATGGCGCTTCTGATCGTTTCCGTCGTCATGTTCGCAACGGATTTTTACGCGGGCCTGTTCTTCGCGTTCTGGGCGGCGGGGTTTTTGTATCTCTCCATCACGCTTGGCCTTGTGTCCCAGAAATTCATGATGCGGACCGTTAAAAAACGCGCCGAAGCCTCGGGCCTCGTCACGGACTCGCTCCTCAATCACTCCCTTGTCCGTCTTTTCAACGCCCGGTTTCTGGAAGACAAGAAAGTCGAGGCGCATTCGCAACGGTGCTATGAAGCGTTCATCGAATCCTCAACCTGGTCCAGAATCAAGAACCTGATCCGTGATGTCTGGATCATGTTCATGGTGGGCGCCATGATCCTGATCCTGGGACAGGGCCTTCTGTCCGAACGCCTGACGCCCGCGGCTTTTGTCGGGGGCATGGGAACGCTTTTTGTCCTGATCGCGCAAATCCGCCACCTGCATCATGTGATCCGGGACCTTATGGAAGCGGTGGGCGCGGTTCGGGAAAGCCTGAGGGAAATCGGAACACGGCATGAAATCCCGGAAAAAGAAGACGGCCCTCAACCCGCCCTGGAAGACACGGGCATCGCTCTTGAAAATCTGAGTTTCAGCTATCCCAACGGTAAAAATGTTTTGCGGAATATCGACCTGCGCGTCGCGGAGGGACAGAAGCTCGGCGTCGTCGGCCCCTCCGGGGCCGGAAAGACGACGCTGATGGCCCTGCTGCTGCGTCTTTGGGACGTGGACGAGGGCGCGATTTCGATTGGCGGACACAACATTAAAGAACTGCCCTTTGACGTTTTAAGACGGAACATGGCGCTTATCCCGCAGGACACGTCCCTGTTTCACCGTTCGCTGATGGAGAACATCCGTTATGGACGCCTGGATGCGTCGGACCAGGACGTGATGGAAGCATCCAGGAAGGCGCACGCCCATGAGTTTATCTTGGGTCTGCCCCTTGGCTATCACACACGGGTTGGCGAACGCGGCGTGAAACTGTCCGGGGGGCAGAGGCAACGCATCGCCATTGCGCGGGCCATCCTGAAGGACGCGCCCATTCTGATCCTTGATGAGGCCACCTCGGCCCTGGACAGCGAAAGCGAGAAGCTCATTCAGGACAGTCTGAAGGAATTGATAAAGGGCAAAACCGTGATCGCCATCGCGCACCGCCTTTCAACCATCGCGCATCTGGACCGCCTCATCGTGATGGATCACGGAAAAATCGTTGAAGACGGCGCGCATGATGAATTGCTCAAAAACAATGGTCTTTATGCAAGACTCTGGAACATGCAGTCGGGCGGATTTCTGGGTGAATAAAAGCGGAGCCAAGGTCTTCTTTTTGCCGGATTCGGCTTTTAGCGTCGGGACGGGTTTTTTCCGGCCGGACCGGGCCTTTCGCGGGAGTCGTTTCATGAAGAATTTTCCTGGTCCTGCCCTGTGCGTGATCGTGACGCTGCTGGCCGCTTCGCCGGCCGGAGCGCGGGGCATGGTTCCATCCCTTTGCCGCGGAGGCGAGGAGGTTGTCTTTTCGTGCAATCTGGCCGATGCGCCGAAAGCCGTCGCGCTGTGCGCGGCGCGCGGGCCGCGGGGGCAATATCTTCAATTCCGCATCGGCCGGCCCGGCGCGCTGGAACTGGAATTCCCGCCGCGCCGGGAGGATTACCTGACCCTGTTCAGCTATACCCATGTCTTTCCCCATGGCGCGGATGATTCCAGCCTGCGTTTCATGAACGGCGCGACTTCCTACGAATTGTTCAGCCAGATCCGCATGCCGCCGGCCTATCCGCCGTCGACGCGGCGCGGGTTGCATGTGATGGCCCCCGGCCGCGCCGTCCGGACGCATGTCTGCGGCGCGGGTGCTGTGGACCGTCTGTCGCAGCTTGAGGGGATTTTGGGGCGGTAGGCGCTCAGGCGGCGCTTTTCGCAATCCAGCCGCCGCCCAGAACGCGGCTGCCGTCATAGGCGACGCAGGCCTGGCCGGGGGCGACGCCGTATTGCGGCGCGTCGAATTGCACCTCGTCCATTTTGCCGCGCCGCCGCAGCGTGGCGGAAACCGGCGCCATGGCGGAGCGGAAACGCACCATGACCTTTTTTTCCGCGCCGCTTCCGCCGTCCAGCCAGTTGCCCTCGCGCAAGCGCAGGCGGGACGTGGCCAGCCCCTCGCGCCGGTCGACGATCACGCGGCGGTTTTCCGCGTCAATCGCCACCACGAATAGCGGCGCGCGGGAATCGCCGTCCCGGTCATGCACGTTCAACCCCCGGCGCTGGCCCACGGTGAAGTGAACGATGCCCGCGTGACGGCCCAGCACGCGCCCGTCGCGGTGCACGATCTCGCCGGGCGCGTTCGCCTCCGGCCGCAAGGTCTTCACCACCGTGGCGTAATCGCCCTCCGGCACGAAGCAGATATCCTGGCTGTCGGGCTTGGCCGCCACCTGTAGCCCCATTCCGGCCGCCAGCTCGCGCGTGCGGGCTTTGGGCAGATCGCCCAGCGGGAAGCGCAGGTCGTCAAGCTGCGCTTGCGTGGTGGCGAAAAGGAAATAGCTCTGGTCGCGCGACGGATCGGCGGCGGCGTGAAGCTCCGCGCCGTTTTTGCCTTCCACGCGCCGCGCGTAATGGCCGGTGGCCAGGACCGACGCGCCAAGATCGCGCGCGGCATCCATCAGGTCACGGAACTTGACGCGCTGGTTGCAGCGCACGCAAGGCACGGGCGTTTCGCCGCGCAGGTAACTGCCGGCGAAATCGTCGATGACGCCTTGCGAAAAGCGGCTTTCGTAATCCAGAACATAATGCGGAATGCCAAGGCGGGCCGCCACGGCGCGCGCATCGGCAATATCGGCCCCGGCGCAGCAGGCGCCTTTTTTGCCAAGGGCCTTGCCGGAATCGTAAAGCTGCAAGGTGATGCCCACCACATCATGGTCCCCGGCGCGCAACAGCGCGGCGGCGACGGAGGAATCCACCCCGCCCGACATGGCCACCACGATGCGCTCTTTCTTCTCCGCCATGGGGGGGAAGATAAGGAATTGAGGGGCTAGAGGCTAGGGGCTAGGATCTAGGAGTAAGAATTCGGTGGCTAATATAACTAGCCCCTAGCTCCTAGGTCCTCTAAAGCCCAAGCCGGTCCTGGATCTGCTCCAGATGGTAAACGGGTCCGCCGATGCGGATCTGGCCCGGCACCAGCTCCACCCGGATGCGGTCGGCGAAAATGCCGGCGCGCAGCGTGGGCTCGAAGGTCACGACTTTCTGGAACTGGGTGTCCAGCCGGTAGCCCATTTGAAGAAGGATCAGTTGCAGCCGCGTATACACGTCGACCGAAGCATCCACCGGCAGGGTGACCTCGTTGGTGCGGACGAGATAACCGATGCCGACGCCGAACACCAACCCGCAGGCCAGGCCCAGCCCGGCGGCCGTCTGCATGCCGGGCGCGCCCATTGATTTGAGATTCAGCAGGTAGTAAAGCAGTCCGCCGAACAGCAGCCCCGTCAGCGGGAAAACAATCAGGAAGATATCCTTGAAACTGCGTCCCACGAAAACCGGCCCTTTGGCGAGAAGGTGGATCAGAAATGGCGTGATTCCCGGAAAGACTAGGGCCCGACATGTTAACGGTGTGTTAAGCGGCGGGTAAGCCGGCGCGGGGACCCCCCTGGTTTGCCGGGAAAAAGACGTTGCAGCGCCGGTTTATAGAGCCGCGGGCGCATAAGCCACACCCTGCGCATATGCCGCCGTCCCGTCTTGATCTCCGGCCCGCGGCCCGGAATAATTTTTTCAAAGGCATGGAGAAGGCATGGAAGCGCGTTCGCGTCTCATGGTCTGTACGCATGGCGCGGGCCGCCATGAGCTGCATGTCCTGTCCTGGCATGAAGGACGGACGGGCGCGCCGCTGTTTTGCGTGCATGCCCTGACCCGCGTCGCGGGCGATTTCGGGACATTGGCGGAGTTTTTCCCGGACCGTCCCGTCCACGCGCCCGACATGCCCGGACGCGGCGGCAGCGCCTGGCTGCTGGATTCCTCGCTTTACGGCCTTCACCACTATATGCAGGACTGCCTCCAGGCCCTCGACGCGCTGGAGCTGCAACAGGTGGACTGGATCGGCACCTCCATGGGCGGGCTGGTCGGCATGATGCTGGCGGCGTTTCATCCGGCCCGTATCCGGCGGCTGGTGCTGAACGATGTGGGGCCCTTCGTGCCTCAGGAGGGGTTGCGCCGCATCGCGCAGGCGCTGGCGTTGCGCCCGCGTTTCCGCCATTTCGACGACGCGCTGCGCTATTGCCGCGCGGCCTATGCCGGCTTCGGGAATCTGGGCGAAGACGATTGGCGCGCGCTGGCCCGGCGCAGCCTTTCGCCCGACGGAACCCGCCTGCATTTCGACCCGCGCATTGCCGATAATTTCAACGCCGCCGGCGGCGACGTGGACCTTTGGCCCGTCTATGAGCGCATCATCGCGCCCGTGCTGGCGCTGCGCGGGGAAGATTCCGATATCCTGCGCGCGGAAGACGCGGAAATGATGAAGCGTCTTGGCCCGCGCGCGCAATGCGTCACGTTTCCCGGTTGCGGCCATGCCCCGGCGTTGATGAGCGCGGAACAGCTTCGCGTGATCGCCGGTTTTCTGGACTGAAGGGGAGGTGTCGCCGTGTCCGGCGGCGCGCGTCCTGTTTTTTCAAAAAATATTTTTTCGGACCGGCGGAAACGCAGCCTCGCGCTGGTCCCGAATCTATGGTTTCCAAAGATTTGAGACGGATGAAAGTATAACATTTGCAATTAGTTGCGAGCAAAAAACGCCCAAGGCAATTTACTTAAACTTTCTTAAAATCGCTTTTTTATCAATGCTTTAATTTAGTTTTTTTTAAAAACCTTTCGATATCGTCATAATCCATTATCGCGTTTTCTCATTTTAAAAAAACAACAGGCGGAACCATGAATTTTCACGAGCCACAGCCGGTCCCATCCGAGCCGAAAATCGTCCGGCTTTCCGGGACCGATCTTACCAATCTCCCCCCGCCCGACACCAAGCGCTGGGTGGTCAGCCGCAAGGCCCTCGTGGTGGACGCGGTGCGCAAGGGGCTTCTGCCGCTGGCCGATGTCTGCACCCGCTACAATCTTTCCGAGGAGGAAATCCGCTCCTGGATGAAGCTGTCCGAACGGGGAGGCTCGCGCGCCCTGCGCGTCACGCGCCTCCAGGATTATCGCCGCAAACAGCGCGGCGAGGGTGACGGAGCCCGCGCCTGAAAAGCGCGGGGCGTCATCCGGATTCCCGGATCATTCCCCCGGCGGGAACCGGGAATCCGCAAATGCCTCAACTGGGGTGACAACCCCGATGCCCCCCGCCGCGAGGCGGGGGGTTTTTTTATCAGAAGTCAGTATTCAGAGGTCAGAGATCAGAGGTCAGATATCAGAAGTCAGAAATCAGAGGTCAGAAATTGGGGGTTGGCCATTGTATTTCTGATAGGGCTTACGCAAAAAAATTCTCAGGCCGTCATTGCGAACCCCGCAAAGCGGGGCGAAGCAATCCAGAATTTAATATATCAGGCGTCCCCGCCCCCGCGACCCGGCTTCGCTAAAGCTTCGCCGGGCCGTTGGTCTTCGGCCTCCTCACAACGATGATTTAGCTATCTCGCCAGTTTGCGTAAGGCCTGTCTGATTACTGACCTCTGATCTCTGACTTCTGGTTGCAGCTTCCATCCCCGAACAGCGCCGACAGCCCGCAGGGGCTTTGCCAGATTTGCGCGGCGGCGGCGGCGCCGGCTCCCGGTATCATGTAAAGTCTTTGCGCGCGGGACATCGCGTCCGCGCCATACAGACGCCGCAGATGGGCGAAATAGAGTCGCGCGCGTCCGGCGAGCGCGCGGCCCTGCAAAAGCCGGGCGCAGGCGCCCGGCGCGGAATCCGCCAGGGGCCGGTTGGCCTCGCTCCCCGCCAGATAGATGACGGCGCGCGAGTCGTAGCGCAGGCGGATGGCGTGTTTGCCCTGCTTGCGGCCATAGGGCGGCAAGGCCTCCAGCCCATAGGGATAAAGCTGCGCCTGCGGGCAGGCATCCGCTTCCGGCTCGGCGAAGACGGGTTCCCGCGCGCCGGTGAACGCGCCCGCCTCAAGCGGCGCGGCGCGCGTTTTGTCGAGATAAAGGTACGACCAGGCATTGGCCACGACGAAACGGACGCGCAGGCCGTCCGAAGCCAGAATGTCGGGCGCGATGCCAAGAGCCGCGTAGCGCTGCACGAAATCGCCGCCCGCGCCCGCGCCCGCCACCACCACGCGCTCAAGATCGGGAAAGATGGATTTGCGGGCCAGCGCCAGAAGGGCGAAATCCAGCGCGGCAAAGGAACTCACGCCGCGTGGCGCGGGAAAAGCCGCGGCAGCAGGGCTGACCGAACTGCCGGCTCCGTAAATCCATCCCCCGCCCGCCCAGCGCAGCAGGGCGGCCCCCTTGTCGGGCCAGGCGGCGGCTCTCGCGGCGATGTCTTCGGGCGCCAGGAATTGTGGCACGAAGACGAAGGCGTTGGCGGCGTACCATTCGGGCTTTTGCGCCGAGGCGGCGTCCTGCGCCGCCCGCGCGAGGGCATAGGCGCGCGCGGCATCCCGCGCGCTGTCGGGAATCATCACCACCAGCGCGTAGACGCCGCGATGCGCCGCCTCGATGGACGCGGGCGCGAAGAAGGGCAGAAGGGGCGGGGACTTGCCCGTTTCCTCCGCCGCCGGACCGCCGCGGTCAAGATCGTAAACGGGCAGGAAATTGCGCGCCAACTCCGGTCCGGCCGGGCGCGGCGGCCCGGAGGACGCCCGCGGCGCCGTGGGAGCCGTTGCAGCCGGTGGCGCCGCCGGCGCGGGTCCTTCGGCGGGCGGTTTTTCCTGAACGACGAGGCGCGGCATTTTTTCGCGCCCCAGCGCGTCCAGCAGCCGGTCGATCAGCCCCGGCGGCTTTTCGGCGGCCTGAAGGGGGGATGCCGCGAGAACGAGAAGGAGGAAGAGGGATAAAAGGGGCAAGGGGGTCGGAAGGGTCAGGAGGGTCAGGAGGGTCAGGAGGAATTTTTTCTCAAATCTATCCAATCATCAAAGATACTGATACCCTAAATATTCCCGGATGCCAGACCCTCTTGACCCTTCCGACCCTTTTTCTGACCCTTCCCCATGTCCCTTCACGTCCATGTGCTGATCGATCTGGAATGGAAGCCGGAATCCGGCGGGCAGGTGGGATGCTGGCAGAATCTGGCCGCCGCCGCGGACGGCCTGTCCGGCCTGCGCCTGACCCTCCATGCGCAGGGCCCGCGCGACGAAAGCAGAAGCCTTTCCCCCCAGGTGCGGCTGATCCTGCGCCGCCCGGTGTTTTCCACGCGCGTCCTCCCGTTTTTGCATGCTCCGGCGGCGGCGGATCTGGCTCCCGGACACCCGGCGCTTGCGAACGACCTTGCCGGGGCGGAGGTGATCCACACCACCGACGCGCATTTCGCCTATGCCCGCACCGCCGCGCGCCATGCCGGGAAAAACCGCCGGCCGCTCGTGCATTCCATTCATACCGACGCACCCGCCTATGGGCGCATCTTCACCCGCCGCTTTCTGGAAACCATGCCGTTCGGCGCGGGCCGGACGCTGGACCGGGTTTTTTCGCTTTCCCACGCGACGGAAAAAAGCATGCGCGAACGCCTCGCGGCGCATGAGCAGCGCTGCCGTTTCGTCATGGCCGCCCGTGACGAGGACGCCGGGGAAGCCGCGCTGGAAGTGGGAAGGGCGCGCGTGCGGCGCTACCGTCTGGGCGTGGACAAGGACATGTACCGCCCGCAGGCAAGCGCCCGCGCCGCCTTGCGCAAGCTCTATACTATTCCCGAAGACGCAACCATTCTTGCCTTCGCCGGGCGTCTGGACGAGGGGAAGAACATTTATCGCCTTCTGGCGGCGCTGGACGCCGCGCGGGGCCGGGACGCGCCGCTCTTCCTCGTGGCCGCCGGCGAGGGACCCGCCCGCGCCGAAATACGCAGGAAATTTACGGACTGCGCCGCGGCTCCCGGCTTTCTGCCGAAACCGGAACTGGCGGCGCTTTACGCCGGGGCCGATTTTCTGGTCCTGCCCTCGATGGTCGAAACCTGGAGCCTGGTCGCGGCCGAGGCGCTTTGCTGTGGCACGCCGGTGATCGCGTCGCTTGGAAGCGGCGTGGGCCGCTTTATTGAGCGGGAAGGAGCCGGTTTTCTGGTGCACGAGGATACGGACGCCGCCTGGACGGCGGCCCTTGTCCACGCCGCGCGGCTCAGGGGCGACGAGCGTCCGCGTGACGGCGCGCGCCGCGCCGCCGCTTTCTTCCCGGCCTGGCGGGAGGTGCTGGAGCATGATTTCCTGCCGGTCTGGAAAGAGGCCGTCCGAAAGTAAGGGTCGACAGGGGCGGAAGGGTCGAAAGAGTCTTTATTTATGACCCTCCCGACCCTTTCGACCCTCACGACCCTTATAACCGTCAGGTCTTGTGACCCCGCGGACAGGCCACTAGCATGCGGCCATGTTCGGCAAGCGCATCCTGATCCTGATCCCGCATCCCGACGACGAGGTGGTGGGCACGGCTTATGCCATCGCCCGCGCCCGCGCGGACGGGGCGCGCGTGTTCGGCGCCTATCTCAGCCATGGCTGCCTGCCCCGGCAAACGCTCTGGCCCTTCCAGCGTCCGGGTTATGCCGGGAGGGTGGCCCGGCGTCTGGGCGAGGCCGACATGGCGGCCAGTTTTCTCGGCATCACCGTGGTGGACCGCAACACCACCCGCGCCGCGCGCGAAATCTGGCCGTCGCTTCCCGAAGCGCATGCGGAAATGGAGCAGGTTCTGGCCGGTTGCGCGCCCGACTGCGTCTGGGTTCCCGCCTATGAAGGCGGCAACCCCGACCATGACGCGGTGAACGCGCTGGCCTCCACCATCAGCGGCATCCCGGTTTACGAGTTTTCGGAATACAACCTTGCCGGCGGACGGGCCCGCGCCAACAGTTTTCCCGAAAAAAACGGCGGCGAGATTGAATTGCGCGCCAGCCGCGAGGAGCAAAGGATCAAGCGCATGGCCCTGGCGCTTTATGCGTCCGAACGCGGCAATCTCTCCGGGCTTTGCACGGGGGTGGAGCAATTCCGCCCCCTGCCGCGCCATGATTACGCCGCGCGCCCGCATCCCGGCAGACTGTGGTACGAGCGGTTTCAATGGGTACCATTCCGCCACCCGCGCGTGGACCGGACGCGCGCCGAACAGGTCTCCGCCGTTCTGTGCGATTTTCTCAAGGGCGTCGGCGCGTGGCGGGTTTGACTTCCGTCCGCGGCAGCCGGACCGGGAAAAATTCTAACCGGCGCTTTTCCTGATTTTCTTCAGCGCCAGGCCGCCCTCGCGGATCTGCCAGAACAGGAGTCCCGGCGCCATGAAGAAGACATCGCGGCAGCGGCGCACCAGCGCGAGGGCCAGGCAGACATTCGGGGGCAGGCCCAGCATCTGGCCGAAGAAAAGCAGCGTGGCTTCCTGCACGCCAAGGGCGGCGGGCACGAAGAACGCCATGCTGATGGTGGCGTGAAGCATGGCTTCGAGAATCACCGCGGTGGCGAAGGGAGCCGGGTGATTCAGGAAATGCAGCGCCACCCAGATTTCCAGCGCGCCCACGAACCAGGCAAGATACGACCAGACGGCGCAGGCCGCCAAACGCGCCGGCCGCCCGTAGAAGGCGCGCACCGCGCGGTCCAGCTTGACGCCGCCGGCCACCAGATGACGCCGCCTGCCGCCGCCCAGAAAATTGATCACGCGCGAGGCAAGGCGGAACGCTCCCAGCCGCTGAAAGCCGATCAGCGCCGCGATCACCAGCAAGGCCACGGCCAGCCCCGCCGCCCATTCCATGATCGCGCCGTAACCCGGAACCGCGCGGGCCAGAAGGAGTACGCCCAGAAGCACGAAGGCGAAGGACGTCAGGACCGAAACCGTGGTCTCCACCACCAGGCTGCCCACCGCGGCGGACAGCGGCATGCCGCGCCGGCGCATGATGCCGAGCGCCGCCACCTCGCCCCCCAGCTTGGCGACGGGCAGAAGGGCGTTCACCGCCTCGCGCACCCACAAAAGCCAGGACAACAAGATCAGCGGCGGGCGGCGGCGCGGCGGCCACAAGGCCTGCCAGCCGATTCCCGCCAGAACCACATGCGGCAGGTGCAAAAGGCTCACCAGCACGGCGCCCCAGCCGGCCACGGCGAAGGTCTGGAAAATCAGGGCCGGCCCTTCGCGGAAAATGAGGAATCCGGCGGCGCCGAGCCCGGCAAGGCCGATCAGGAGGGACAGGTATTTCATCGGCTTTGGCGGAGACTCGAAAGGCGGAAAGGGCGGACCGGCGGCGGGGCCGAAAGATGAAGGCTTGTCCTCCGCGATGCAAGGGGCGCGCCGGACCCCATGGGGCAATCCCCTGTTTTGCCGCCGAAAACAGCATTAAGAATACGGCAACGGAAAGCGTTTACCATCAGGCCGCCGGTTGAATTTAAGGTAGTGGGTCAGTTTGAGAAAATCACCCCCGCCCCCGCTGGAGTTTACCCCCGCGAAGGCGGGGGCGGGCATGATTGTCGAGGGGGCAAACGGACCCACTACCGAATTTAAAACCCATTATTTTGACAGGGGCAGACATGTCCGTAACCTTTCAAGGGGATCGCCCGCGTTTTACGGGGGTCAACCACGCGCCCAGCAAGGAGAACCGGCGCACCGCCCAGCCCCCTTGGATCAGGTGGAACGCCACGCGCAGCCGCGCCACGGGCGCGATCACCGGGGTCAATATCCGCTACTTTTTTAGCCATGACGAGAAATACACGGTGCATGCCGACCTGTCGGGCAAGGTTCCGAAAATTTCCCTTCACCCCGACCACGGGACGAAAAAAGCGCCCGGCGGCATTAAAAACTACCATCTTGAAGACCTGATTGATATAGGCAAAAATCCCTACACGCATAGCGCGATCAGGAAAGCATTCAATCCTACCGGCAAGAACAGGACCAAGGCCGCCTTGGCGCGGAGAGAATTAAAAAGGCTGGCGGGGGCCGCCTGCGCCATACGCGCGGGCCGGGCCGTGAATGCGTGGGGCGAGCCCCTGAAATACAAGCAGGAGAAAATCATCGACCCGGCGCACAAGGACAGGCCGCCGCTGAGATGTCCATCCACGCCTTCCACAAAACCGCCTCCCGCGAAGCCGCACAAGGCCGGCGGCCGCGCGCGCTGCCCGCCCGGCATGCGTTGCATTTAGGCGGCGCTTCAGCTTTTCAAATATCCCAGCGCCTCGTCCAGAAGGGCGGGATTGCCAAGCGCCAGCACGTCGCCAGCACTTTGCGCGTCCAGCGGGTTTCCCCGCCAGTCGCATGCCACGCCGCCAGCCGCCGCGATCACCGGCGCGAGCGCGGCGAAATCATGCGGCTTGAGCCCGGCATCGGCGATCACGTCGATATGGCCGGAGGCCAGCAGCCCGTAAACATAGCCGTCGCCGCCGCAGGAGGCGTAGGTGCAGGCGCGGCCCAGCTTTTCGATGGGGGCGGAAACCGGGTTGCGGACCAGCGAAGGATCGCTGGTGTTCATCACGGCGTCTTCAAGGCGCGCGCAGCGCCGCGCGCGGGCGGGCGCGCCGTTGAACATGGCGGGGACGCCCGCGCCGCCCGTCCATCTCTCCTTCAGGACCGGCTGGTCGATGACGCCGAGGACCGGCTTGCCCCGATGCAAAAGCCCGATCAGCGTAACGAACACCGGCATGCCGCGCAGAAAGGCCTTGGTGCCGTCCACGGGGTCGATCACCCAGCAGAATTCGGCATCGGGATTCCGGCGGCCGAACTCCTCGCCCCAAATGCCGTCCCGCGGGCGCGTTTCTTCCAGAAGCGCGCGGATGGCTTTTTCGGCCTCGCGGTCGGCCGCGGTGACGGGGGTCAGGTCGGGCTTGTCTTCGAAACCGGCCTTGCGCCAGCGCTTCAGGATTTCCGCGCCGCCCGCGTCGGCGCAGGCATGGAGCAGGGGAAGGAAGGAGGAAAAATCCGGCAGGGTCATGCGCCGTTATATTATGACAGGCTCCGGCGCCTGGCAAAACGGCTTACCGCCGTTCCGCCTATTTTTTCGCCTTGTCGGCCGGGGCTTTCTTTTGCGCCTTGTTCACGGGTCCGGAGGATTTTTCGCCTTCCCGCAGCCCCGTCACGCTGGCGATCTTGCCGAAACGGTTGTTGAACTTGCTGAGCTGCCCGCCGCGATCCACCATTTTCTGGACGCCGGTCCAGGCGGGATGCGTTTTGGGATCCACGTCCAGGCGCAGGGTGTCGCCCTCCTTGCCCCAGGTGGATTTGGTCTCGAATTCGGTGCCGTCGGTCATGATGACCTTGATGGCGTGATATTCGGGGTGGATGTTCTCTTTCATGGCCCTGCCCTTTCGAGGGCGGGTTATAGGCGAAAGGCGTGGGCGGATTCAAGCGCCGCGATGCTTTCGCGCCGCCCCGAATATCATTGTTGCGCGGGACAGATGAAATCAAATAGCGAGATTTAGTTTCATAAAAGGGGATCATGACGCCTTTGGTATTATTTTATTCTTGCGCCCTGGGGAAAAATATGGTGATTCACGCCCCGGTGACACAAAGCTGACAAGCAAAAACTCCATGACACGCGCGCTGCCATTTGCAGGAGGCGCGGCGCGGCTGTTTTCGCCTGTCGATTAACTCTTTGGCGCAATTTTTTCATCGCGCCGGAAACGGCTCCGGCCGGCTTTTGCATGTTTCAGGTGTAGAGACCTTACCCGGAAAGACAAGATGGCCACGACCCTCAAGATAAAAGAAATTCTCCCCGACACCCAAAGCTTTACCGGACGCAAGCGCATCCGCAAATCCTTCGGCCGCATCACCGAGGTGGCGCCGATGCCGAATCTGATCGAGGTGCAGCGCCGCTCCTACGAATATTTCCTGCAAATGCACACGCCGGCCCCCCAGCGCGCCCGCGTAGGCCTGCAGGAAGTGTTCAAGGGCGTGTTCCCGATCAAGGATTTCGGCGAGCGCGCGGTGCTGGACTTCGTGTCCTACGACCTTGAGGAGCCCAAATACGACGTGGAGGAATGCCAGCAGCGCGGCCTGACCTACGCCGCGCCCTTGCGCGTGACGCTGCGCCTGTCGGTGTTCGACGTGGACGAGGTGACGGCCCTGCGCTCCATCCGCGACATCAAGGAGCAGGATGTCTACATGGGCGACATGCCGCTGATGACCACCAACGGCACCTTCATCATCAACGGCACCGAGCGCGTGATCGTCAGCCAGATGCACCGCTCCCCCGGCGTGTTCTTCGACCACGACAGCGGCAAGACGCATGCGTCGGGCAAGTTCCTGTTCGCCGCCCGCGTGATCCCCTATCGCGGCTCCTGGCTCGATTTCGAGTTCGACGCCAAGGACATCATGCATGTGCGCATCGACCGCCGCCGCAAGCTGCCGGTCACCACATTGCTCTACGCGCTGGATTCGGCCGAAACCGAGAAGCTCCGCGCCCGGCGCGAGGCGCAGGGCAAGCCCCTCGCGCCCGGCGAGGCGGTGGGCATGAGCAAGGAAGAGATCCTCGCCGCCATCTACCCCACGGTTTACTACGGCCGCGCCAGGACGGGCTGGAAAACCCCCTACCGGCCGGACGCATGGAAAGGCGTGAAGCTGGCGTTCGGCCTCGTGAACGCCAGGGGCGGCGAGGTGGTGCTGGAGGCGGGCGAGAAGGTGACGGCCCGCAAGGCCCGGCAGCTTGCCGAGGACGGGCTGAAGGAGATCCTGCTGCAAGACGGGGACCTCGCGGGCCAGGTTCTGGCCGCCGACATCATCGACGAAAAATCGGGCCTCGTGCTGTTCGAGGCCGGCGACGAGATCACCAGGGACGTTCTGAAGAACCTGGCCGAGATCAACGTCAAGGAACTGCCGGTTCTGGGCATCGATCCCGTCAACCGGGGCGGGTACCTGCGCAACACCATGATGGTGGACCGCAACTCCACCCGCGAAGAGGCCCTGATCGACATCTACCGCGTCATGCGTCCCGGCGAGCCGCCGACGCTGGAATCCGCCGAGGCCCTGTTCCGCAGCCTGTTCTTCGACATGGAGCGTTACGACCTGTCGCCGGTGGGCCGCGTGAAGATGAACGCGCGTCTGGGCTTCAACACCTCCGACCAGCTTCGCGTGCTGCGCAAGGACGATATTCTGGCGATCCTGAAAATCCTGCACGAGCTGAAGGACGGCCGGGGCGCCGTGGACGACATCGACCATCTGGGCAACCGCCGCGTGCGCTCGGTGGGCGAGTTGATGGAGAACCAGTACCGCATCGGCCTGATGCGCATGGAGCGCGCGATCAAGGAGCGCATGAGCTCGGTGGAAATCGACACCGTCATGCCCTCCGACCTGGTCAACGCCAAGCCCGCGGCCGCGGCGGTGCGCGAGTTCTTCGGCTCCTCGCAGCTTTCGCAGTTCATGGACCAGACCAACCCGCTTTCCGAAATCACCCACAAGCGCCGCATGTCGGCGCTCGGCCCCGGCGGCCTCACGCGCGAGCGCGCCGGGTTCGAGGTGCGCGACGTGCATCCCACCCATTACGGCCGCATCTGCCCGGTTGAAACGCCGGAGGGTCCGAATATCGGCCTCATCAACTCGCTGGCCACCTACGCGCAGGTGAACATGTACGGCTTCATCGAGACGCCGTACCGCCGCGTCGCCAGGGGCCGCGTGATGGACGAGGTGGTGTATCTCTCGGCCATGGAGGAGGGCGAATACGTCATCGCCCAGGCCAACGCCCGGCTGGACGCCGCCGGCAAGTTCACCGCCGAGCTGGTGTCCTGCCGCAAGGGCGGCGAATACATGATGGTCCGGCCGGAGACGATTGATTTCATCGACGTCAGCCCCAAGCAGCTTGTCTCGGTGGCCGCGGCCCTCATTCCTTTCCTTGAGAACGACGACGCCAACCGCGCCCTCATGGGCTCGAACATGCAACGCCAGGCGGTGCCGCTGATCCGCACCGACGCGCCGCTGGTCGGCACCGGCATGGAAGGCGCCGTCGCGCGCGATTCCGGCGTGACCGTCATCGCGCGGCGCGCGGGCGTGATCGACCAGGTGGACGCCACCCGCATCGTGGTGCGCGCCACCGACGAAAAGTCGAAGAGCGGCACGCTGGGCGTCGATATCTACAACCTGCTCAAGTTCCAGCGCTCCAACCAGAACACCTGCATCACCCAGCGCCCGCTGGTGCGCGTGGGGGACGCGGTGAAGGCGGGCGACATCATCGCCGACGGCCCGTCCACCCAGATGGGTGAACTGGCGCTCGGCCGCAACGTGCTCTGCGCCTTCATGCCCTGGAACGGCTACAATTTCGAGGATTCGATCCTCATCTCCGAGCGCATCGTGCGCGACGACGTGTTCACCTCAATCCATATCGAGGAGTTCGAGGTCATGGCCCGCGACACCAAGCTGGGCCAGGAGGAAATCACCCGCGACATCCCGAATGTCGGCGAGGAGGCGCTCAAGAATCTCGACGAGGCCGGCATCGTCTATATCGGCGCGGAGGTCGCGGCCGGCGACATCCTGGTGGGCAAGGTGACGCCGAAGGGCGAATCCCCCATGACCCCGGAGGAAAAGCTGCTGCGCGCCATTTTCGGCGAAAAGGCCTCCGACGTGCGCGACAGCTCCCTCAAGGTGCCGCCCGGCGTGTCGGGCACGGTGGTGGAAGTGCGGGTGTTCTCGCGCCGCGGCGTGGACAAGGACCAGCGCGCCATCGCCATCGAGCGCGAGGAAATCGCAAGGCTTGCGAAAGACCGCGACGACGAGCGCGCGATTATCGAGCGCAGCTTCTACGGCCAGTTGAAAACCCTTCTGATGGGCCAGAAAACCACCGGCGGGCCGAAGAATTTCCCCGCCGGCAAGGTGGTGGACGCGGCGCTTCTGGCCGACTACACCCGCGGCCAGTGGCGGCAGATCGCGGTGAAGGACGACAAGGCGGCCGGGCAGATCGAGGCCATCTCGAAGAGCTTCGACGCCGCGGTGGAGGCGCTGAAAAAACGCTTCGAGGACAAGGTGTCCAAGCTGCAGCGCGGCGACGAGCTGCCGCCCGGCGTGATGAAGATGGTGAAGGTCTTCATCGCCGTGAAGCGCAAGTTGCAGCCCGGCGACAAGATGGCCGGCCGCCATGGCAACAAGGGCGTCATCTCGCGCATCCTGCCGATGGAGGACATGCCCTTCCTGGAAGACGGTTCGCATGTGGACGTGGTGCTGAACCCGCTGGGCGTGCCCTCGCGCATGAATGTGGGACAGATTCTGGAGACGCATCTGGGCTGGGCGGCGGCCGGGCTGGGCCGCCAGATCGGCGCGATGATCGCCGCCGCGCGGCCCGACGTGAAGGGCGTGCGCGACCGCCTGAAGCAGATCTACGGCGACGACGCCTATGCCCGCGACATCAAGCGCCTGCCGGACGAGGATGTAACCGAACTGGCCCGCAACCTCGCCACCGGCGTGCCGTTCGCCACGCCGGTGTTCGACGGCGCGCGCGAGGACGACATCGTGCGCATGCTCGACGCGGCCGGGCTGGACCAGTCCGGCCAGGTCACGCTGGTCGACGGGCGCAGCGGCGAGCCGTTCGACCGCAAGGTGACGGTGGGCTATATCTACATGCTCAAGCTGCACCATCTGGTGGACGACAAGATCCATGCCCGCTCCATCGGCCCCTACTCGCTGGTGACCCAGCAGCCGCTCGGCGGCAAGGCGCATTTCGGCGGCCAGCGCTTCGGCGAAATGGAGGTCTGGGCGCTGGAAGCCTACGGCGCGGCCTACACCTTGCAGGAAATCCTCACCGTCAAGTCCGACGACGTGTCGGGCCGCACCAAGGTGTACGAGAGCATCATCCGCGGCGAGGACACCTTCGAGGCCGGCATTCCCGAAAGCTTCAACGTGCTGGTCAAGGAAATGCGCTCGCTGGGCCTCAACGTGGAACTGATGCGCAAGGAATACGGCTCGGACGAGCTGGTGCCCGTCGCGGCGAACGACAGCGATCCCGGCAAGCCGGCCGCGCTGATCGGCCGGAGAATTGAGTGATAAAGTGAAAAGTGAAGAGTGAAAAGCGGGAGGCGGCGATAACAAAAGACCACAAGGATCTGATGGTCTGGCAAAAAAGTTGTTCTTTCGTGAAGGGCATCTATGCCGAAACCGGGGCTTTCCCGAAATCGGAGCTTTATGGACTGACATCGCAAATGCGCAGGGCCGCCGTGTCTATCCCCGCGAATATCGCTGAAGGAGCGGGCCGGGGAAGCACAAGGGAATATGCGCATTTTATTTCAACGGCTCTCGGTTCGGGCGTTGAACTGGAAACATTGATGATTCTTGCCGAGGGCCTTGGCTTCATGAGCGCGGGAAGCAAGGAAAAGCTGGCAGGGGAACTGGATGAAATTTTGAGGATGCTGAAAAGATTGCGCGAAACATTGAAAAGAAAGGCCGCCTGATCCTTTTCACTCTTCACGCTTCACTTTTCACTCGTTGTTGAAAACCGAAAGTATCTGGGGATACCAAAATGGCCATGAACGATCTGATGACCCTGCTCAACCAGCAAAGCGTGGCGCAGCAGTTCGACCACATCCGCATTGCCCTCGCCTCGCCGGAGCGCATCCGCTCCTGGTCCTATGGCGAGATCCGCAAGCCTGAGACCATCAACTACCGCACCTTCAAGCCGGAGCGCGACGGCCTTTTCTGCGCCCGCATCTTCGGGCCGATCAAGGATTACGAGTGCCTGTGCGGCAAGTACAAGCGCATGAAATACCGCGGCATCGTCTGCGAGAAATGCGGCGTGGAGGTCACCTTGCAGAAGGTGCGGCGCGAGCGCATGGGCCATATCGAACTGGCCGCGCCGGTGGCGCATATCTGGTTCATGAAGTCGCTGCCCTCCCGCATCGGGCTGCTGCTGGACATGATGCTGAAGGACCTGGAGAAGGTTCTGTATTTCGAATCCTACATCGTCATCGAGCCGGGGCTGACGCCGTTCAAGAAGCTCCAGCTTCTGACCGAGGAGGAGTACATCAACGCCCAGGACGAGATGGGCGAGGATGCGTTCGAGGCCATGATCGGCGCGGAAGCGGTGAAAAAGCTGCTGGCCTCCCTCGACCTCAACGCCGAACGCACCCGCACCCGCGCGGAACTGAAGGAAACGGGCTCGGACGCCAAGCAAAAGAAGCTGGTCAAGCGCCTGAAGCTGATCGAGAATTTCATCGAAAGCGGCGCGCGCCCCGAATGGATGATCCTGGACGTGGTGCCGGTGATTCCGCCCGATCTCCGCCCGCTGGTGCCGCTGGACGGCGGCCGCTTCGCCACCTCCGACCTGAACGACCTTTACCGCCGCGTCATCAACCGCAACAACCGCCTGAAGCGCCTCATGGAGCTTCGCGCGCCCGACATCATCATCCGCAACGAAAAGCGCATGTTGCAGGAATCCGTGGACGCCCTGTTCGACAACGGCCGCCGCGGCCGCGTCATCACCGGCGCCAACAAGCGTCCGCTCAAGTCGCTGGCCGACATGCTCAAGGGCAAGCAGGGCCGCTTCCGCCAGAACCTGCTCGGCAAGCGCGTGGACTATTCGGGCCGCTCGGTGATCGTGGTGGGGCCGGAACTGAAACTGCACCAGTGCGGCCTGCCGAAGAAAATGGCGCTGGAACTGTTCAAGCCCTTCATCTACGCCAAGCTGGAAATCTACGGCATGGCCAACACCATCAAGTCGGCCAAGCGCCTGGTGGAAAAAGAGCGGCCCGAAGTGTGGGACATTCTGGAAGAGGTGATCCGCGAGCATCCCGTGCTGCTCAACCGCGCGCCCACCCTGCACCGACTCGGCATCCAGGCCTTCGAGCCGGTGCTGATCGAGGGCAAGGCGGTCCAGCTTCACCCGCTGGTCTGCACCGCCTTCAACGCCGACTTTGACGGCGACCAGATGGCCGTGCACGTGCCCCTGTCGCTGGAGGCGCAGCTTGAGGCCCGCGTGCTGATGATGAGCACCAACAACATCCTCTCCCCCGCCAACGGCAAGCCGATCATCGTGCCCTCGCAGGATATCGTGCTGGGGCTCTACTATATCACGCTGGCGCGCGACGGCCGTCCCGGCGAGGGCATGAAATTCGCCGATCTCGGCGAGATCGAGGCGGCCCTGGACGCCCGCGCGGTTTCCCTGCACGCGAAGGTGAAGGCGCGCTACCGGGGCGTGGACGAAAACGGCGACCCCGCCGCCAGGGTGGTGGACACCACGCCGGGACGCATGCTGCTGTCCGAAATCCTTCCCCGGCATCCGCGCATTTCCTTCGACCTCATCAACCGGCTCCTGACCAAGAAGGAAGTGCAGAACGTCATCGACACCGTCTACCGCCATTGCGGCCAGAAAGAGACGGTGATCTTCGCCGACCGGCTGATGAGTCTTGGCTTCCGCTGGGCCTGCCGCGCCGGATTCTCCTTCGGCAAGGACGACCTGATCATCCCGCCCGCCAAGACCGGGCTGATCGCGCGCGCCCAGGACCAGGTGAAGGAGTTCGAGCAGCAGTACCAGGACGGCCTGATCACCAGCGGCGAGAAATACAACAAGGTGGTCGACACCTGGTCGGCCTGCACCGAGAAGGTGGCCGAGGAGATGATGAAGGCCATCTCCAACCCGTCCAGCGACACGCCGCTGAATTCGGTCTACATGATGGCCCATTCCGGCGCGCGCGGCAGCGCGGCCCAGATCAAGCAGCTCGCCGGCATGCGCGGGCTGATGGCCAAGCCGTCGGGCGAGATCATCGAAACGCCGATCATCTCCAACTTCAAGGAAGGGCTGACGGTGCTGGAGTACTTCAACTCCACCCACGGCGCGCGCAAGGGCCTGGCCGACACCGCGCTGAAAACCGCCAATTCCGGCTATCTCACCCGCCGCCTGGTGGACGTGGCGCAGGACGCCATCATCACCCGCGAGGATTGCGGCACCCGGCGCGGCATCACCGTGCGCGCCGTCATCGACGGCGGCGAGGTGATCGCCCCGCTGTCCGAGCGCATTCTGGGCCGCACCGCCCAGGGCGAGGTGAAGGACCCGCTCACCGGCCAGGTGCTGGTGGAAGACGGCGCCATCATCGCGGAGCGGGATCTGGACGCCATCGAGAAAAGCGGCATCGACGCCGTGTCCATCCGCTCGGTGCTGACCTGCGAATCGCCGGAAGGCATCTGCGGCAAGTGCTACGGGCGCGATCTCGCCCGCGGCACGGCGGTGAATATCGGCGAGGCGGTCGGCGTGATCGCCGCGCAATCCATCGGCGAGCCGGGCACGCAGCTCACCATGCGCACCTTCCATATCGGCGGCGCCGCGCAGGGCGCGGCCGAGCAAAGCACGGTGGAGGCGGCGTTCGACGCCACGCTGCGCGTCAAGAACCGCATTGCGGTCATCAATTCGGAAAAACTGCCGGTCATCATGGCCCGCAATGCCGAGATCGTGCTGGTGGACGACAAGGGCCGCGAGCGCGCGCGGCACAAGATTCCCTACGGCGCGAAGCTTCTGAAGGATGACGGCGCGTCGGTGCAGAAAGGGGAGCGTCTGGCCGAATGGGATCCCTACACCCTGCCCATCATCACCGAAAAGGAGGGCGTGGCACACTACGCCGACATGATCGAGAACGTCTCGATCCGCGAGGTGGTGGACGAGGCCACCGGCATCGCCTCGAAAAAGGTCATCGACTGGCGGCAGCAGCCCAAGGGCGCGGACCTGCGCCCCCGCATCGTCCTGCATGACGACAAGGGCAAGGTCATCAAGCTGGCCAACGGCCTGGAGGCGCGCTACTTCATGCCGGTGGACGCCATTCTCAACGTCGACAACGACCGGCCGGTCAGGGCCGGGGATATTCTGGCCCGCATCCCGCGCGAAAGCACCAAGACCCGCGACATCACCGGCGGCCTGCCGCGCGTGGCCGAGCTGTTCGAGGCGCGCAAGCCCAAGGATTACGCGATGCTGGCCGAAGCCGACGGGCGCGTGGAATTCGGCAAGGACTACAAGACCAAGCGCCGCCTGGTGCTGGTGCCCGACGAGCACGGCGCCCCGCCGCGTGAGTACATGATCCCCAAGGGCAAGCACCTGTCGGTGCAGGAAGGCGATCACGTGCAGAAAGGCGACATGCTGATCGACGGCAATCCCGTGCCGCACGACATCCTGAACATCCTGGGGGTGGAGGCCCTGGCCGAATACCTCATCAACGAAATCCAGGAGGTCTACCGGCTGCAGGGCGTGAAGATCAACGACAAGCATATCGAGGTCATCGCCCGCCAGATGCTGCAAAAGATGGAGGTGACCGACGCCGGCGAGACCACGCTCCTGTCCGGCGAGCAGGTCGACCGCCTGGAGTTCGAGGACGCCAACCGCAGGGCCGCGCTGGAAACCCTTGGCGCCGCCAGGGGCCGGCCGGTGCTGCAGGGCATCACCAAGGCCAGCTTGCAGACGCGCAGCTTCATCTCGGCTGCCTCGTTCCAGGAAACGACCCGCGTGCTGACCGAGGCCGCGGTGTCGGGCCGGGTGGACCGGCTGGAAGGCCTGAAGGAAAACGTCATCGTCGGCCGCCTGATCCCGGCCGGCACCGGCGCGGTGGTCAGCCGCCTGAAAAGCATCGCCGCCACGCGCGACCGCGCCCGCGAGCTGGAAGAGGCCCGGACGGCCGAGGAACGCGCGGCCCTGCCCGAAGCGGCGGCGGCTCCCGTCCATGACGCCGCCGCGACGCCGGCGGAAGACGCGGAAAAATCGGCCGCGAGTCAGTAATCAGAGGTCAGGGATCAGAGGTCAGAGACCAGGGATCAATAATCAGCGCGCAAGAGCGCCGGGCCGCCTTCCGGGGTAGGCTCTTGGCATTGGAACGGCGGGCTCCGCATGCCCGGTCCGGGGTTCCGTTCTTCCGCGCGCCGCGCGCGGCGAAGGCTCATGATGCAGTGAGCGGCGATGCGACTTATGCTTTTTAAGCTTATCAACCGGGGAGTAACGAATGGGTGGGGGAAGGGTGTTTCGCAACTCGGCCGCCCGGCGGCGATGGTCTTCCGCCGCCCGCCCGGCGCGCTGTTTTTGCCTGGCGAGCTCCCACGCACTCTTCAGAAGCGTTCCATCCGTGACTTCCTTGGCCAGAAACGGGGGCGGGCCATCGTTGGAGCGGTTGCCAAAGACGCGCGAATACATTTTGGCGAATTCTTCATTTTTCGACAGGTCAATGTTGCCGATAACCTCGCCATGCCTTTTGACAACCAGGCGGTTGGGCTTTCCCATGCGACGCCATAAATTGCCCGGCAGCGCGTAAACGGCGGGATCCCCGCGTTCCAGTTTCAACTCGTGGTTTCGCTGAAGATCGGCCTTGCCTGTAGGACGCAACCAATGTCCGAGAGGCGTGCCTGCTTTTATGGGAACGTCTTTCCCCCCTTTTCTTATGGTAGGCATCTTGTACTTTCCGGGAAGTCGGGCCATGCGGCGCCGGATGCCCGCAATGTCTTTTTCCGTGACGTCGTGGACCAGAATAAATTCACAGCCCTCCGTGGGGCCGTTTGCCACAAACATCATGCGTTTCCGCGTGTCAATGAAGGCAAAGTGAAAGGGGCTACCCCGGCCGGTCGGAATATGCACCAATTGATCCAGCGTGATGGCGGGCGTGAATTTTCGCATGAAGTCATCGAATTCCATGGCGGCTGGGGAGTAAATCCCCACCGGATCCGCGGAGGCCGGAGACGCGCCGGCTGCGGGAATCAGGGAAGAAGCGACGGCAGAGGCGGCGGCAACAAAGAGTTTTCTGATTCCGGATGCCTTGGGCATGGACAGGATATTACCAGATCCATCGCCGGTTTTTGTTGCAAAGAGTGGTTAATATAGTTGCGGCCTGTGGCGGCGCTATTTTTTCCGCGAAAAACAGGATTAATGTTTCCTTATAGTAAAGCGAAATAATTCTGCATGGGAATTCCCCATATGCACATTCCCGCGCAGGCGGGAATCCCGTTGTTTTTCAATTAAATGGGACTCCCGCTTTTCCGCCTCCGCAAAAGCTTCGGCGCGACATATGCGCCAAGACCTCGGCGTAGCCGCAGGCGAAGCCGGGCGCGGGAGTGTTCGGGGTGGGGTGTTTGGAAATTAAGGGACACGGCTATATGCCAGCCTGTCCAGCGCCTTTTCCAGATCGCGCAGATCGGCGGGAAGCGGGCTTTCAAAGCGCATCGCCTTGCCGCTCACGGGATGGATGAAGCGCAGGCCGACGGCATGCAGCGCCTGCCTTGGAAAACGCGGGGCCGCGTTCCGCTCCTTTTTCGCCAGGCTTTTTTTCCGCCCGCTTGCGCGCCCGTAAACAGGATCGCCGATGACGCCATGCCCTTCGGCGGCCAGATGCACGCGGATCTGGTGGGTGCGGCCCGTTTCCAGCGTGCAGGCCAGTCTGGCCGCGTAAAGCCCGAAACTTTTCTCGACCCTGTAATGCGTCACGGCGGGCTTGCCGGTTTTGGTGACGGCCATTTTCTTGCGGTTTGCGGGGGAGCGGCCAATCGCGCCTTCAAGGACGCCGCTTGCCTTCTTCGGCACGCCGAAAACAAAGACGGTGTAATCGCGGGCAAGCCTGCGCCCCGCGAATTGCGCGCAAAGGCCCCGGTGCGCCGCGTCATGCTTGGCGACCACCATCAGGCCCGACGTATCCTTGTCCAGCCGGTGGACGATGCCGGGCCGCGTCACCCCGCCGATGCCGGAGAGGCTTGCGCCGCAATGATGCAAAAGCGCGTTCACCAGCGTGGCTCCGGCGTGCCCCGCGGCGGGATGCGCCACCATGCCGGCGGGCTTGTCGATGACCAGAAGATGCGCGTCCTCATAAACGATGTTCAACGGTATTTTTTCGGGCTTCGGCCGGGCGGGCGCGGGGGCGGGAAGGGTAACCGTCATGCTTTCGCCGCCCTTCAGCCTGTGCGAAGGCGCGGTGATTTTTTCGCCCGCCACCCGCACATGGCCTTGCTTGATGAGCGCCTGCAGCCGGCTGCGGGTCAGGTCGGGGCAGGCGGCGGCGAGGGCCTTGTCGAGACGGCCCGGAATGCCGGTGAGGGAAAGGCGTTTCATGGAGAGTGAAGAGTGAAAGGTAAAAAGTGAAAAGTGAAGAGTGAAAAGTGAAAGGTGAAGAGTGAAAAGTGAAAAAAAAAACCGCGTCATCCTGGAAAACGCGCGAAGCGCGTTTATCCAGGACCTCTTTCCCATAATGGCCTGAGATTCCAGATCATTGCTCGCTTGCGCTCGCAATGTCTGGAATGACGGCTTTGGGGGACCCCCGCCGGGGGCGGGGGTGATCTTCTCAAACGGACCCATTGCCCGGACGACCCTATCCCGCGCGACGGGCTTCATCAATATGCGCCGTCCGCGGGCGGAACCGTAAGCCGTTAAGGAAAAACCCTCTTTCAGGCTTGTTTGGCGGGATGTTTTGTCCTAATATGCAAGAAATGGCCCACGGGATTTCCGCGGGCCCTTTTTTTAGGCCGGAGACCGGAGGTCCGTCATCAGAGATCAGAAAATTTTCCGGCCTCTGATAACTGAAGACTGATTTAGGAGTGTAGCTCAACTGGTAGAGCACCGGTCTCCAAAACCGGGGGCTGGGGGTTCGAGCCCCTCCACTCCTGCCAATAAAAGGGGTTCGGGGGTACGGGGGCGCGAGGGTCCGGGGGAGAAAATTTCCGTCCGCGAACCCGCGTATCCCCGAACCCTCGCACCCACGAACCCAGGGGTTTT